>CAVCAX010000097.1:0-3079 GCA_963599995.1 Coprobacillus sp. CAG:698
ACTTTCCCCGTAGAGACTCTTATGGTTTCTCGTAGAGGAACGAGTCGTTCCTCTACGAGAAACTGAAGCTTTCCACCGGTGAAAAGTGCATTAATTTTCCGGTCGAAAGTGCATATTCATCCTCTTTTACCTGAAAATATGCAGGAAAAAGTGCATATTATCCATCTTTTTATGCACATTTTTTTCTATTTGCCGCTTTTTATTCAAAGTGCCTGTTAGCAAAATGCACAATATGAAGATTTTATGTCAGCCTATTCGTATTTCTTGTTACTTTTGTCTATCTTGAAGTGCTAACCCCGATAAGGCCATAAGCGGAATGGATTGTTCTGTTTTAATGAAGCTGTGCGACAAATCTCAGATGGTTTCTACAGATTCTCTTACTCCATTAAAAGCGATTTGAGCAAAAGAACCGTGTATGATTTATGTGAGTGATTGATAGATCGTTGTATTGTAAAAGTATGTTTCATTTCGTTTCATAAAGAATAATTCTTTCGCGTTTTTTTGATAATTGAAAGATTAGCGCTAATTTTGCACCTCATTTAAATATGGAATAAAGTATAAATCAAATAAATAATTGTCAGAATGAACGTTTCATTTCAAAACATTGACAAAGTAAGCGCTTTGCTTACCGTAAAGCTGGAAAAGGCTGATTATCAGGAAAAGGTAGATAAATCGTTGAAGACATTCCGTCAGAAAGCACAGATGCCGGGATTCCGCAAAGGGATGGTTCCGATGAGTCTGGTGAAGAAGATGTATGGTAAATCGGTTATTGCCGAAGAGGTGAATAAACTTCTCTCAGAAAAAGTATACGATTACATTAAGGATAATAATGTGAATATCCTGGGTGAGCCGTTGCCAAATGAAGAAAAGCAACCGGTGATCGATTTCGATACCATGGAAGAGTTCGAATTTGTATTCGATATTGCTTTGGCACCGGAATTTAAAGCAGAAGTCAGCAAAGCGGATAAGGTTGATTACTATACAATCGAAGTTACGGACGAGATGGTAGATAACCAGGTAAAAGCTTATACTCAACGTAACGGTAAGTATGATAAGGTTTCAGCTTATGAGGATAACGATATGCTGAAAGGTCTGATTGCCGAATTGGATGAAAATGGCAATACTAAAGAAGGCGGTATTCAGGTAGAAGGCGCTGTGCTGATGCCTTCTTATATGAAGAACGACGAGCAGAAAGCTATTTTTGCCAATGCTAAGGTGAACGATGTGCTGGTATTCAATCCGAACACAGCTTATGACGGTCATGAGGCAGAGATCGCTTCCTTACTGAAGATAGAAAAAGAAGCTGCTGCAGAGATGAAATCCAACTTCAGCTTCCAGGTAGAAGAGATTACTCGCTTTGTTCCGGGTGACTTGAATCAGGAACTTTTTGATCAGGTGTTTGGTAAGGATGTTGTGAAGACTGAAGAAGAATTCCGTGCCAAAATCAAAGAAGGTATTGCTGCACAGTTTGTTGCCGACAGCGATTATAAATTCCTGATCGATGTTCGTAAGATGCTGATGGAGAAGGTGGGTAAGCTCGAATTCCCGGATACACTGTTGAAACGCATCATGCTTCTCAATAACAAGGAGAAAGGCGAAGAATTCGTGGCAGAAAACTATGATAAGAGCATAGAAGAGCTGACATGGCACTTGATTAAGGAGCAGTTGGTTAAAGAAAATGAGATCAAAGTAGAGCAGGAAGATGTTGTCAATATGGCCAAAAATGCAACAAAAGCCCAGTTTGCTCAGTATGGCATGATGACTGTGCCTGAAGATATTCTTGAAAACTATGCTCAGGAAATGCTGAAGAAGAAAGAAAATATAGACGGTTTGGTGGGTCGTGTAGTGGAAGCCAAGTTGGCTACTGCGCTGAAAGATAAGGTGACATTGGACAATAAAACCGTTTCATTGGAAGAATTCAACAAAATGTTCGAATAGTACTTCCCTTGTGGAAAGAACATAGTATCATAGGAACACAGAGTTTTTATAAAATTATAACTCTGTGTTTTTTTTGTCTCTGTGTTCTTTTTTGTTTCTTTGCAGCTACATTATATAAATAAAAAGGAAAGGAATTTGAAAATGGATGATTTTAGAAAATACGCAACCGGACATTTAGGAATGAATGGCTTGGTGCTGGACGATGTGATTAAATCGCAAGCAGGGTATTTAAATCCTTATATTCTTGAAGAGAGACAACTCAACGTGACACAACTCGATGTGTTTTCACGTTTGATGATGGACCGTATTATTTTTTTAGGCACTCAGATTGATGATTATACTGCCAATACATTGCAGGCACAGCTGTTGTATCTGGATTCGGTAGATCCGGGCAAGGACATCTCTATTTATATCAATTCTCCGGGCGGATCGGTATATGCCGGATTGGGCATTTATGATACGATGCAGTTTATCTCGAGCGATGTGGCTACCATCTGTACGGGGATGGCGGCATCGATGGCTGCTGTCCTGTTGGTGGCAGGTGCAGAGGGAAAACGCTCGGCATTGAAGCACTCCCGTGTGATGATTCATCAGCCGATGGGAGGTGCGCAAGGACAAGCTTCGGACATTGAAATCACCGCCCGCGAAATTCAGAAATTGAAGAAAGAACTTTATACTATTATTGCCGACCATTCTCATACAGACTTTGATAAGGTGTGGGCCGACTCGGACCGCGACTATTGGATGACTGCAGAAGAAGCCAAGGAATACGGTATGGTAGACGAAGTGTTGATTAAAAAATAAAAATGGCAGAATCGAAAACAACTAAAAAGAGATGTAGTTTCTGCGGCCGAGCAGAGAATGAAGTCGGTTTCCTGATCACGGGGATGAACGGCTATATCTGTGACAATTGCGCCACACAGGCTTATGAGATAACTCAGGAAGCCCTTGGAATGGGGAAAAAGACAACAGGAACTACAACATTAAATCTGAAAGAACTACCTAAACCGGTAGAAATAAAAGCTTTTCTGGATCAGTATGTGATCGGGCAGGATGACGCAAAGCGATTTCTGTCCGTATCGGTATACAATCATTATAAACGGCTTTTGCAGAAAGACAACGCTGATGATGTGGAGATTGA
>CAVCAX010000097.1:3089-19038 GCA_963599995.1 Coprobacillus sp. CAG:698
ATTGAAAAATCAAATATCATCATGGTGGGAAGCACGGGAACCGGTAAGACATTGCTGGCCCGTACTATTGCCAGGTTATTGCAGGTACCGTTTACCATTGTAGATGCTACGGTGCTGACGGAAGCCGGCTATGTAGGTGAAGATATCGAGAGTATTCTGACCCGGTTGCTTCAAGTGGCAGATTATAATGTAGCCGAAGCCGAACGGGGAATTGTCTTTATCGATGAGATCGATAAGATAGCCCGTAAGGGTGACAATCCTTCCATTACCCGTGATGTCAGCGGTGAAGGTGTACAGCAAGGATTGCTGAAACTGTTGGAAGGTTCTGTTGTGAATGTTCCGCCACAAGGTGGGCGTAAACATCCCGATCAGAAAATGATTCCGGTGGACACGAAAAACATTCTGTTTATTTGTGGCGGTGCTTTTGACGGCATTGAGAAGAAGATAGCCCAACGGTTGAATACACATGTGATTGGATATAGTGCTTCGCGCAAGTCTGCCGTTATCGACAAAAATAACCTGATGCAATATATTGCACCGCAAGACTTGAAGTCGTTCGGACTGATTCCGGAAATCGTCGGACGCTTGCCGGTGCTGACTTATCTCAATCCGCTGGATCGGAATGCGCTCCGTGCTATCCTGACCGAACCGAAGAATTCCATTATCCGGCAATATATCAAACTGTTTGAGATGGATGGCGTTAAGCTGACATTCCAGGACGAAGTATTTGAATATATTGTCGATAAGGCGGTGGAATATAAACTCGGCGCACGCGGATTGCGTTCTATCGTAGAGACGATCATGATGGATGTAATGTTCGAGATCCCTTCGAAAAAGACGAAAAAGTACGAAGTGACCTTGGAATATGCGAAACAACAACTGGAGAAAGCAAATATTGCAAGACTGCAAACTGCTTAAAATCAAAAGGTAAGAGGCACAGGATGATTTATCTCTGTTTTTTCTTGAAAAATATTAATCAGATTATGCTTGATATTTAAGAAGTTGTTTATAACTTTGTTAGAGTTCTTTTAGAAACTGTTTTGGATTTGCCGTCTGCCGGTTTGAAATGAGTTTTCGGACTGAAAAGACGGTCAAGGCATCGGCAAAAGCCCATAGAAAGCATTTGTAGAAGTACAAAGCAGTCTCTTGCAAGAGGAACTCTAACGTAAAACCATGAACTGAATAAAACAACCTATTAAAGATGGCAGGGAAGATTAATTTGACAGACCAACTGAAGCGGTATTTCGGGTTTGATAAATTTAAGGGAAATCAGGAAGCGATCATTCAGAACTTGCTCGATGGAAAAGACACTTTTGTGTTGATGCCTACGGGAGGGGGAAAGTCTTTATGCTATCAGTTGCCTTCTCTTTTGATGGAAGGTACGGGGATTGTCATTTCTCCGTTGATTGCATTGATGAAGAACCAGGTGGATGCTATGCGCAATTTTAGTGAAGAAGACGGCGTTGCTCATTTTATTAATTCTTCATTGAATAAAAGTGCGATAGACCAAGTGAAGGCTGATATCCTTGCCGGAAAAACAAAATTGCTATACGTCGCTCCGGAATCATTGACGAAAGAAGAGAATGTTGAATTTCTCCGTTCGGTTAAGATTTCATTCTATGCGGTTGACGAAGCTCACTGCATTTCGGAGTGGGGGCACGACTTCCGTCCGGAGTATCGGCGGATACGCCCTATTATCAATGAAATTGGGAAAGCGCCTCTTATAGCACTTACTGCAACGGCAACCCCGAAGGTACAACACGATATTCAGAAAAACCTGGGCATGGTCGATGCGCAAATATTCAAGTCGTCATTTAACCGTCCGAATTTGTATTACGAGGTACGTCCTAAGACTGCAAACATCGATAGGGATATCATCAAGTTTATCCGGAACAATCCGGAAAAGTCCGGCATTATTTATTGCCTGAGCCGTAAGAAGGTGGAGGAGCTTGCCGAAATACTTCAAGCCAACGGCATCAATGCAAGAGCGTATCATGCAGGGATGGATTCTGCTACGCGGACCCAGAATCAGGATGATTTCCTGATGGAGAAGATCGACGTGATTGTGGCAACCATCGCTTTCGGTATGGGTATTGATAAACCGGATGTAAGATACGTGATACATTACGATATACCTAAGAGCTTGGAGGGATATTATCAGGAGACAGGACGTGCCGGCAGAGACGGCGGTGAAGGTCGGTGTATTACCTTTTATACAAACAAAGACCTGCAGAAACTGGAAAAGTTCATGCAGGGAAAACCGGTGGCAGAACAGGAAATCGGTAAGCAGCTTCTGTTAGAGACTGCTGCGTATGCCGAATCATCCGTTTGCCGTCGTAAGACTTTATTACATTACTTCGGTGAGGAGTATTTGGAAGATAATTGTGGAAATTGTGACAACTGTTTAAACCCTAAAAAACAAGTGGAGGCTCAAGAATTATTGTGTGCTGTGATTGAAGCGGTCATAGCTGTAAAAGAAAACTTTAAAGCGGATTATATAATAGATATTTTACAAGGAAGGGAAACTTCCGAAGTACAAGCACATTTGCACGAGGATTTGGAAGTATTCGGTTCCGGTATGGGCGAGGAAGATAAGACGTGGAATGCCGTGATCCGCCAGGCGCTGATTGCCGGCTATCTAAGTAAAGATGTGGAGAACTATGGTCTGTTGAAAGTAACGGAGGAGGGACATGCATTTCTGAAGAAACCGAAGTCGTTCAAGATAACCGAAGACAATGATTTTGAGGAAGTGGAAGAAGAGACTCCGGCTCGCGGAGGTGGTTCCTGTGCGGTGGATCCCGCGCTTTATTCGATGCTTAAGGATTTGAGAAAGAAACTGTCGAAGAAGTTGGAAGTGCCGCCTTATGTGATTTTCCAGGATCCTTCTTTGGAAGCGATGGCTACGATTTATCCGGTGACGCTTGAGGAATTGCAGAATATCCCGGGAGTCGGCGCAGGAAAGGCCAAACGCTATGGTGAGGAGTTCTGTAAACTGATCAAACGTCATTGCGAGGAGAATGAGATCGAGCGTCCCGAGGATTTGCGCGTACGTACGGTAGCAAATAAATCCAAATTGAAGGTTTCCATTATCCAGGCTATCGACCGTAAGGTGGCTTTGGACGATATTGCCTTGTCGAAAGGAATCGAGTTTGGAGAATTGTTGGATGAGGTAGAGGCAATTGTCTATTCGGGTACCAAGCTGAATATAGATTATTTCCTTGACGAAATCATGGACGAGGATCACATGCTCGATATTTATGACTATTTCAAAGAATCGACCACTGACAAGATAGACGATGCCCTTGATGAATTGGGTGATGATTTCACGGAAGAAGAGGTACGCCTGGTCCGTATTAAGTTCATTTCGGAAATGGCTAATTAAGAAAGTGAGACTGTATAGAATACGATTTTATAGAAGAGTCCTCTTACTGTTTGGTAAGGGGATTTTTTTTATTTCTATCCTTGTCTGTGTTGAATAAAAACTGTATATTTGCACGCAATAAATTTTAAACGCATAGCCCTATGTCATTTATTGCTGATAAGATTGTAATGGACGGATTAACGTATGACGATGTTTTGTTGATCCCCGCTTATTCCGAAGTTTTACCGCGTACTGTCGAGCTTTCGACAAAGTTTTCAAAAAACATTGAGTTGAAGATACCTTTTGTGACCGCAGCCATGGATACGGTAACGGAAGCTAAAATGGCTATTGCGATAGCCCGTGAGGGAGGAATTGGCGTTATCCATAAAAATATGTCTATTAAAGAACAGGCCAAGCAGGTCGCCACAGTTAAACGTGCCGAAAACGGCATGATTTACGATCCGGTGACTATCAAAAAAGGTTCCACTGTCCGTGATGCCCTTGCCTTGATGTCTGAATATAAGATCGGTGGTATTCCGGTAGTAGATGACGATCGGTATCTTGTCGGCATTGTAACGAACCGTGACCTTCGTTTTGAGCGTGATATGGACAAGCGTATCGACGAGGTGATGACAAAAGATAATCTGGTTACCACCAACCAGTCTACCGATTTGGAAGCAGCCGCACAAATCCTGCAGAAATATAAGATAGAGAAGCTTCCGGTGGTTGATAAAGACAATAAACTGATCGGTCTGGTAACCTATAAGGATATAACCAAAGCTAAAGATAAGCCGATGGCTTGCAAAGACTCTAAAGGGCGCTTGCGTGTGGCTGCCGGTGTGGGAGTGACTGCGGATACGATGGAACGTATGCAGGCTTTGGTGGATGCAGGCGTGGATGCCATCGTGATAGACACAGCTCACGGACATTCGAAATTCGTAATCGAGAAGTTGAAAGAAGCAAAAAAGAACTTCCCGGATATTGATATCGTCGTAGGTAATATCGCTACCGGTGAAGCAGCCAGAGCATTGGTCGATGCAGGCGCTGACGGAGTGAAAGTAGGAATCGGCCCGGGATCTATTTGCACGACCCGTGTGGTGGCCGGTGTGGGAGTTCCCCAGCTGTCGGCTGTTTATGATGTGGCAAAAGCCTTGAAAGGCACCGGCATCCCTCTGATTGCAGATGGCGGCTTGCGCTATTCGGGCGATGTGGTGAAAGCCCTTGCTGCCGGCGGTTATTCCGTGATGATCGGCTCATTGGTAGCCGGAACGGAAGAAAGTCCGGGCGAAACGATTATTTTCAATGGCCGTAAGTTCAAGTCGTATCGGGGCATGGGCTCATTGGAAGCGATGGAGAACGGGTCGAAAGACCGTTATTTCCAGAGCGGTGAGTCGGATGTGAAGAAGCTGGTACCGGAAGGCATTGCCGCCCGTGTTCCCTATAAAGGCACTTTGTATGAAGTCATTTATCAACTGACCGGAGGTCTGCGTGCCGGGATGGGATATTGTGGCGCACCCAATATCGAGAAACTGCATGACGCGAAATTTACCCGCATCACCAATGCCGGTGTAATGGAAAGTCATCCGCACGATGTGACTATTACGAGTGAATCACCCAACTACAGCCGTCCGGAATAAGAAACATCTGTCGGTTAAAATAAATCAGTCTGCCTTTGATTATGCTTTGTCATATTTTGAAGGCAGGCTTTTTAATTTTAGGGCGATACAATTTTTTTTCTCTTTCAGCGTTTAATAAAACGTATGTATGTAAATGAAACTTTGTTATGAAAAGAAATCTGGTTTTATTGCTCACCTGCCTGTTCGGGCTTTCAGCTTTTGCACAAGAAGATCCGGTGTTGATGCGGATTAACGGGAAAGATATTACTCGCTCCGAGTTTGAATACATCTATAACAAGAACAATTCCCTGAATGAGTTGGAGGCTAAGACGTTGGATGAATACGTCGATCTTTTTATCAACTTTAAGCTGAAAGTGGCGGCTGCCGAAGCTGCCGGGATCGACACGACCCGTGCTTTTCGCGAAGAGTTGAATGGGTATCGCCGCCAATTGGCAAAATCATATTTGACCGATGAAGAGGCAGACGAAGCATACGCACGCCAGTTTTATGACAAGATGAAAGCTGCTTCACATGCGGGGTACGTACAGGTCATGCACATTTTCAAGTATTTGCCGCAGACCTCCTCGAAATCCTTGGTGAGCGAAACCGAAGCTCGCATGGACTCCCTGTATCGGGTTTTGTCTGCCAATCCGGATGCTGATTTTGCATCTTACGTCAGTGAGTTTTCTGATGATAAGAATCCGTTCTGGGTGGGCTTCCTTCAGACTCCGGAAGAATTTGAGAATGTCGTTTTTGCAATGAAGAGCGGAGAGATCTCCAAACCGTTCTTTACCCCTCAGGGCATGCATATCGTTAAGGTACTCGACCGGAAAGAATTGGCTCCTTTCGCAGAAGTGAAAGAGGAGATCAGCCGCCGTCTGGCGCGCAGATCCGGTATTGATAAAGGCACGGAAGCATGCGTTGAGAAGTTGAAGGCAGAATATAACTATCAGCCCGATAATAACGCCTTGCAGGAACTGCTGACCAAAGGAGAGACAGAGAAAACTCTCTTTACGCTGGACAACCATGCGTATACCGGTGCGGACTTCAAGCGCTTTGCCGCATCATATCCCAGAAGCCTGAAAATGCAGTTGGAAGCATTCACGGTGAAGTCGGTGCTCGATTATGAGAACAGTCGTCTGGAAGAGAAATATCCGGCTTTCCGTCTTTTGATGCAGGAGTATAAAGAAGGAATGTTGCTGTTCGAAATCAGCAATCGTGAGGTTTGGGAACGGGCTGTTGCCGATGAAGCCGGACAGGCTGCTTATTTTGCTTCTCATAAGTCGGACTATAATTACAAAGAGCCGCGTTATAAAGGCATCGTAGTGCATTGCGCCGACAAGAAAATGGCCAAAGAAATAAAGAAACTCATAAAGAAATTGCCGGAAGAAGTCTGGGCCGATACCATTACCAAAACATATAATGATTCGGTTGCGGAAATCGTGAAGGTAGAGGAAGGTCTGTTTGCGAAGGGCGACAATAAATATGTAGACAAACTGGTCTTTAAATCCGGTAGTTTCGAACCGGTGGAGGCTTATCCTTTTACAACTGTTTTTGGCGGAAAACGGAAAGGTCCGGATAGCTATAACGAGGTGCGCGGACCACTTGCCGCCGATTATCAGAATTTCCTTGAATCGCTTTGGGTGAAGCGTTTACGTGCCGAAAGTAAGGTTGAAATTAACCAAGAGGTTTTAAAAACAGTTAATAATCACTGATATAACCGATTATTGCATTATCTTCGTACCTTGAATATAAGTATAAATTCAGTTGACAATGCGAATAACGGGCCTCTTACTGGTTTCTCTCTTTTTCTGTGCGGCGTGTACGGACAGCCATGATCATAAGGGGAAAACTCCTCTGGTAGAGGTGGATGGGAACTTTTTGTACAAAGAAGACCTGCAATCCGTGCTTCCTGTCGGGTTGTCAAAAGATGACAGTCTGCTTTTCACCGAGCACTATATACGGGATTGGGCGGAAGACGTCCTGTTGTATGAGAAGGCTGAGAACAACATCCCCGATAACGAAGAGATTGAAAGGCTGGTAGAGAATTACCGGAGGGCCTTGATTATGCATACTTACCAGCAAGAGCTGATCGGGCAGAAACTTTCCAATGAGATTCCGGAACAGGAACTTGCTGAATATTACGAGAAAAACAAAGAACTTTTCAAATTGGACCGCCCCTTGGTGAAAGGGTTGTTTATCAAAGTGCCTTTAACTGCTCCTCAAATTGCCAATGTCCGGAAATGGTATAAGTCCGATGCACAGGAAGCTGTGGAGCATCTGGAAAAATACAGCTTCCAGAATGCAGTGAAATATGAATACTTCTACGATAAATGGGTGCCGTTGAGCGAAGTGCTGGATATGATTCCCTTGCAGGCAGAGATGCCGGAAGAATATATCAGTAAGAACCGCCATGTGGAGTTGAAAGATACCGCTTTTCATTACTTTCTTAATGTGACCGATTATCGGGCGATGGGAGAGGAGGCACCTTATGAATTTGCAATGCCGGAAGTGAAAGACATGCTTGTCAACATAAAGCGGGTCGATTTTATGCGGCGGGTGAAAGATGATTTGTATAAGCGTGCTGTAGACAGGAATAAGATTATATATAATTATTAAATACAAAGAATGAAGAAGTTCGTAAACTTTAGATTTGTTGTTTTATTTGTGCTGGCAATACTGGCTGACACGGCAATGTACGGACAGGACAATGTGATTGACGAAGTAGTTTGGGTTGTAGGCGACGAAGCTATTCTGAAATCGGAAGTAGAAGAAGCACGCTTGAGTGCCTTGTATGACGGACGTAAAATAGACGGTGATCCTTATTGCGTGATTCCGGAAGAGCTGGCCGTACAGAAATTGTTTTTACACCAGGCGCGCCTTGATAGTATCGAGGTTCCCGAAAGTGAGGTGATTCAGCGGGTAGATGCGATGACCAACCACTGGATACAGATGTTGGGTTCAAGAGAAAAGATGGAAGAATACTTCTTTGAGCAACAGAACAAAACCCCGTCTCAGATACGTGAAACTCTTCGCGAGAATGCACGCGAGGGACTTACCGTGCAGAAAATGCAGCAGAAACTTGTGGGAGATATTAAAGTGACCCCTTCCGAAGTGCGCCGTTATTTCAAGGACCTTCCCCAGGACAGCATCCCTTATGTTCCTACACAGGTAGAGGTACAGATTATTACCTTGCAGCCCAAAATCCCTGTTGAGGAGATAGAAGATGTGAAGAGACGCTTGCGCGAATATACCGACCGTGTGAATAAAGGAGAGACGGAATTCTCCACCTTGGCCCGTCTGTATTCAGAAGACCGCGGCTCTGCCATGCGGGGCGGTGAAACCGATTTCATGGGCAAGGGAATGATGGACCCGGCTTATGCCGCCGTCGCTTTCAGTTTGCAGGACCCGAAGAAGGTCTCCAAGATTGTGGAGTCGGAATATGGTTTCCATATCATACAGCTGATAGAAAAACGTGGCGACCGTGTAAACACCCGTCACATTCTGTTGCGTCCTAAAGTCTCCGAAAACGAGCTGGTAGAGGCCTGTGGACGTCTGGACTCTATTGCCGATGATATCCGCTCCGGTAAATTCTCATTCGATGATGCGGCTGCCGTACTGTCTCACGACAAGGATACGCGTAACAATCACGGATTGATGGTGAACACCAATTCCAATGACGCCATGGCTACCTCCAAGTTCGAGATGCAGGAGTTGCCGCAGGATGTGGCAAAGGTGGTGGATAAGCTGAACGTCGGTGAGATTTCGAAAGCCTTCACCATGGTCAACGAGAAAGACGGGAAAGAGATCTGTGCGATTGTGAAGTTAAAGACCCGTATCAACGGCCACAAAGCGACCATTACGGAAGATTATCAGAATCTGAAAGAGATCGTTATCGCCAAACGCCGTGACGAGATGCTGCATAAATGGATTTTGGAAAAGCAGAAGCATACTTATGTACGTATCAATGAAAACTGGAAAAACTGCGATTTCAAGTATCCGGGTTGGATTAAAGATTAATGAGAACGAATAATGTCTTTTTTAAAAGCATCCTTACGGGGGTGATATGCCTGTTCGGGGCATATTTCCTTTGGGCTCAGGATCAGCAACCTCAACAGAAAGCTCAGAAGAAAAAGACGAAAGTAGATCTTCTTCATGCCGACGAGGGTAGAGCCGATAAGATGTCGCGTCCGGACGTGCAGGTACTTGTCGGTTCGGTAAGGTTGCGCCATGACAGTATGTACATGTACTGTGACAGTGCGTTGATCTATGAGAATACGAACTCGGTAGAGGCCTTTAACAATGTGCGGATGGAGCAGGGAGATACGCTGTTTATCTATGGCGATTACCTCTACTATGACGGCATCTCCCAGTTGGCCCAGCTTCGTGAGAATGTTAAGATGATCAACCGTAACACGACGCTGCTGACAGACAGTCTGAATTACGACCGCGTTTATGATTTGGGATATTATTTCGAGGGAGGTACCTTGACGGACGAAGAGAACGTGCTTACTTCCGACTGGGGCGAATACAGCCCGTCTACCAAGCTGTCCGTCTTCAATCATAATGTGAAGTTGGTCAATCCCAAGTTTATCCTGACCTCGGATACCCTGAAGTACAATACCGTATCCAAAACAGCAACCATCCTCGGACCGTCTGAGATTGTGAGCGATGAGAATCACATCTTCTCGGAGCGGGGTATTTACAATACCTTGACCGAGCAGGCCGAATTGCTGGACCGCTCCGTATTGACGAACCAAGGGAAGCGGATGACCGGCGACAGCCTGTTCTACGACCGCAAATCGGGGTACGGCGAGGCTTTCGACAATGTGGTGATGAACGACAGTGTCAATCGCAATATGCTGACGGGAGATTACTGTTTTTACAATGAACTGACCGATAGCGCTTTCGCCACAAAACGGGCGGTTGCTATCGACTATTCTCAGGGCGACAGCCTTTATATGCATGCCGATACTTTAATGATGATCACCTCATATCTGAATACGGATTCGATGTTTCGTGAGATGAGGGCTTATCACAAGGTGCGCATGTTCCGTACGGACCTGCAGGGCGTCTGTGACTCATTGGTCTATAATTCCAAAGATTCTTGTGTGACAATGTATACCGACCCGATCCTTTGGAACGAAGGCCAGCAGTTGTTGGGCGAAGAGATCAAGATCTATATGAATGACAGTACGATCGATTGGGCACACATCATCAATCAGGCACTGACGGTGGAGATGAAAGATTCGCTGCACTACAACCAGGTTTCGGGAAAAGAGATCAAAGCCTATTTTGACAGCGGTGAGATGCGGAAGGTAGATGTCATAGCCAACGTATTGGTCGTCTTTTATCCACAGGAAGAGGATAGCACGATGATTGGCATGAACACCTCCCAGACCAGTTTGCTGACGATGTATCTGAAAGACCGCAAAATGAAGCGTATGGTTATGAGTCCCAAATCGGACGGAGTACTTTATCCGATGGATCAGATTCCGGCTGATAAAATGAAACTGCCCACGTTTGTCTGGTTCGATTACATCCGGCCGCAGAATAAAGAGGATATATTTGAGTGGCGGGGCAAAAAAGCCGGTGAAGTATTGCGCAAGTCTACCCGGAAGCCATTGAATGCACCCAAGCGTGAATTAATTAATATGAAATAGGAGGACTATGGGAATGTTTAATAGCGGTATGAGAAAACCGCGCCGTTTCAATCATCAGTACATCTACGTAGACGAGCGGAAAGAAAAGCTCGAAAAGATGGAAGAACAGGCCAAGCGTGATCTAGGCATGTTGCCGGAGAAAGAGTTCTCTCCGGAGGATATCCGTGGAAAATTCGTGGAAGGAACTACGCACCTGAAACGCCGCAAGGAGAGTGGACGAAAGCCGGTGCACTTGGGAGTTATTCTCGTGATTATCGTTATATTGATCTTCCTGTGGCATTATTTGCAAACGGGTAGTTGGAGCTGGGGAGAGTTGTGATTTATAAATTGTGATTTTACTGAATTCTAACTGCTAAACATTATGAGTGATATCATTCATTTATTGCCCGATTCGGTTGCCAATCAGATAGCGGCCGGTGAGGTGATACAGCGTCCGGCGTCTGTCATTAAGGAGTTGGTGGAGAATGCAATCGATGCGGAAGCCGGTAATATACATGTATTGGTAACGGATGCCGGTAAGACCTGTATCCAGGTGATCGACGACGGAAAGGGGATGTCTGAGACGGACGCCCGTCTGTCTTTTGAACGCCATGCCACTTCGAAGATACGCGAGGCCTCCGATCTGTTTGCTTTGCGTACAATGGGGTTTCGCGGTGAAGCGCTTGCTTCCATTGCAGCCGTGGCACAGGTTGAGCTTAAAACCCGCCTCGAGAATGAAGAATTGGGTACCAAACTGGTCATTGCCGGTTCCAAGGTAGAGAGCCAGGAGGCGGTATCTTGTCCCAAAGGGAGCAACTTCTCCATCAAGAACCTGTTTTTCAATATTCCGGCACGCCGTAAATTCCTGAAGGCCAATTCTACGGAGTTGAGCAATATACTGACAGAGTTCGAGCGTATCGCTCTTGTGCATCCGGATGTCGCTTTCTCTCTTTACAGCAACGATTCCGAATTGTTTAATCTCCCGGTGTCTCCGTTGCGCCAGCGTATTCTTGCCATTTTCGGCAAGAAGCTTAACCAGCAGTTGTTGAGCGTAGATGTGAATACAACGATGATCCGCCTTTCCGGTTATGTGGCAAAGCCGGAGACGGCACGCAAGAAGGGGGCGCATCAGTATTTCTTTGTGAACGGCCGTTACATGCGGCACCCTTATTTCCATAAAGCGGTGATGGAGGCTTACGAGCAATTGATTCCGGCAGGTGAGCAGATTTCCTATTTCCTCTATTTTGACGTAGATCCTGCCAATATCGATGTGAATATCCACCCGACGAAGACAGAAATCAAATTTGAGAACGAACAGGCTATCTGGCAGATTGTTTCTGCGGCGGTCAAAGAGTCGTTGGGGAAATTCAATGCGGTTCCTTCCATTGATTTTGATACGGAAGACATGCCCGACATCCCGGTTTTTGAACAGAACCTTCCTCCGGAACCTCCGCGGGTGCAATATAATTCGGATTTCAATCCATTCAAGACCTCTTCCTACAGTGGCGGAGGTATGGGTTATTCTCGTCAGAAGGTAGATTGGGAAGACCTTTACAGCGGGTTGGAGAAGGCCAGCAAGATGAATCTTCCTGCAGAGGAGACGGAAATCGAACCGGATGAATCTTTCCCTGCCGAAGAGGACAGGCAGCCGGCTGTCTCGGATACATTGTATGCCCATGAGCCTGTTGTGGAAAAAGGAAACCTTCATCTGCAGTTTAAAGGGCGTTTTATACTGACCTCCGTAAAGTCCGGATTGATGCTGATCGACCAGCACCGTGCTCATGTGCGGGTACTGTTCGACCGCTACATGCTTCAGATCAAGCAGGGGCAAGGGATGTCTCAGGGAGTCCTTTTCCCGGAGATTTTGCAGCTTCCGGCTTCCGAGGCGGTTGTACTGCAAGGCATCATGGACGATCTTTCGGCTGTGGGCTTTGACCTCAGCGATTTGGGAGGAGGAAGTTACGCGATCAATGGCATCCCTTCCGGCATCGAGGGGCTCAATCCTTTGGAGCTGGTACGCAACATGGTGCATACGGCCATGGAGAAGGGGAGTGATGTGAAAGAAGAGATTCAGAGCATTCTGGCATTGACATTGGCCCGTGCGGCTGCCATCGTTTATGGGCAGGTACTGACCAACGAGGAGATGATAAGCCTTGTTGACAGTCTTTTTGCCTGTGCTACTCCCAATTATACGCCGGATGGTAAAACTGTGCTTGCTACTATCAGGGAAGAAGAGATAGAAAAGCTCTTTAAATAGAAAAAAACTCTCTCTTTTCCCCGGAAAACGACATAAAATCTTATTTTTTCAAAACCTTTTAGTTTCGGTGGTGTTATTTAAACAGTTCAATAGGAAAAAAAACAATAACCACTTTAACTATTTAGGTATATGAAAAAGATTCTAATGTTGCTGGCTTTTGCCGGCGTAGCGGCCGCATCCTCGGCTCAGCAAGTTACTGTTACCGAAACGGAAGTCATTGAGGTACAGGATAAATATCAGGTGTTGACCAATCCTTTCTGGAGCAACTGGTTCTTCTCCATCGGCGGGGGTGCCCAGGTGCTTTATGGAAACGGCGATAATGCAGGTAAATTCAAAGACCGCATCAGCCCTGTCTTGAATGTTGCCGTAGGTAAATGGTTCACTCCCGGATTGGGACTGCGTTTACAGTATAGTGGTCTGCAGGCAAAAGGCTTCTCGTATGACAAGACTGCCCCGTATGTAACCGGCAATGAGCTGGGCGGCGGATATTACAAGCAGAAATTCGACTATATGAACCTGCACGGTGACATCATGTTTAATTTGAATGCTCTTTTCGGCGGTTACAATTCCCACCGCGTTTACGAAATTATCCCTTACTTGGGAGCCGGCTTCACTCATTCTTATACCAAGCCTCACATGCAGGCCTTTACCATGAATGCCGGTTTGATCAACCGTTTCCGTATTTCCAATGCTGTCGACATCAACCTGGAGTTGAGCGCTACGGGACTGGAAGGGAAGTTTGACGGCGAACATGGAGGCAAACATGATTATGACGGCATTCTCGGCGCTTCCGTCGGCCTGACTTATCGTTTCCCGAACCGCGGATTCCAACGTCCGTTCCCGCAGATTATCTCCGAAATGGAGCTGAGAAATATGCGCGAACAGATGAATGCAATGGCGGCTGCCAACCTTGCTTTGCAGCAACAGTTGCAGGATGCGGAAAGCCAGCCCACTACCGAGGTCATCGAGCAGCAGGTTGTCGTAGATGTCAACATCGCCCCCCGCACCGTATTCTTCCAGATCGGTTCTGCCGAGATCTCTCCGCGTGAGGCAATGAACCTCTCTTATCTGGCCGAACAGATGAAGAAGTTCCCGGATACGAAGTATGTTGTGAACGGATATGCCGACTCTGCAACAGGTACTCCCGACTTCAACAAAGAGTTGAGTCTGAAACGTGCCCAGGCAGTGGTAAATGTACTGACCAAACAGTACGGCATTGCAGCCGACCGCTTAAGTATAGACGGCAATGGCGGTGTCGATAAATTCGGTCAGCCGATCCTGAACCGTGTCGTATTGGTGAAATCCAACAATTGATGGAGGGTGCATCGTGAGGAAAGGTACCCAAATTGAAATGTTCTCTTCAGACAGTTACAGATCGTAACTGTTAAACCTGAAAGAGCCGTATCAAACTCTGTTTAGAGTAATGATACGGCTCTTTCCTTTGTCTTTAGGGGATGTCTTGATTTCAAATAGGAAGTCCTTCTTTGGTGAAATTAAGTTTTGCCACCCTCCCTTTATTTACGTCTCCGTTAATACTGTTTATTCTATTCCGTTTATTTCTCTGCTGCAAATTTCTTCACCTGTTCGGCTATCAGATCCGCATCATCGAAGTAGTTTATCTTCATCGCTTTGCGGACATCCGATAATGTGTCGGCGGCAGCGGCTCTTGCCACTTCACATCCCTGCTTCAGCATCTCGTAGATGGCCGGAATATCCTTTTCGAACTCTTTTCTCCGGTTGCGTATCGGCTCCAGTGTCTCTTGCATGATGGCGTTCAGGAAGCGTTTCACTTTCACATCTCCCAGTCCGCCACGCTGATAGTGCGCTTTCAGTTCATCCAGATTCGGATAATCCGGCAGATAACGTTCGAAGTGTTCCGGACGGCAGAATGCATCCAGATAAGTAAACACGGTGTTGCCTTCGATCTTGCCCGGATCCTGTACGCGCAGGTGGTCGGGATCGGTAAACATGCTCATGACCTTCTTCTGTATATCGTCTGCTTCTTCCGAGAGATAGATGCAGTTGCCCAATGATTTACTCATTTTGGCTTTGCCATCGGTACCCGGAAGACGAAGGCAGGCTGCATTGTCCGGCAATAAAATCTCCGGTTCTACCAGCGTTTCGCCATAAATGTGGTTGAAGCGGCGTACGATTTCCCGCGCTTGTTCGAGCATCGGCTCCTGATCTTCGCCTACCGGAACAGTCGTTGCACGGAATGCGGTGATGTCGGCTGCCTGGCTGATGGGATAGGTAAAGAATCCGACTGGAATGCTTGTTTCGAAATTACGCATCTGGATTTCCGTCTTTACAGTCGGGTTGCGTTGCAAGCGTGACACCGTAACCAAATCCATGAAGTAGAAACTCAGTTCGCACAGTTCGGGGATTTGTGATTGGATAAAAATGGTGGTTTTCGTCGGGTCGAGGCCGCACGCCAGATAGTCGAGTGCCACCTCGATTACGTTTTGGCGCACCTTCTCCGGATTGTCTATATTGTCGGTCAAGGCCTATGCATCGGCAATAAACACAAACATTTTCTCATATTGTCCGGCATTCTGCAAGTCTACTCTTCTTTTGAGAGAACCTACATAGTGCCCGATGTGGAGTCTGCCTGTGGGGCGATCCCCTGTTAATATAATCTTTCCCATTTCTTTATCATTTAATATTTATTTTCTGTATATACTTTGCAAATTTAGGTATAAATCTCGATTTATGTGCCAGTGTGATAAGAAAATGCAGGAATTAACTTTTTTGTCCTGCCGGATAACATTACCGGATAACATTAATTGCAATGAAAAGAACGATTCTTGAGGTTGTGGCTAAGTGTCTCTGCGAGGTTGGTCGTAATGAAATGATGGAATGGGGGATATACAAATGAGAAGTGATTTTTAAATGTCTCTATTCAGTAGTGACAAATGTGGTCGGGATGTGTTATATTTGCAAAAATCATTGCCGATGTATTATATCCTTATGTACATGATCCAGAAACAGGTATCTGTATAGTAAAAAAATCAATGTAAATATTGCTAAGTTTAATTCTGAAAAATATTTCTATGCTGAAGGAGACTGGATATTG
>CAVCAX010000098.1:0-8628 GCA_963599995.1 Coprobacillus sp. CAG:698
CGTTATGAATCAGACGATATACACATATATTTCCGATGGTGGCATCCAGGAAGAAATTTCCCAAGGAGCCGGACGTATCGCCGGTACGCTGGGACTGGACAACCTGATCATGTTCTACGATGCCAACAACATCCAGCTTTCCACGACCGTAGGCGAAGTGACTACAGAAAACGTAGCCATGAAATACGAAGCATGGGGCTGGAAAGTCATCACGATCAACGGAAACGACGTGACGGAAATACGCCGGGCATTGACAGAAGCGAAAGCCGAAACATCCCGTCCTACCCTGATCATCGGTAACACGATCATGGGTAAAGGCGCCGTGGGTGCAGACAAGAGCAGCTACGAAAACAAGGTGTCCACACACGGACAACCCCTTTCGGCAGCCGGCGTCTCCATGGCAGACACCATCCTGAACTTAGGTGGAAACCCGGACGATCCGTTCCAGATATTCCCCGAAGTTGCAGAACTGTATGCCAAACGTGCCAAAGAACTGGAGGCAATCGTTGCGGAACGCTATGCTGCCAAAGCAGAATGGGCGAAAGCCAATCCGGAACTGGCAGCCAAGATGGAACTGTGGTTCTCAGGCAAAGCGCCTGTCATCGACTGGAAGGCTATCGAACAGAAACCGAACCTGGCGACCCGCGCAGCTTCGGCAACCGTCTTAGGCGTGCTGGCAACCCAGGTGGAAAACATGATCGTTTCTTCTGCCGACCTTTCCAACTCGGACAAGACGGATGGCTTCCTGAAGAAAACACATGCATTCGTGAAAGGCGATTTCAGCGGAGCATTCCTTCAGGCCGGTGTAGCCGAACTGACGATGGCTTGCATATGTATCGGTATGTCGCTCCACGGAGGTGTAATCGTGGCTTGCGGCACGTTCTTCGTATTCTCGGACTACATGAAACCGGCTATCCGCATGGCTGCCCTGATGGAGCAACCGGTGAAGTTCATCTGGTCGCATGACGCTTTCCGTGTAGGCGAAGACGGTCCTACCCACGAACCGGTGGAACAGGAAGCACAGATCCGATTGATGGAGAAACTGAAAAACCACAAAGGCCACAATTCGATGCTGGTACTCCGTCCGGCAGACGCTGAAGAGACGACTGTCGCATGGAAGTTAGCCATGGAAAATGTCTATACCCCGTCTGCATTGATCCTGTCCCGCCAGAATATTGTCAATCTGCCGGCCGGAACGGACTACGCCCAAGTAGCCAAAGGCGCATACGTCATTGCCGGTGCCGATGAGAATCCGGATGTGATCCTCGTAGCTTCCGGATCGGAAGTCTCCACACTTGTTGCCGGGGCCGAACTGCTCCGTAAGGACGGCGTGAAGCTCCGCATCGTATCTGCCCCTTCCGAAGGACTGTTCCGCAGCCAGGATAAGGCATATCAAGAATCCGTACTCCCGACAGGAGCAAAGATTTTCGGTCTGACAGCCGGTCTGCCGGTCAACCTGCAAGGTCTTGCCGGTGCTAACGGAAAAGTGTTCGGGCTCGAATCGTTCGGTTTCTCCGCTCCCTACAAAGTATTAGATGAAAAACTGGGCTTCACTGCCGAAAATGTATACAATCAGGTAAAAGAAATGTTATAATGAAAACAATCGGACTATGTAGCGACCACGCCGGTTTTGAGCTGAAAGAATTCGTTCGCGGATGGCTGCAGGCAAAAGGCTGGGAGTACAAAGATTTCGGGACTTACTCTACCGAGAGTTGTGATTATCCGGATTTCGCCCATCCGCTGGCATTGGCCGTAGAAGCCGGCGAATGCTATCCGGGGATTGCCATCTGCGGAAGCGGAAACGGAATCAGCATGACGCTGAACAAACATCAGGGTATCCGCGCCGCACTTTGCTGGACAGCAGAGATCGCCCGCCTTGCCCGCCAGCACAACGATGCCAACGTGCTCGTGATGCCGGGACGCTTTATCAATACCGAAGAAGCGGAACAGATTCTGACGGAATTCTTCTCTACCCCGTTCGAGGGAGGAAGGCATCAGAAGAGAATAGACAAAATTCCCGTAAAATAAAGACATTGAAGTGCGTCAAAACATCTGAAATGTAGAATCACCCCTGTCACGATATATTTGTGGCAGGGGTGATTTGGTTTACAAGGAAACCCGGACCTATTCTCTTTTCTTCACGTTAAGTCAAAAACTCCACCTTTTCAATCAAAATGTATCAGATAGAGATGCCCGACAGTTCGTACTTTTGCACTATCAAAATCTATTATCCATCAAAAACAACCTGAAACAGATGAAAAGATTATTTGGATTCCTATCTTTGCTGCTGACAGCAGCAATCACTTTCGCAAATCCGATTGACTTTGACAAAGCCTTCAAAGAGAGCAAAAAGATCGAAAAACAGATCAAGAAAACCTCGTTCCCCAAACAGACCTACTACATCACGGATTTCGGGGCAGAAGCCGACAACGCCTCAGTACCCTGCCATGAAGCCATCAACCGGGCAATTCTTCAATGCAGCCTGGCAGGCGGCGGTACGGTGATTGTTCCCAAAGGCACATTCTACACCGGCCCTATCACATTGAAAAGCCATGTAAACTTCCACTTGGAAGAAGGCGCCATACTGAAATTCCTCACCGACCAAAGTCTGTATTTCCCCGGTGTAATCACCCGTTGGGAGGGGTTGGACTGCTACAATGCGCACCCATTGATTTATGCTTACGGTGAGACCAACATTGCCATTACCGGCAAAGGTACCATCGACGGACAAGGTTCCAATGACACTTGGTGGCCGATGTGCGGCGCCGCCAGATATGGTTGGAAAGAGGGTATGGTGGCACAACGCAACGGAGGCCGCGAACGCTTATTGATGTATGGAGAGACCTCCACTCCCATCTACCAACGCGTGATGACACCGGAAGACGGTTTGCGTCCGCAACTTATCAACCTATACTCCTGCCACACCATTCTGATAGAGGATGTTACCTTGCTGAATTCTCCTTTCTGGGTGATTCATCCGCTTCTCTGTGAAAGTTTGATTGTACGCGGGGTGAATATTTTCAACCGGGGCCCCAACGGAGACGGATGTGATCCGGAATCATGCAAAAACGTACTGATAGAGAATTGTACCTTCGACACCGGTGACGATTGCATCGCCATCAAATCGGGACGCAATGCCGACGGGCGCAAATGGAATATTCCGAGCGAGAACATCATTGTACGCAACTGCAACATGAAAAACGGACACGGCGGTGTAGTGATCGGCAGCGAAATATCCGGCGGATACCGCAACCTGTTTGTAGAGAACTGCCGGATGGACAGTCCCGATCTGGACCGAGTAGTCCGTATCAAGACCAGTACTTGCCGAGGAGGTGTCATCGAAAATGTCTTTGTACGCAACATCACCGTTGGCCAGTGCCGGGAAGCCGTATTGCGCATCAACCTGCAATATGAGAGCCGCGAGAAGTGCAACCGCAACTTTCCTCCGGTTGTCCGCAATGTGCATCTGAAGAACGTAACCTGTGAAAAAAGCCGGTTAGGTGTGCTCATCATCGGGCTGGACGACGACCGGCATGTATACAATATCAGTGTGGAAGACTCACACTTCAATAATGTAGCCAAAGGGACCAATGATATAAAAGGAGCGAAAGACGTCACTTTCAAAAATCTATACATAAACGGAGAACTCGTAAAAGAGTAAAAGGACATGCTACCTGCTTTTTGGGGAAAGATGTGGCATGCCTCTCAAAAGACTTAAGTCTTTCAAAAAAAGATATAGCATCCTTCAAAAAAAGACATAGTATGTTTCTTGAAAAGACATAGTATGTTTTTCCGAAAGACGTTATATGTTTTCTTGAAGGGGGTAACATCTGTTTCCTTAAGCAGAATTCAGTCCTAAAAACAGCACATATTCTATCTGTTTTACCCCCTTCACCGCCTTCACCTTTTTCAGCCTAAGCCTTTATTCATCGCAGATAGAGGGTGAAGGCACACCAGCACGGTGCTTACAGGCGGCAAGCACCGTACTCAGGCATGAAAACAGCACATATAAAACAACTGTCATCAAGACGATGCGGAATATTTCACCCGACTCGCCGAACAAGACTCCCCCTTCACCCGCTACCCCTGATGAATAAGGGTTTTGACCGAAAAAGGTGAAGGTTGTGAAGGGGAGTAAAACATACTGAATATATAGCATTCCGGCCCAAACAGACACCAATAAACACAAGCAAGCCGAATTCTTTAACACACACAAAGACAAACGCCATCTTACAATTTGTAACCCACTTGCCCTCCCACAAAAGAATAAAATGACAAAATGTCGTTAAAAACCCTTTATAGCCCCTTTATTTCCAATAGAAAAAGAATAAAAGGCAGAAATTTAACCTACTTCAGGAGCAACGAATCTAAATAAAAAAACTATCTTTGTAGTGCAAACTCTGAAACTCAACAGATATGGAACAAATAGAGACCATAAAAGAGCTTATCAATCAAGGATATGTAGACAAGGCGATTGAAGCCCTCGATGCCCTCCTCGCCCAACCAGACTTCGCCGGAAAAGACGAAGTTTACTACCTACGGGGCAATGCCTACCGTAAACAAGGAAACTGGCAACAGGCCCTCAACAATTATCAATCCGCCATCGAGATTAATCCGGAAAGCCCTGCCCTGCAAGCCCGCCAAATGGTAATGGACATTCTAGAGTTCTATCATAAAGACATGTATAATCAATAAACGTAATAAAATAGATAGATTATGGCAAAAATTAAAGGAGCAATCGTAGTCGACACAGAACGTTGCAAAGGCTGCAATCTGTGTGTGGTGGCTTGTCCGCTCAATGTAATATCACTCGCCAAAGAAGTGAATGTAAAGGGGTATAACTATGCCCGGCAGGTAGTGGAAGACACCTGCAACGGGTGCAGCTCGTGCGCAACGGTCTGCCCGGACGGTTGTATCTCAGTGTATAAAGTTAAATGTGAATAAAAGAAACGAATATGGCAGAAGAAGTTGTATTAATGAAAGGTAACGAAGCCATCGCTCACGCAGCCATCCGTTGCGGTGCCGACGGATACTTCGGTTACCCTATTACTCCGCAATCGGAGGTATTGGAAACACTGGCCGACCTGAAACCATGGGAAACTACCGGCATGGTAGTGCTTCAGGCGGAAAGTGAAGTGGCAGCTATCAACATGGTATACGGTGGAGCCGGAAGCGGAAAAATGGTGATGACCTCCTCTTCAAGTCCCGGTGTCAGCCTGAAACAAGAAGGTATCTCCTATCTGGCCGGTGCCGAACTCCCCTGTCTGATTGTGAATGTGATGCGCGGCGGTCCGGGTTTGGGAACCATCCAACCCAGCCAAGCAGACTATTTTCAGACGGTGAAAGGTGGCGGACATGGTGATTATAAGCTGATTACACTCGCTCCGGCTTCCGTGCAGGAAATGGCGGATTTCGTCGGTCTTGCCTTCGAACTTGCTTTCAAATACCGCAACCCGGCCATCATCCTCGCCGACGGTGTCATCGGGCAGATGATGGAAAAAGTGGTATTGCCGCCTATAAAGCCCCGCCGTACCGATGCGGAAGTAATCGCACAATGCCCGTGGGCCAGTACGGGTAAGACCAAAGACCGCAAACCCAATATCATCACCTCACTCGAACTCCGTCCGGAAGAGATGGAAAAGAACAATCTACGCTTCCAGGCCAAATATCGTGTGATTGAAGAGAAGGAAGTACGCTACGAAGAAATTGACTGCGAAGATGCCGAATACCTGATCGTAGCATTCGGTTCAATGGCGCGTATCGGACAAAAGGCAATGGAGCTGGCACGTGAAGAAGGTATCAAGGTAGGTATGCTCCGCCCCATCACGCTATGGCCTTTCCCCACAAAAGCCCTTGCCGCATACGCCGGCAAAGTGAAAGGCATGCTCGTTACCGAGCTGAATGCCGGACAAATGATTGAGGACGTACGTCTTGCCGTAAACGGACAGGTAAAAGTAGAACATTTCGGCCGTCTCGGTGGTATTGTTCCCGATCCCGACGAAATAGTGGTTGCCCTCAAAGAGAAAATAATACAATAACCAACTACGGTTAGACTCAGCGATATTTCCGATCGTCTGATCACCAACCGTCTAATCGTTAAATAGAATAAAGATGAATCCCGATAAAATAAGAAATGTATTGAACATACTTTTCATGGTACTTGCTCTGGCAGCTATTATCGTTTACTTCGTAGCAGATGATTTCAAGATATTCATCTACGTCTGCGGCGCGGCGATCTTCGTCAAGCTGATGGAGTTTTTTATACGATTCACCAACAGATAAGGAGAACAAGTTATGACTAAAGAAGAAATAATCAAACCCGAGAATCTGGTTTACAAAAAGCCGACTCTGATGAATGACAATGCCATGCACTACTGCCCGGGTTGCAGCCACGGCGTGGTACATAAACTCGTTGCCGAAGTCATCGAAGAGATGGGAATGGAAGAGAAAGCCATCGGTATCTCTCCGGTAGGCTGTGCCGTCTTCATCTACAACTATCTTGACATCGATTGGCAGGAAGCCGCCCACGGACGCGCACCTGCACTGGCTACCGCCATCAAACGTCTGTGGCCCGACCGGCTGGTATTCACCTATCAAGGTGACGGCGACCTGGCCTGCATCGGTACTGCCGAAACCATTCATGCCCTGAACCGTGGCGAGAACATTACCATCATCTTCATAAACAATGCCATTTATGGCATGACCGGCGGACAGATGGCTCCCACCACCCTCATCGGCATGAAAACTGCTACTTGCCCTTACGGACGCGACGTACATCTCCACGGGTATCCGCTGAAGATTACCGAAATCGCCGCCCAACTGGAAGGAACGGCATACGTCACCCGCCAATCCGTGCAATCGGTTCCCGCTATCCGCAAAGCCAAGAAAGCGATCCGTAAAGCATTCGAAAACTCAATGAACGGTAAGGGTTCCAATCTGGTGGAAATCGTATCTACTTGCTGTTCAGGTTGGAAGATGACGCCCGAAAAAGCCAACAAATGGATGGAAGAACACATGTTCCCATTCTATCCGTTAGGCGATTTGAAAGATAAAGAATAATAGTAGCATAAATTCAGCCAAGCAGCAAGTGTCACCGACAATCGGCACATTGGCATATTGGCACATTATCAGAATAATATGAAAGAAGAAATCATTATAGCAGGCTTCGGTGGACAGGGTGTACTGTCTATGGGCAAGATTTTAGCATATTCAGGATTGATGGAAGGGAAAGAGGTTACCTGGATGCCGGCTTACGGACCGGAACAGCGCGGAGGTACGGCCAACGTTACCGTCATCGTAAGCGATGAAAAGATATCTTCACCCATCCTCAGCAAGTACGACACCGCCATCATCTTAAACCAGCCGTCACTCGAGAAGTTTGAAAACCGCATAAAACCCGGAGGAATACTGATCTATGACGGATACGGAATCATCAACCCGCCCACACGCAAAGACATCAAAGTATATCGTATCGATGCGATGGATGCAGCCAATGAAATGAAAAATGCCAAAGCATTCAACATGATCGTGCTGGGGGGACTATTGAAACTCCGCCCCATCGTAACATTGGAAAATGTCATCAAGGGGTTAAAGAAGACACTCCCCGAACGCCATCACCATCTGATACCGATGAACGAAGAGGCCATCAAGAAAGGGATGGAACTGATTCAGCAGCAATAAACAACTGCACACTCTTTTTGCATTCATACAGGAGAGTACCCAAACTCTCCGACTAAACAATCACCCCTGTCGACAGGTTCATTCACTGGAATCTGTAACAGGGGGGGGGTGTTAATATCCTTATACAGTCCCATAGTAGCCCTAATTCCCCCAAGTTTTCAAACTGAGCCGACGGAACAGTTCCCGCGCTTGAACCAGTATATATTTTGTAAGTATCTGTAAATCAAAAAGAAACCTTACAATATCAAGCATAAATGATACCATAAAGTTCCCCATTGTTTGCAAGAAATCAATCTTGTGTTATTTCCTCCTAAAGACAAATTGTTTGCTGCAAGTTAGCGATTAACATCCAATAACTCGGATTTTGCGGTTTCAATGGCTGTAAGTTTCAACTCATCTTCACCCTCTAAATCGCTTAGTATTTTGTCGGCAAGCCAAAGAGTGAGCATTTCTTTTTCATCCACTTTGAAGTATGTTGCCATTTGAATTACTTGGCTTCTCTTTGCTCGCCTGTCCCCACGTTCAATCTTGCTGAACATGGGTGTGTCTATTTCTAAGTATGCAGCCACTTGGCGTTGCAATATCCCTTGTTCATCTCTGAGAGACCTTATCTTGTTTCCTAATAATATATCTTTTGCATTTTAAGTTCTACTAAAACGGTTGTAGGTTTGATACAATCCGCTATAATCAGTTGCTTTCACTATAAATCTCCGTCATTTTTTGACGGACTCAAAACGATTTCCGCTATAATAATGACGAATTCGCTATAATTCCGTTAAATTTCGCTATAATATAGACTCTATGATTGAGGCATGGTATACCAAGTTCGTCCTTCTGCTTTTATTAAACACTCTTTCCCCATATTTTTCAACAAATCTCCGAGCATGCGAATTTTTTGCTCTTCCGTCTTATTTTGCGGAAGAACATCCTTCATATATTCGTATATAC
>CAVCAX010000099.1:0-2594 GCA_963599995.1 Coprobacillus sp. CAG:698
TAGGTATTGTGCGGGATATTTATTACGATTACAATCAAGCCGAAAGCGTAATTGTTGAAGTGGAACTGGATACAGAGCTACGCATCCCCAAAGGAAGTTCCGCAGAACTGACGTCCGAACTGATGGGAGGAGTAAAAATGGATATCCTGCTGGCTAATAACCCACGCGAAAGATATGCCATAGGAGATACAATTCCCGGTAATTTGAATACCGGAATGATGGAAAGTGTGGCAGCTCTTATGCCGCAAATCGAGCGAATGCTCCCGAAACTCGACTCCATAATGACTTCACTAAATACAATACTGGGAGATCAAAGCATTCCTGCTACTTTACATTCCGTAGAGAAAATGACTGCCAATCTTGAAGTAACCAGCGGACAACTGAAAGTATTGATGGGACGGGATATTCCACAGCTAACCGGTAAGTTGAACACATTGGGAGATAACTTTATAAGTATTAGCGACAATCTGAAAAAAATAGATTACGCCAACACTTTTAACGAGATAGAACAGACTTTGGCTAATGTAAAAATGATTACAGAAAAACTGAATAGCAAGGATAACACCGTAGGGTTACTCTTGAATGACCCGCAATTGTACAACAATCTAAATGCAACAACTGCCAACGCAGCAAGTTTGCTTGAAGATTTGAAGGAACATCCCAAACGCTATGTACACTTCTCTTTATTCGGAAAGAAAGATAAGTAGTACTCTGACGTTATATAGATTTTATCTAAATAACACAGTTGAAAAACAGAAAAGAGAAAAGTCTCGTAAAGTGCATATACAGACCAAAGGATATAAAACAAAGAGGCATTTGCCCAAATAAAAACAAAATATCAAAGCAAGACTAAACAACTAATAAACAAGATATTATAAAAAAGCAACAACCCCTTATACAGGGTTGTTTTATTGGGAAGTCATAAGTAGCTGAAAGTAAATGCATTATTCTTTCAATGAGAAATACAAGAAAAAACTGATTTGTTTTTCTCGAATAAGATTCCCAATTTTGCAATCGTAGAAGTTTTGCTTAATTAATAAATGTATTGTAGCCGCTATGAGTGAATCGAATCATGTCGGGCTGTGGAACCGCTGTCTTGAAATTATCAGAGACAATGTTCCCGATTCGACATATAATACTTGGTTTGTTCCCATTGTTCCATTAAAATATGAGGACAAAACGTTAATTGTACAAGTTCCCAGCCAGTTCTTTTACGAGTTTCTGGAAGATAAATTTGTGGACTTGTTACGTAGAACGTTATATAAAGTCATTGGCGAGGGTACCAAGTTGATGTATAACGTAATGGTAGACCGGACTTCAATACCGAATAAAACGGTGAATCTTGAAGCCAGTAACCGTTCTATCGCCGTACCGCAAACAAGTATTATTCGCGGCAACGGTAATAAAGCACCTAATATACTACACGCTCCGGCTCCTCAAGATTTGGATCCCCATCTGAATCCGAACTATAATTTTGAAAACTTCATCGAAGGATACAGCAATAAACTTTCAAGAAGCGTTGCTGAAGCCGTTGCCCAAAATCCGGCCGGTACCGCTTTCAACCCCTTATTCCTGCACGGTGCATCCGGAGTCGGAAAAACACATCTCGCCAACGCCATCGGTACGAGAATCAAAGAGTTGTATCCCGAAAAAAGAGTATTATACGTATCGGCCCACCTCTTTCAGGTGCAATATACGGACTCTGTGCGCAACAATACAACCAACGATTTCATAAACTTCTACCAGACAATCGATGTACTGATTATTGACGATATCCAAGAATTTGCAGGCGTCACCAAGACCCAGAACACTTTCTTCCATATTTTCAATCATCTGCACCAAAACGGCAAACAGTTAATTCTGACCTCAGACCGTGCCCCTGTTTTATTGCAAGGGATGGAAGAACGCCTTTTAACCCGTTTCAAATGGGGAATGGTGGCTGAGCTGGAAAAACCGACAGTAGAATTGCGCAAGAATATTCTACGAAATAAAATCCATCGCGACGGATTGCAATTTCCACCGGAGGTTATAGACTACATTGCAGAAAATGTCAATGAAAGTGTCCGTGACCTGGAAGGTATCGTAATCGCTATCATGGCACGTTCTACGATCTTCAACAAGGAGATCGATCTCGAATTGGCGCAACATATCGTTCGTGGTGTTGTACGTAATGAGACCAGAAGCATCGGCATTGATGACATTATCAATACAGTCTGCAAGCATTTCGGTCTTGAATCAAATACCATTCACACCAAATCAAGAAAGAGAGAAGTTGTACAGGCACGCCAAATCGCAATGTATCTGGCAAAGACATACACGGATTTCTCCACTTCAAAGATTGGAAAATTTATAGGAAACAAAGATCACGCAACCGTGCTTCATGCATGCAAAACCGTAAAAGGACAATGCGAAGTCGATAAAGGTTTCCGCGCTGACCTGGAAACCATAGAGTCTGCACTGAAAAAGAAAAACTGATAAAAAAAAGAGACCGGATTCCTACCTGTCTCTCTTTTTTTTATCTATCAGTTGTTAAATCACATAAACCCTTGCTGACGCAATACTTTCAATAAATTATCTGACATAAACTCGTTATC
>CAVCAX010000099.1:2657-5279 GCA_963599995.1 Coprobacillus sp. CAG:698
AACATCCGTGAATACTTGTGCCAGCGTTTCTTTCCGGTTTTCTTTTACAAACTGTTCATTTTCAGGCAATGACTCTTTATAAGCATACAGTTTGTCAATATCGGATTCGGAGTAATCATGATAAAACTCTTCATGGACAGTTGCCTCTAACGGCAAACGGTCGACCTGAGCAGGAATACCGTCCGGATAACCTACCGTCACCGTGGTGATAGGGAAAACAAGTTCAGGAAGCTGCAAAGCATCAATAATCATTTGAGGATTGTAGGTGGTAGTCCCCAAATAACAAATCCCCAAGCCGGCTTCCTCCGCCAATGTACAAAAAGTCTGCGCTACCAGCAACGTATCCATCGCCGCATTCATAAATGACATCAGATTATTGTATCCGGGTACCGCCTTACGCTGTTCACACCATTTACTAAAGCGACGAAAATCCGCACAAAATGTAAGTACGACAGGAGCTCCCTTAACCATCGGCTGATTAAAATGCGCCGGTGAAAGTTTTTCCTTCACTTCGGCATTACGCGTGATAACGACACTATACAACTGCATCCCTCCCATAGTAGAAGCGCGGAAGGAAGTTTCAAGCAAATCATTTAACAAATCTGCAGAAATATCTTTTTGCAAGTACTTTCTAATTGTTCTTCTGTTCTTAACGGTATCAATCATATCTTTTTTCTCGCAAAGATAACAAAAAAGAATATTCAATCCATCATTCTTACAAATAGATTAATTTTCTTTTTAGAAAACTTCACGCAATAGGTCAAAACGTCATCACGTTGTCTATCAACATATTAGAATTACGAAGTAGAAAACTTATAATCCGCATACAAATTATTCTATTTTTATTTTGATATACCAAAAAACATTCATAGCTTTGCGGCTACGTTTGTTAATGATAAGTAAGCTTCTACACATTTACTTATTAAATAAAGAAATCTAAGACACATACCAACGTGGAAAAACGAATTTATTCTTATGAAGAAGCCTTTAAAGAATCTTTACAATACTTTCAAGGCGACGAACTTGCTGCCAGAGTTTGGGTAAACAAATACGCAGTCAAGGACTCTTTCGGAAATATTTACGAAAAGTCTCCGGAAGACATGCATTGGAGAATTGCAAACGAAGTGGCACGTATCGAGGCCAAGTATGCCAATGGTCTCAGTGCGGAAGAATTATTCAAACTGCTCGATCATTTCAGATACATCGTTCCTCAAGGAAGCCCGATGACCGGTATCGGTAATGACTATCAGGTAGCTTCCCTGTCCAACTGTTTCGTAATCGGTATAGAAGGAGCGGCCGACTCTTACGGTGCTATTATCAAAATTGACGAGGAGCAGGTACAATTGATGAAAAGACGCGGTGGCGTGGGTCATGATCTCTCACATATCCGCCCCAAAGGTTCACCGGTCAAGAACTCCGCATTGACGTCTACGGGATTGGTTCCGTTTATGGAACGTTATTCCAATTCCACACGGGAAGTTGCACAGGACGGACGCCGGGGAGCATTAATGTTAAGCGTATCTATCAAGCACCCGGACTCCGAAGCATTTATCGATGCCAAGATGACGGAAGGGAAAGTAACCGGAGCCAACGTTTCCGTAAAACTGGACGATGCTTTCATGCAAGCTGCCATAAACAATCAACCTTACGTACAACAATATCCAATTGATTCCGACAATCCGACAACAACAAAGGAAATCGACGCATCCGTTCTATGGAAAAAGATAGTGCACAACGCATGGAAATCAGCAGAACCGGGCGTACTGTTCTGGGATACAATCATTCGCGAATCCGTCCCCGACTGTTATGCAGATCTCGGCTATCGAACTGTTTCCACCAATCCGTGCGGAGAAATTCCTTTATGTCCCTACGACTCTTGCCGTCTGTTGGCCATCAACCTATACTCATACGTAGTGAACCCGTTCAAACCAGATGCCTACTTTGATTTCGACCTTTTCAAAAAACATGTAGCATTGGCACAGCGCATCATGGATGATATTATCGACCTGGAGCTGGAGAAAATAGAACGGATCCTGCAAAAGATAAATGAAGACCCGGAAGATGAAGAGGTAAAACGCACCGAACGTATATTGTGGGAAAAGATATATAAGAAAAGCAGCCAGGGAAGACGTACAGGGGTAGGTATTACTGCTGAAGGGGATATGCTTGCAGCCTTAGGACTGCGATACGGCACAGAAGAAGCGACCGAGTTTTCCGAACAGGTCCACAAGACAATAGCGCTTTGTGCCTACCGTTCCTCTGTAGAGATGGCAAAAGAACGTGGCGCCTTCGAAATATATGATACGGAACGTGAAAAAGAAAACCCATTCATCAACCGCCTGCGTGAAGCTGATCCGGAACTGTATGAAGAGATGAAAAAATACGGCCGCCGCAATATAGCCTGTCTCACCATTGCCCCGACCGGAACCACCAGCCTGATGACACAGACTACTTCCGGTATCGAACCTGTTTTCCTGCCGGTATACAAACGCCGTAGAAAAGTAAACCCGAACGACACGAATGTGCACGTAGACTTCGTGGATGAGACCGGAGACGCTTTCGAAGAGTACATCGTATTCCACCATAAATTTGTCACTTGGATGGAAGCCAACGGCTATGATC
>CAVCAX010000099.1:5289-6105 GCA_963599995.1 Coprobacillus sp. CAG:698
GCTATGATCCGTCCAAACGGTACACACAGGGAGAAATTGATGAACTGGTTGCCCAATCACCCTATCACAAAGCAACATCCAACGATGTTGACTGGCTGATGAAAGTAAAAATGCAAGGACGTATTCAAAAATGGGTGGATCATTCGATCAGCGTTACAATCAATCTGCCCAATGAGGTTGATGAGGACCTTGTGAACCGCCTATACGTAGAAGCATGGAAATCCGGATGTAAGGGTTGTACGGTCTACCGTGACGGCTCACGTTCGGGAGTATTGATCTCTACCAAATCGGACAAGAAAAAAGAGGAACTTCCTCCTTGCAAACCGCCTACGATCGTAGAGACCCGTCCGACAGTGCTTGAAGCAGATGTCGTTCGCTTCCAAAACAATAAAGAAAAATGGGTGGCCTTAGTCGGTTTGCTCGACGGACATCCTTACGAAATATTCACCGGTTTGCAGGATGACGACGAAGGTATATTCATCCCGAAAAGTGTAGCCAGCGGACGTATCATCAAAAACATAGATGAAAACGGAAACAAGCGCTACGACTTCCAGTTCGAGAACAAACGCGGATACAAAATGACCATCGAAGGACTGTCCGAGAAGTTCAATAAGGAATACTGGAACTATGCTAAACTGATTTCAGGAGTGCTTCGCTACAGAATGCCTATCGAACAGGTCATCAAATTGGTAGGCTCATTGCAGTTGGACAGCGAAAATATCAATACCTGGAAAAATGGCGTTGAACGCGCATTGAAGAAATACATCCAGGACGGAACGGAAGCAAAAGGCAAGAAATGCCCGAATTGCGGAAACG
>CAVCAX010000100.1:0-21875 GCA_963599995.1 Coprobacillus sp. CAG:698
GTCTAACTATGTCATATAATGAGTTTCCTTTTATACTCTTTATAGTATCAGGAATGTAGTAATCTACGCTATCTCTACTTTTCAATTTGCCTGTTAGATCACCACAGCCAAACAAACCGCCACATTCTTCAACTTTGTCAGCTCCTAAATTCATTGATGACCATTTTACACTAACTCCTAAATCCACGGGGTCATACAAGCATATTGGTATATTTCTCGTTTCACCATCCTCTGATGTATAGTCTATAGATAGTTCTTCTGATTTTATAGAGTCTGGCCATGCATCCAAGATTTCAAGAGAAGGATAGGCAAAAGTAACAGAAGCAATTTTCTCCCTATTGGATTTTCTATACCACTCATATATCATTTTCATATTCAGCAAAGGAAAACCTTTCGCTTTCTTCAGCTTCTCTTTGTCAATAATGGCATCTATATTTAGTTGCATCTGTAGAATGGTTCCTTTTATATCTTTCCATGAAGTGGCATTTGCTACAATATCAGAAACCTCACTATGATATGTTATAGTGTTGTTTTGAATTTTTATAGAATCAAGAGTAATACCCCAACCAGCTTGTGTCGGCAATGACTTTTGGTTTAACCTAACACCTCTAAGCATCGTGTATTTTTCTTTTATCACTTCTTCCACGTTTCCATTATATTTCTTTATCGTAGCAACCTCATCAAAATCATTCATGTCAATAGACATTCTATGGATAATCCTGTTGGGTGTATCGTGCAGGATACCAGTTCCTTTTATGTCAAATTGAAACTTTATTTTATTCTGACGTAATTCGTCTGTTAAATTACGATAATACACAACTTGTCCTATATCTGCTACCATCTGTGATTTGAATAACATATATAAAATCCAAGTCTCGTCAAATGGTGTTCCATACAGATTAATATTTTGAGTATTTATCGAGCCACCATTTTGTTCATATACTTCCTCTATGTCTTGTTTGACAGATTCCGAATCAGTACTATCTATCATTTTTAGGAATGCTTTATAAGAGTCAGATTCTTTGTCTATGTGACATACAAATGTAAGTTTGTTTTTATCGACTTGACAGTAGTCCATACTAATCCCATACACAGATTTAGGCAACTTGCAAAACTCAACTATATCATCAACGGCATTTGCCTTTACAATAGTATGCAAAAGCAAAGCCATAAATACTAAGGAAAAACGTTTAATCATATTTATTCTATTCTTTATTTCACAATACTTGATGCGCATTCTTTCCTTCACATTTCAGCAACATTAGAAGGATGAAGAATAATTAAGCAACCTACAACCAATAAATAGAAACCGATTTTATCGGCTTTCAGTCCGTTGTGCTTGATGCTTCATATTCACAATAGTTTTGTTTGACTATTTATGATAAAGGAGAGGCTGATGTAACCAATTCTATCAGCATTGTTGTCATTTCCCGTCTTTTTTTCTAAAATTCCCGAAGGTCGGGAGTCTAAACTGAGGGATATTCATGAAAATGACATCAATATCGGAAAAGACACGGGTTGTCTCCTTTACTTCGCGCTCTTACATATATTCTTTGTCGAAATGTTTTTTTCTTGCGCACGTACATGATACAAAAATACACTTTTTGGACAAAAGACACAAGAAACCTAAATAAGCTGACATAATTCTTTAATATTGTAGCTTGTGCTAACGTGTACATTGGATAAAAAGTGGCAAATAGAGAAAAAAGTGCATAAAACACTGTATAAAATGCACTTTTTTCTGCATATTTCTATGAAAAAGAGGATATATATGCACTTTTGCCCAGCATGTTAATACACTTTTCCACCGGGAAAAAGTTCAGTTTCTACGGGAAAAATATTTTTTTCTTGTTGAACTTACTTTTTACGCTAACTGTTGACGATTTTCAAACTGTTTTGAAATAGAATAAAGTGTGGTATATATATGCTTTTGAAATAAATTACAAGCAAAATGAGGAAATATAAATCTTCGTAGTAGTAAATCTCTCCTATCGATACCTTTTTGAAATATCCAATATGAAAATGTAGAAGATTTTTAGTATCAACTCTATCTCCTGCTTTAATAAAGAGATTCTGCATAAACTAAAATATCATATTGACATTTTGTAAAAAGCACTCCGCTTTTTCGGAGAAGTCCGGTCGTGTCCATTCATCGGATACACATTATATACCCCGGTTGTTCAAGTATAATTATGAGTGAGGGAGGACAGATGCTCCTGCATTCTTTTGCGGGGAATTTGCTTTTATCATTTTTTGTACCAGTTCCGGATTGTTGGTCGTGATGTAATCGGCATCGTGGTCGATGCACCATTGTATCTCTTCGGGGGCGTTTACTGTCCAGATGTTGACTTCGAGTCCTGAATCATGGAGTTGCTTTATCCATTCGGGGTTCTTTTTGAACACATTGATGTGATAGTCGGCTCCTGTACCTCCGATTTGTTTTAATACATCCGGTGCTACACCGTTCAGATAAAGAATCGGGCATTGGGTCTGTTTCACAAGTTCATCGAAAGCATTTCTGGAAAAAGTAATGTAGGAGGTTCTGGTTGCCAGCTCTTTGGCTTTCACAAGGTCGAGTATCATTTTTACGGCTTCTTTTTCATGCTCCTTGTTTTTATGAGGTTTGATTTCCAATACCAGGTCTATCGTAAGGCGTTTGGCAACATCAAGATACTGATCCAATGACGGCAGGTACTCTCCGTTTTTCAGTCTCTGATTCAGAATGGTATCGGATGAGGTGGTCTCTATTACGTAGCCGTTTATGTGGTCGTCATGGTTTACTACCAATTTCTTATCGGCTGTCAGCCATACATCGAATTCACATGCGTCACATCGGATAGAGTCGGCCTTTATCAAAGCCCGGATGGAGTTCTGGGCCGACCCTTCGATGTCCCAATATCCCCGGTGGGCCACTACTTTGGGTTGGGCATTTACGGCAAGAGTTACGAAAATTCCCATCAGACAGATGAATACCGTTTTTCTTTTCATGATATACTGAATTTTTAAGTTATTTTTCGAGTGATATAATTACACTTCCGGGAAGACGGCAGGAAAGACGGAGCGAGTCTTTCTTCTTTTTGATTTTCGCACGGGACGTGTTTTCTATGATACTTGGTTTCCCATATACTGTATCTTTGGGGAGAGAGAGCAGGAAATCCCCTTTGGCGGGATTGCTGAAAAAGACAGCTTTTTTTCCGTCGATGAATCCGTCGTAAGCGAATGCAGAACCGGTATCGAGCAACGGAGTGGCAATCCAGGTGTATACCCCACTCCATGAATCACGATGGCCGGCAGATCGGACGGCATTTCCAATGAGTTTGTGATAACATTTGGTCCATGAGTTGCCTATGAAAATCACATCATCCTCGGGCAGTTCATCATGAACTCCCAATCCGCGGTGAAGGAGGAAAGAAGATTGAAAATACGAATCGCCTTTCTCGATGAACCGGTTGAACAGGGGGAAATCTTGTTTTTTAAACCGGTCTGTCCGTTGTATGTCGGTCCAAAAGGTATATTCTCCCAAGGGGGTGAGAAGTTGGTTTTCGCCTTTGAACATGGATTGCATTCCGTAGTATTTGGTTATCATGACGGGAGTCCGGTTGATGTAGTCGTGAGATAAGTCGACCTGGATGCTGTTGCCCTTTATTGTGTAATTTATGTTCTCGATACATAACGTATCGGTAAAAGAGGTCTTATTTCCGGTCTGTCTGGCACTTAGCGGATTGAATATCCGGTTTTTTACTTCCAACCTTACCGTTTGTGTGTCCAAAAGGGTGTCAGAAGAAATACTTTTCCCGTCGGCATAGAGTTTTATCGAAAAGGTCTCGGCTGTTGGGGTCTTTCCGTCCGTAAACAGATGGTTGCCGCCGCACCAACCGCCACCCCGGACTTCAAACGGGCCGATATTGTCACTGTACGCCTCATTTACGACCGTAGTACCGGTAGAGTCGGAGGTGACAGAAACACGGTAAAAAGTGAATAGATCATTTGCCATGCACTTTTTGAACCAATAGCTTATTTCGTGATGATCATCGATTCGAGAGGACACATACACATCTTCTCCTACTTTTCTGATCGTACAGAATCCGTTGTGAGCCTGTATCGACAGGGGGGGAAGCAAAAAGAAAATGAGTATGAGCCTCTTCATTGTTTTTATATATTAGGTCGATAATTTTATTTATTTGGTCAGCGCCTTTATGCTTCTGCGGGCAACGATGTGACGTGCCAGCTGGTCCATGATCTGTTTGTCTTCGGGAGAGGAGGATTTGTATAAATCCAATACTCCCTTGCTGCCGGTGTAGTAAGCAATAGCCGAAGTCTCGAATACTTTGTGGTCCTCGAATGCCTTGATATATGCGAGCATTCTGTCGTAAGAAGAATCCTCACAGTCATGAAGGGCTTTGCTGTCACATTCGAATTCCATGGCCATGCCGTGATGCAGGGCAAGCTCACAGGCTTCGTCCAAACGCGAATCGGGGATATCTTTTGTGAAGAAGTGATTGGGCTGCTGATATGCGATGTCGAATCCTAATTCTCTCCACTGATCGTATCCTTTTGCTTTCCAATAGGGAATCCATACAAATTCTTTTTTCTTGGAATGGATGTACTGGCTTACATATTTCGGGAGATCTTTGCAAGTGGCGATGTCTTCATCTACCCAATAGAAACCGGATAGTTCAAGATTCTTATATTTGGCTTTTTTGAAGCGGCTCATCAATTGGTCTATGTACCATTGGGCGGCTTTTATCTGATCGGCCTGCCGGTTGAAATCAAGCGGAGTGCCGTCTATCGATCCCCAGTCTTTCTGTTTGGGTAGCGGAATGGCGACTCCTAAGACAATCTTATGCTTGAATCGGGGCTTTCCGATCTCTTTTTTCTCTTTTTCGATACATTGGTCGAGGGCATCCAGTGCTTTTCCTCTTTCAAAGATTCTGTCGAGCAACCATTCCCATTCTGTTTTCCGGGCCTGTTTTTTAGCGTATCCATAGGCATAGTTGAAACCTTTGCCATCGGCAAATTCAAGGAATAGAAAACCATCGAACAGCCACTCTTTGGTGCCGTCGGCAAATTGATGGGTGACATACGGGATAAACTGTTCGGGAGTCCAGTCGATTCTCTGTACGCCCCCCTGATAGATGAGTGCCAGGTCGCGGATTTTACTGGTTTTATACTTGTTTCCTTCGTTACCTTGAGCTTCCGTGGAGTGGAAAGGAATAATGAGGATGAATGCTGTCAGGATGTATAGAATCTTTTTCATGTCTGTTAATTCTTTTTTTTAGAGGTGATTAATTTTTTATTTGTGAAATAGGAAATATCAGTCTGCTAACGTACTGCTACCTTTTTGGTCTCTCCATCGACTATTACGATGTAAATGCCGGACGGGCATTGGAATCTTTTACAGTTTTCACTAACCAGTATGCCATTGGCGGTGTATATTTGGATTGATTCGGGATTTCCCGATATATACACTTCTCCGATACCTCCGGCAACGATGACATCGGTTTTCGCCGGTTCGGGTGTTTCAATGCCTACTCCCCGACTGCGTCTGTTTAAAATGTGGTTGGCGATTCTATCCAGTATGAGTGTGTTTTCAATAGAGCCCGACCGGTACATGTCGAGAATTCCCTTTGTGCCCGAATAGTAGGCAATGGATGATGCTTCGAAGACACCGTTGTTTTCGAAAGCATTGATATAACTCTCCAGTCTGCTGTAGTAAGAGTCTTCTTTCTCATACAGTACATTGCTGTCGAACTCCATTTCCAGAGCCATCCCGAATTTTTTGGCAGTGTTGCAGGCCTGATCCAGGCGACTGTCCGGAGTTTCCTTGTTAAAGAAATGATTCGGTTGTAGGAAAGCGGTATCGAATCCTAACTTTTTCCATAAATTATACCCTTGGGCATTCCAGTATGGAATCCAGTAGAACCGTTTGTCCTGTTGGTGGATATATTCGCTGATGTCTTTGGGCAGATCGCCACATCTGGCTGTGCTCTCTTCGATCCAGTAGAAACCGGTCAGTTCCAGATTATTGTACGATCCTTCAGCGAAGCGTTTCATCAGTTGGTCTATATACCATTTGGCGGCTGTTATCTGATCGTCTCTGTTTGTGAAATCCAGCGCTTTCCCGTTGAGGCTTCCCCAATCGGTTTGACCGGTAATGGGCGATACGACTCCAAGTACGATTCTGTGCTTGAATTGCGGTGCTCCAATGACCGTTTTATAATGCTCGATACACGCATTTAATGCATCGAGAGATTTCCCTTTCTCAAATATTCTGTTCAGCAACCATTCCCAGTCACTTCTTTGGGCATTTCGTGTTCCATAACCGGGGCCGAACGCGATCTGCCAGCTATCAGTGAATTCAAGAAAGAGGAAAGAGTCGAAGAACCACTCCGTATGGCCGTCGGCAAAGGTATGCACCACGTAAGGGCGCAGTTCGTCTTCCGTCCATTCGGGACGGTGGTTACTGCCTTGATAAATGAGGGCCATGTCCGATACTATATCTGTCTTATAAGCAGCTGTTGTTGCCCCTGCTTTGGAAAAAGCAGTAATGGTGAATATCACGAGTAGTATATATGTTCTTTTGGGTATCATTTCTTTTTATTGGTTATGACTTTTTTCAGTATAGGTAATATTGCGTTGGTATATTGTCCGAATCCGCAATCGGTGAAGTGGATGCCGTCGACAGTCGATTCGCCATCGGCGGAGACCAATGACTCTCCTTTCACCAGATATATTTTTTTCAGTCCCAGCTTCTTCAGGGATGAGAAGGCTTGGTTCATTGCATCGTTTTTGTCTTTAATCTCTTGGGCCATTTTAAAGTCGAACTTGGAATGGGGGAAAATAGGATCTTCGACAAATATCAAAGGGACGTCCGGATGCTTTTCTCTCAGTATCCGTACAAACTTCTCCGTTTTTTCCAGAATCTGTTCGGGAGATGCATTCGGTACATAGTCGAGTATATATGCGGATGCATCCACGTGGGACATCATTTCTGCCACTTCATAGTCGATGAAAGCATTACCGCTGAATCCCAGATTGATGGTTTCTATGTTTAGCTTTCTTCCTATCCGGTTGGTGGCAGCCATTCCGGGACGTGAGGCGCATGCTCCTTGCAGGATACTGCTTCCGTAAAATACGATGGGCTTTCGGGTATCGGGGTAAGGCAATGCAGGTTGTCCGATATGAGACGATGCAGCGACTCCGATCTGTAATGAATGAATCCCGTCGTACAGAGGGAGATAGAGCATGTACTCGCGTTCGGTGGCGCTCATGCCGGATATGATCTGCCATTGATTTACCTTGCCCGAAGGTTGCGCACTGTTCACAAACCTCCATGTGCCATCGGTAAAGCAGTAGAGATCGAGCCCTTTGATACCGACTGGTGCCATGTGTTTCATGGAATTGTTGAATGCATTTTCCCATTTCACAGCGATCACAGGCGAGTCGGAACGGAAACGTACTGCAATTCCGGCGGAGTTCTGCCCTAAGTTCCACACTGCTTTTCGCGTGGTTGGTTTCAGAAAATAGGGAATACGGGAAAAAAGCGGCAGGGAATCAGGGTATATCTTTCCGATAACTGTAAACCGGGTAGCATCGAAATAGGTCAATGAGTCTGTTTTCATGATGTTTACTTTCTCTACCGGACGGAGTACATTGTTTACCTTCCAGGTTCTGTCTTTATGGATGTTGAGGGGCAGCGCAGCTCTGAAATCTTTGCTTGACGCACCGAAAGAGAGCACATATTCCCCTTTGGCTGTGAGCCATTGCGAGTTAGCTTCATCAAATGAAGCCAGGTCGTAATCGGTAAATTCAAGTTTTACCGTTTCACTTTCTCCCGGTTTTAATTCCCGTGTTTTTCCAAAAGCTTTCAGCTCCGCACTTGGCTTCTGAATGGAAGTCTGTGGGGCGGAAATGTATAATTGTACGGTCTCCTTTCCGGGTCTGTCTCCTATATTGGTTATTTGGATACTTGTTACCCATTTCCCACCCTTTCTTTCGAGTTTCGGCTTGCTGAAAGAGAAATCTGTATACGACAATCCGTATCCGAACGGATAGACGATGGTTTTATTGGCTGTATTGAAGTAGCGGTAACCCACCCAGATGTCTTCTTCGTAATTCGTATAATCGAAGTTTTTGCCGCTTTTGGTTTCTCCTACCATCGGGAAGTTCCGGGAGGAAGGAATGTCGGAGTAGTCTATCGGGAAAGTCATCGGAAGCTTACCGGAGGGATTTGCTTTTCCACTGACTACATCTGCTATGGCATCTCCGCACTCCTGCCCCGGAAACCAGGCCAGTAGTATGGCATCCGGTTCGTCTTTCCAGGAATTCATCTCCATGACGCCGCAGACATTCATCACCACCGCTACTTTTTTTCCCGCAGCATGAAATTGGGAAGATACGTTTTCAATCATGAACTTTTCTTCGGGCGTAAGGTAAAAATCACCTTTCAGCCGACGGTCGGACTCTTCACCGGAACCTCTGCCGATGACGATGAGTGCGATGTCGGAGTTTTTAGCCTCCTGCCCGATGATGCTTTCCGCTTTCGACAAATCCATTTCGGCGATTACCGTCCGGTGGTATGACAGTCTCTCCCAGTCGGTACTTTCCGGATGCTTGTCGAGAAGGTCGTTCTGAAATGCCACAAATTTGGAATACAGCCCTTTCAGTCTGTCGCTTAGTGTATAACCGGCTTTTTCGAGTCCGGCAGATATATCTGTGATGTGAGCTTTGTTTACGTTGGAAGACCCGGTTCCTCCGGCAATGGACTTGTATGCCGTAGCACCGAACAAAGCTATTTTCGTATTTTGGGGTATGGGGAGAAAGGAACTGTCGTTTTTCAGGAGCACCATTCCTTCGGTAGCGATACGACGTGCTAATGCTGCATTGGCTGCGAGGTCGGGAACTTCATTGTATTTCCATCCTTTGCAGGAAATGGATTTGGAAACGAGTTTCAATACATACTTCACGCTTTCGTTTAGAGTGGCTTCGCTGATCCGGCCGTTTTTCACACCGGCTATAATTTCGTCCACCTGAGATTGTTCTCCCGGCATCATCAGATTCGTTCCGCCATTGAGCTGGTCGGCTGTGTCCCGTTTTTTATACCAGTCGGTTACGACCAGCCCGTTGTAATTCCATTCGTTCCGGAGAATCGTCCGAAGCAGTTCCGGATTGGCTTGTGTATATTGTCCTCCTATTTTATTGTAGGAGCCCATTACGGTCCACGGATCGGAGTTCTTGATACATATTTCGAATCCTTTGAGATAAATTTCGCGGACGGCACGTTGGGAGATGCGTGCGTCGTTGTAGAGTTTTCCGGTCTGTTGGTTGTTGGCGATGAAATGTTTCAGACTGGTTCCGATTCCTTTGTCTTGAATTCCGTTGATCATGGCTGCACCCATTATGCCGGAGAGATAGGGGTCTTCGGAGAAATATTCGAAGTTGCGTCCGCAAAGAGGGTTACGCATGATATTGATACCCGGTGTGAGTACGATGTCGACACCGTAGGCAAGTGCTTCATCACCGATTGCATTACCTTCCGTTCGAGCCATCTCCTTGTTCCAAGTGGCAGCCAATGCCGTGGTCGAGGGGAAGCAGGTGCAATAGGAAGTATATGGTTGGTTGGATAAGACAGGGGTGATTCGTACCCCTACCGGACCATCTGCCAAATTGATGGAAGGAATGCCCAGAGAATCGAGCGGGAAAGTGTATCCTGCAGATCCTGCAACGATATGGCTGACTCCTTTATCGCTGCCCGGACATCCGACTAAAAGCCGGGCCTTCTGCTCCAGAGTGAGTTGGCTGACGATACGATTGATGTCTTTATCATTGTATAGTGGCTTACTGCCGTTGCCGGCAAAAAGATTGCCGACCGAAAAGATGAGTACATTTAAGAGGTATGTGATGGCCTTGCGCATGCTATGGTAGTTTCTTGGTTTATTCTATGTAACTGGTAGTATTTCTATAAAAAAATGTGGAAAGAGCCTGTTTGAATAAAATCTAAACAGGCTCTTGAAATAAAGGCCTTTTATCTGACCGTTACTTTGGTTACATTGTTGTCGGTTTTAACAATGTATGTTCCCGGAATGCATTTCACATTATTCTCGTTACGGCTGATGAGAATGCCGTTTATGGAATAAACTTCGATAGAAGCAGGTTCACCTTCAATTGTAATCTCGCCGGCGCCGCCGACAACGGTTGCTTTAGCTGTTTCTACTTCCTCAACGCCGGTCTCTGCGCTGACTGTGAATGAATATTTAGCAATGTATCCGTTGGGATAATACTGATAAATGTAGGCTTCGGTATCACTGATAGCTTCTGCAGTCAGATGGTTTCCGAAAAACGCATTGTTTGCGTACATGGGGTTACCATCGTCTTTCTGTTCCGAATACTTGGTTGCTACTCTTACGCTTTCATCGCTGTCTTCTACCTCAGATGTAGCTTTGGTTGCCAGTTTGGATACGGTGAAACCATCGGCATTGTTGCTGCCGGAAGGATATACGATGTAGTCCTTACCTCCTAACTTGAATATGTAGAACCCTGCACATCCGCTATGGCGGGGAGTTATATAGTAAGACTGGTGTACCCAGTTACCGTCACCATCTAACGCCAACTTTTGGATGGAGTTGCAGTTTGTTTTATTATATAACGGACTTAGGAGCGCTAAATCTTCACCTTTTTCCCAGCTGGATATTATCGTGGTGGTAGCAAAATTTCCAGATACTCCGAATGGGCTTGTATACGAATAATTGTATGTGTTGTTTACGTCTTGTTGGCCGTTTATGATTGGTATTTCAATCAGTTGAGGATACCATGCCGTACCCATGTACAAAAGACCGCCGGTCGTTTTGTCGAGTACGTTGCCTCTGATATGTCCCCAAAAGTCGAGACGTCCCGCTGTTATTGCACTCAACGGAATATCTATCACGTCTGAGCCGTCGGCAGGAATAATTCTCAGTTCGTTTCGGGTACTGACATAATTGGTGTTGAAGGTTCCGATACGTACAATGATATTTCCTGCATCGTCGAATGTAATATTAGTTCCTTCTCCGGAAGGGATCTCTGCTATCTTTCCGGTTTCATTCCATACCTCAATTTGTTTGGTGTCTTTGTTTTGGAGATAGAATTTTCCATTCATACCGAATCCTTGACGTGCACTGGTATGTAATGGAGCAACATCTGTGTTCATCCATAACAACTTAAGGTTTGAATCCATAGAAGACTTCGCATCTGTAATAGAAGGAGTCAAAGCAAACATGCCGGTCAGCATGATCGTTGCTGTAAGTAATTGTTTTTTCATCACTTTTGAAATTTAAGTTAAACAATAGAAGTTATTTTAATTCTGTTTTTGTCATTGTATGATTAATTTGGCCACCCTGTCGGATGTTTTACCAGATAAGGCGATTATATAAAAGCCCGGACTCAACGATTCCGTGGGTATCGCTACCGGTGTATTGCCGTCTTCCTTGCATTCGGAACGATGGATCAACCGTCCGGTAGGGGTGTAGATACTGATCGTGGCACATCCGTTGGACCGGATATAGATCGGCTCTCCCTTTTTTGCCGGATTGGGATATACATCAATAGAACCGGTGGCGGTGGAAGTGATTCCTGTACCGGAACTGCTTACGGTAACAAGCAAGGTTGTGGTCAATTCGCCTAATGAAGCTGTTAGGGTATGAGTACCAGCACCGTTACATAACACGGTAGTGCCGTCTTCCTGTACCTCTCCCAATTCGGTACTGCAAGAAAGAGTTACTCCTTTCACATGGGTATCGATGAGCAATCCTTGTGCATTGTAGCCGTATATCACAGGAGAGTAGTAGCTGTTCTGCTCTGCTTTTTTGGTATAATCGGCAAAGCGGATTTGGGCTATCTCTTTGTCTGTAGTGGCGGGAGTTGTAATGAAAAGACCGTTTTTAACAGCTCTCAAGCTCCCTTCACTCGGTGTGTTGACTACTCCCAACTCTTTAACATACAGCGTGGAAGAACCTCCTCCATCAAAGTTCAGCGCTTCCGTACAGCCCAGATTGAGCAGTATGGCAGCCAGATCTTTTGAGGATACGCCGACTGATACCCCCGGTTGCCGGCCATCGACAACAAGCAGTATTACTTTTGTTCCGTCGGTATTGTAACCTACTGCCGTACGGGGTTCACGGTTGGGCAGATGATCCAGCAAGCCTTGAGTCTCGAGAATCTTTCCTCCTTGAAGCAGCATGGGGCAGCCGCCGCACATGTCTGTGATGTTTGTTCTTACCACATTATCGAAATAAATGGTCGGGGTAACTTCAAACTCTTCGCCAAGCTGCATTTTGGACAGCGTATTGGTGGTAAATCCTGTTCCGGAGAGTACAAACCCATTCTCCGGAATTGCCATATTGCCGACATCTTTTACCGGTGCAACCGTTACGCGCATCCGGGTGGTTCCTGCTGATTTCAACGGACCGTCGACTACTACGGCGCCAACTTCCACTCCTACCCCTTTGGTGTCCGTAGTGTTGCCTTTACGAGAAGTGTACAATATCATTTCATTGTCGCTGCGTACGGTATTGACGGCTTTGATGGAAGCCTGTCCGGCATTGGGTGAGACTAACTTGAAAGTTGTATAAGGGGCACCGGAATAAATTTTTTTATCTTTATCAATACCTATTGCATACCATCCGGTACCCTTATAACTTTTATACATCTCTCCGTTCGCTACCGTGGTGCCGACAGGCCCCATACCGCCAATGAAATCTGCGTTTACACCGGCAAAGTAGACATTCTCCGGATCCTTATGAGATGCCGGCATGTTCGGTACGGTTACATTACTTGTCAGATTATCCTTTCCCATTATCAGTTTCAAGTTCACATTCGGGTCGGTCATGTCCGTGCTTGTATAGAATACACGTAACTTCACCGGACCTTCCAACATTAAAGTTGTCTGGGTGGTACCGGGACCTATCGCTACATGCGACAATGTATCTACGCGATATTCGACGTTTTGCAACTTCCAGGTGGTGGAAGCGAAAGAGCCGGACGGGATACAACTCAATAAAAGCAATAGTAAAGAATAACAGTTTTTCATGATTCTATAAATTAATTCTGATACCTTGCAGGGCTTTTACAGTCCGTTTTTTGTTATTGTCAGGCAATATTATTTCATGATCCACACTGTCCATGTTCACGTAATATTGCACTCTTTGGCCTTTCGAAGAAATCCATTCGGAACCGGCTACCACGTTCATTACCCCGAATCCGTGGACATCTGTTGTCGGATTATCCCCCTTCGGGATGATCTCCTTTACATATCTTCCTCCTACAAAAACATCGTGCTGTTTTTTACGAAGCACTGAGAGTGTTTTCAGAAAACCGGCTTCTCTTTTAGCTTCTTCTTTCATTAGAAGTGTAGGATCTACCCAGCCCAATTGCGAACCGTACAGAAAGCATTGCATGGTCTGGTACAGGAAGTCGCCGCGATTTACTCTGTCGGTCGGTGAATAGGTATATGCCGATGTGATAAGTCTGTCGGAATAGACCATCGGGAACAGAGGCACTATCCTGCAACCGTTGTGGGGTGAATTGACCGTGAGCAACAGATCGAACATGTCGATGTAGCATTCTGCATTTTCTTCACTTATCAAGATATTTCCCGGTTCCAGGTGATAAGTACGGAGCGAATCCATCAGATGACGATAGGACCGGTGCCAGTAGTTACCTCCACCCCGGGCATGGCCGTGGTTGGTGGCCCAACAAGGCTGGGGAGCCGCAGCAGCGATCTGGTCGATATAGACTCCATTGGTTTTCAGCTCCTTCTGGATTTTGATGACAAGATCGGTGATGATTCCTTGCCACAGTCCGGATGCGGGACAGGTGACGGAGTTCAGCACTTTAGACGTGGGATAGATCTCGGTATAGAGCGTTCCATCCGGTTTCCGGCATGAAGCAGAGGCGCCGTTCAATGCGGCATAACTGTCACTCGCGGGATCCCATAACCGCCCGTTGATGTAAGGAACGGTGTGGCAACCCCGTTCCCGGACTTCGGCAATCATTTCGGCAAAATCCGCTTTTGCAGGGAAGTAGTCCGGATAGTGTGTGTCATACGGATAATGATGCCAGAAGTACCAGTGCACGAAAGTGTTTTTGCCGTATAAATCGATGGCTTTGTTTACGGCTGCCCGTACAGTGTCATTCACTCCTTTGGCTCTGATCCAGGTATCGGTATCCAGGAGCCATTGCGGGATGTTGCGTGATGCTAACGGTTTGCTTCCCCATTCGGTGGTAAACGTAAAGGGGCGATACCATTTCGTTGCCGCATCCCGCCATCCGAGATGGGAGTACCCGATTACTGTCGGCCATGGAAGGGTAAAGGTCTTGCTGGTATGGTCCGACCATCCTTCGGAGGCTACAATGTCCGTTAAGAGAGTTACGTTCTTATCGCCCACTGCGGCTCTGAAATCTTTGCCGCAGGCTTCTCTGTCCTCGGTAGCATAATACACCGAACCGTCAGGATTGTGAAGAAGCAAGAGCTGCATGGAGCCGGTCACTGAGGGGTAACTGGAGGTATATACCTGCGGATATCCCAGATCATACTCTGCACCCCAGCCGGCCGAGGTGATTAACTTGGCGTTGTCGGGGCGGGTTACCGTGATACGGGGGAATTGCGTATTGCTTACTAACCATCCGTCCGGAGTACCGGCTTGGATATCCCAATACGCAAGTTCCGAATCACCGGGAAGAGAGACGGTCATCACTACCGGAACCAGATCCCGATAGGTAAGCCGCATGTTCCACTTGAAAGCAATGGCGACGTGTCCGTCCTTCATGGTCTTTGACCATCCGGCATACTCGCCGTGAGAGGGAAAAAGTACCGGGTTCTCTCCCTGTGGCCCTTTGTATGTAAGGGTCCAGGGAACGGTATTGTATCCTTTGCTCAATACTAATTCTTTCCCGTTAAGTGTCAGCTTGGAGATGTCGAAAGCCTCCCCTTTGGGGAATTCCACTCTCACTTTACTGTTCCGGAGGATCAGGGTCGAGTCTGTTTCGGTCACTTGTGTACCATTGGCTTGGCCCCACGCTGCGGTAACGCTTGCGAGAGAGACGAGAATAGATATTAAACAACTTTTCATCATAATATTAAATAGATTGCTTGTATTACAAAAATTAGGTTCAATATTCGGGGTTGGTCAGATTCGGATCACGGTCTGTCTCAAGACGCGGGATAGGCCACCATGTAAATCTTGGAGCCCAAAATCTGTTTCTATCGCGTACCCTGAGTTTGTCTTTGTAGCCTTCATAAGAAGGAATATCGTTCAGGTCGTGCCGTTCGTCTGTTTTGAAATTGGGAATATCGGTAGCTTCCAGACCCTCGTATCTGATCTCGGGTTTGGGTTGTCCGTAAGACGGGTGTTCGTTAAGCATATCGCTGATACCCCAACGGCGTACATCGACGAACAGCAGTCCTTCGAGCACCAGTTCGACTTTGCGTTCACGGCGTACTAACTGGCGCATCTTGACTTGGTCTCCTTTTCGATCGTCGGATACATCCGGCATTCCGGCCCGTCTGCGCACTTCATTGATGGCGGAGTACACCGATTCGTCCAGTTCATTGAGCTCTATCTTGGCTTCGGCATACGAAAGAAGTATTTCGGCATAGCGCATCAGAATCAGATTGCTTGAAGAACTCATCAGCTGCTCAGTGTTCTCATTGGCATATTTACGCCATAAATACCCTACTCCATTGTTTACAAGTGATGGACTGGTAGTCGTTACATCTACATTCTGAGCTGTATACCAGGCATTTCTGCGAGGATAGAACCGGGTCTTTTCATCATATATGTTGAGGACGAGTTTCAATGGATTGTTGCCGTCGGTATTGGTGTAGTTTATGGTGTCGCCATGGCCGGCCAATGTTGCATTGAAACGGGGATCTCTGTTTCGCGTGGGGTGTTTCGGATCGTAAAGTTCCGACTCGTCAATACGTTTGCCATCGATACACTCGTAGGTATCTGCAATTAGGGAGCTGGGGAAACGTACCGATGAGCCATAGTTGCGGGAAGAGTGCCCGTAACCTACGGTATGGAGCTTTTTAGTTCCGCTTGTGGAATACATCAACTCCCATAACAACTCATTTCGAACATCACTTTTGGCCTGGCCGGTTAAATTGAACAGGTCGGAGAAGTTGGTAGCCAATTTACGTTTTCCAATCACTTTTTCAGCAGCATCCGCAGCTGTCCTGAAATATTCGTTGCCCTTGTTGTTTACATTGAAACTTCCGCCGAACAGACCGATACGTGCTATCAGACCGTATGCAACGGCTTTATCTACACGTCCCCGTTCGGAACCGGTCCAAGGAAGATAGTTGGCGGCATCGTTGAGGTCTTCGATTAGGAAATCGATAATTTCTCCTTTGGGGGTACGTCCCGATTTATACTCTTCTATCGTTACGGGAGCAGTAAAGAAAGGCACGTCTCCAAATGCCGATACGAGGTTGTAATAGGCGTATGCTCTGAGCACACGTGCCTCGGCATAATATTGCCGGGCTGCATCACTCATTTCCGCAATGACATCTTTGGCTCCGTAAATCACAGAATTGGCACGGGCGGCTATTGCATATTCTCCGGTCCAGAAAGTTTGGATTTTACCATTGTCGGGGTTTAATGTTCCTCCTGCCCCGATCGAGTTGTTTTCATCTTGTTCGAGTCCGTATGCCGTGTAATGATCGAGGACGATACATGCAGGTACAGACCAGTTCATGTCGAAATATAAAAGAGGATAAATTCCTGTAACACCTTCTTTTAGTCCTGCTTCGGTAGCATAGAATCCTTCGGCGTCGTATGCCGGATTCTCTTTGTCGAGAAAATCGGCGCATGAGGAAAATCCGATGACGGTAAGAAGTGTGGCGGTTAAGCTATATAATAATGTCTTTTTCATCTTTTTGGTGAATTAAAATTCTACATTGAGTCCGAATATGAATGTCTTGTTCAGCGGATAGCAACTTGCACCCGATCCAATACTGTTTTCAGGGTCAAAACCTTCGTAGAAATTATTCTTTAACGTAAACAGGTTTTGTGCGCTTGCATAGATCCTGACTTTGGACAGTGTGGCTTTCTGAGTCCATCTACGTGGAAGCGTGTATCCGAGCACTACGTTTTTCAGTCGGCAGTAAGCACCGCTTTTCACCCAAAAGCTCGATATCATATTGTTCGGATTGGTTCCGTTGGGATCTTCGAGCAATATCGGGAATTTGGCGTTTGGATTATCTTCGGTCCAATAGTCCAATTGGTATTTGTAGATAGTGTAATTGGCAGACAGTGCGCGTGCTCCGGCACCGGCATAATAGATATCCCTTTTCCCTACTCCTTGAAAGAACAGAGAGAAATCAAGACCTTTCCAATCACCACCCAGTGTCAGTCCGAATTCGTATCGTGGAGTGGAATTGCCCAGTATTGTACGGTCGTAGCTGTCTATTTTCCCATCAGGTACTCCTTCCGGACCACTGATATCTTTGTATTTGATATATCCCGGTTTTACATTGTTGGGATTACCGCCGTATACAGGAGAGTTATTGATCTCTTCCCGGCTTTGGAAATAACCGTCGGCAACGTATCCGTACCATGAGTTGTACTGTTCGCCTTCTTGGGTGATTGTCGTCGAACCTACATATTCTTTTCCATATAAGTCAGTCACTTTGTTTTTCACATCGGAAAGATTTCCTTTGATGTAGTAGTTTACATTCCCGAGCCGGTCTTGCCACGTCAGTGAAAGTTCCCAACCGTTGTTGCGCATCGAACCGGCATTCTCCCATGGGGCAGTCATTCCGACGAACAATGGCACGGGGAACTGCTGAAGCATGTCTGTGATGTTCTTTATATAATAATCGAAAGTGACATTCAGACGGTTGTTCAACAGGCCGATGTCGATACCTGCATTGATCTGCTTTGATTTTTCCCAAGTGATGGCTTCGTTCGCCAACTGGATCTGGGCGACACCTGATGCCAACTCTTTGTCGAACCAATATCCGTAAGCCGTAGAGCTTCCGATGGAAGAAGCATAAGGGTAATAACCGCTGATGGCCTGGTTACCTAACTCTCCGTAAGAAACTCTTAGTTTCAGGTTGTTCACGACGTTTTTGGCCGATTTGAAAAAGCTTTCTTCTGATATTCTCCATCCGGCAGATACTGAAGGAAAAAATCCCCAACGATGTCCTTTTTTGAATCTCGACGTACCGTCGTAGCGTCCGTTAACTTCTAACAGATACCGGTCGTTGTAAGCATAGTTTAACCTGAAGAAGTAAGACAGCATGGCCCATGAATACTTAGAACTTGAGTTGGATGCTGTACTGACATCTCCATTTACCAGTTCTTCGTATCCGTCGTAGTAATAATTCTTACGACCGGCCAACAGATAGTTGTAATTTAATTCTTCACTTTGAAATCCGACCAATACCTTCAGATAGTTCTTATGGAAATTTTTCTCGTAAGTACCTTGCAGGTTGTATTGTTTGGTAACGGTTTTGGTTCTTTGTTCCGATTTGGAAGAACCGGTAGTCGGGAATTCTCCTTTGGATACACCGTTTTCGTATACCTGGTAAGGTTTTACAAAAGCATTGGTTTCACCATCTCCGCGTTTCCATGTATAGGCTCCGAAGATGTTGAACCCTTCGAACGGATCGATGGACAGGGTTGTTCTGGCCGTATATTCAGGAGCTGTGCTGTTTGTCGTACACCCGTTCCGTGACATGGCAATGGGGTTCGTACCGTTAATACCGTATCCCCATGTGCCGTCGGCGTTGATACCTGACATAATAGGCGTCATTGTCAATGCTTTACCGATGATATTGGCAGCTGTATCCATTACCGGTGATTTTGCCGTTGCCTGCCGGATTCCTATATCTACTCCGAGTTTCATCCACTTGTTTACTTTGGTGTCGGTGTTGACGCGTAAGGAGGTCCGTGTAAATTTGTTATTGGCAATCAGTCCGTCCTGTGCATAGTAGCCGGCTGTGGCAAACAACTTGGTTACATCGTTACCTCCACTGATGCTGAGCGAATAGTTTTGGATCAGCGCAGACTTCTTGATTACTTCGTTACGCCAGTCGGTATCGTAGTAATTGATATTATCTACACCGCCATTCTTATATATATCGATGGTTTGTGTGTACAAGGGAGCCTGGTCGGCATTGGCACGTGCCGCATCCACAGCCTGCATGTATTCTATGGCGCTTGTGGGAGTGGGCAGCGTGGTAGGCGTATTGAATCCGGTATAGCCGTTGAATGTCAGTTTGACTTTTCCTTCCGAACCTCGTTTGGTGGTTATCAATATGACTCCGTTTGAAGCTCGCGAACCATATATTGAAGCTGAAGCCGCATCTTTCAATACGGTAATCGATTCTACCGAATTCAGGTCGATACGGTTCATGTCTCCTTCGACTCCATCGATCAATACCAGTGGAGAAGTGGCAGAATTGAGTGATCCTAATCCTCTGATTTTGATAGAGGCATTGTCCGCTCCGGGCTGACCGGACGATTGGATGGCGGTAAGTCCCGGAACAATACCCTGTAAGGCGGCAGAACCGGTCGAAACACTCCGTCTGAGAATATCTTCACTGTTTACGTTCTGTACCGATCCCGTAAGATTTATTTTCTTTTGTGTGCCGTAACCTACCACTACTACGTCATCGAGTATAATGTCGGAGCTTTCGAGAGTTACGTTTCTTGTTTCAGACCTGTTGACTTTAACTTTCATCGGTGTGTAACCTACATACGTATAAGTCAATGTGGTAGGTTGAGACAGATGTAGCTCGTAATTACCGTCCAAATCCGTGATGGTTCCTATGTTGTTGGACGATAGGATGGAGGCACCTATCAACGGTTCTCCGTCACTTCCTTTCACCTGCCCTCTGATTGTAAAGGTTCCGGATGTAGCCTTCGGATCGGATACTTGAGCTGATTTCTTCGACAGGATGATCTGTTTCGGACTTTTGATTACGTATGCAATTTCCGTATCTTTGAGGAGATTGGTGAGAATGGTTTCAATAGACTTGTTGTCTATTTTGAAATTTACTTTCTTGCTGAAATCCGGTAAGTTTTCTGCATAGAAGAACTTATAACCGGTATTTGCTTCAATGATTTTAATTGCTTGAGCAATTGTCTTGTTCGTAATGTTTACCGAATGCTGCGCATTTGCCGGGTAGGATATAGCCAATAGCAACCCAAGCACACATGACGATATGAGCATCCTAAAATGATAATTCTTCATAGTTTCTTGTTGTTTCTAATTTGATTTTCCTTGGTTTACAAATATTGATTTATTTTTATGAGATGATACTGTTATTATTGAGTCGGTTATTGTATAAGTAAGCGGGTAACTCAGACTCATTATATACAGGACATTGTTTAACGAGTTATTCTGAATGGTTCCCGTGAATTTCATGTCTTTTAATCGGGCATCGTCAATGCAGATTTTTACATTGTACATTCGCTCCATTGTCCGGGCTATTGAGGATAGGGGTTCGGCATCAAAAACAAGTTGGCCGGTTCTCCAGTAATCGGCAACCGATATATCATCTATGGTCGATGATTGGATTGTCCGTTGTTTCGTATGGTAGGTGGCGACTCCGTAGGGAAGCAGTGTTACGCTTTGTTTATTATTGAAAACTTTCACCTTTCCTTTGGCAAGAGTGGTGGTGATGGTGCTGTCGGTGGGGTATGCTTTCACATTGAACTCTGTGCCCAAAGCTTCTATGTCTACTCCGTTGCATGTTACGACAAATCTTTTATCCGGATTTTTGGCTACTTCGAAATAGGCCTCTCCATTGAGAGTCACCACTCGTTCTTCAGAGTTGTAGTCGCCGGTGAATGATATCTTCGATGCGGAATTTAGGTGCACTACGGTACCGTCTGCCAAACGCATGCTGCCCTTTTGTCCCGGCGCTACTTCGAAAGTATAAAGATTGCTTTCTGCTTTGCCCTCATGATTTGAGCTTGTGAAATAATTGTATAATAGATAAGAGGTAAAAGCCGAGCATAAGATAACGGCAATTGAAGCGGCAATTTTCGGAATGGAATAAGACCTGCGGCGGATGAAAAGTCCTGTTGAAGCCGGTTGAGGCATTACTTCTTCTATCTTTGACCGGATTTCGTTCCACATTTCATCTTTGAGAGAGCCGTCAATCTTCTCAGAGGCATTTTCCCATGCTTCCTTGCTGTTGCGTTCGGCGTCTTCCGAATTTATCCACTTGGCAAGTTCGGTACGTTCCGATATAGAGGAAGAACTTGTGAGCAGATTGGTGACTAAATGTTTTACGCGTTCTATATTCATTTTCCGTGGTTATTTTTAATATATATCCACAGCACTCGCAAAAGGATTACAAGAAAATGAAATTTTTTTAGATTTTAGTTGAAGTAATGATCAAAAAGACCATAAATACAGGACCTATCTTTGATTTTAAGAAACTGATGGTACGGTGTATTTGGGTGGAGACCGTCTTCTCCGAAATGGACAGTTGTTCTGCTATCTCTTTATTGGACAGACCGTTACTCCATCTCATCAAGAATATCCTGCGGCGGGCTTCCGGAAGTTCCGCCAACAGTGCAAGAATCTGTTGCTCTATCATATTGCGCGAAAGATTTTCTTCTATTTGAGGCTCTTCTGCTTCTTTTATTTCTTCTTTTATATGATCGGTATAATTCTTAAGGATATTCAAACGGCGTATTTCGCGGAACAGCAGATTCCGGGAAATGGAATATATGTATCCTTCGATATTACCGTCCGGATCAACCTGCGACCGTACTTCCCATAATTGGAGGAATGTATTTTGGGTAATGTCTTTTGCTAAATCCGGATCATATATAAAGGAGTTTATATAATTGAAAACCTTCCCGACATAAGCTTTATAC
>CAVCAX010000101.1:0-6345 GCA_963599995.1 Coprobacillus sp. CAG:698
TTATAATGAGGGGGTGGCTGCAGGGACATACAATCGTGTGTTTATTCGATTGGGTGATGGGAATAGTATATCTGAGGAGGTTTATTATCTTCCACAGTGGCATGGGGATACTTTCTTGTATTCAGATGAAATATCTTCTATTGCCAAAATCTATGATATAAGAAATGACACGGCTTATCTTGCTAAAGAGGTCTACCCAACAGAAAGTCAGGAAAAAGCGTTTGTGAGTTTGCCGGATAGTATGTATTATGAGATGAAAAAGAATGGATACATCTATATCATGGTGAATGGATGTGCTTTTGAACCGGGTACGGAACGCACCATTGTGTCTTATTCATTGCCGGAAATGTATCTGCAACCCAACGGGAATATCGCTTATTATAATCATAATGCATTTCTATCGACAACGAAAGAGGAAGAGAGCTGCGATATGTTTTCTTTCAATTTTGAGCTTGACAGTATACCTCTGTATATGTACACGAGTGCTTCCCGGTTTCTCCCGTTAGATAGCCGCTACGTGTTAATCGGGAGTTTAAGGGGGTATCCCATTACTGTGGGTTTGGAAGAGCTGCAAAAGAATTATTCAGAGTCGGTAGAATATAATATGTTCTTGCCTGAATTTTATGACTACTCCCCTTTTTGCGCCATTTTTGATGTACAAACGGGAAAGAGAGTTAAGCGTTTAGGAAAATTGAGCGAAGTGTACAAGAAAGCAATGATGGGGTATTATTTTACCGACCCTGTGGCCGATGTATATAATGAGGTGTTGGTGTATACGGATGGACTGTCGGGCAAGTTGTGGATAACTGACACTAAAGATTACGAAACCGGAAAGGAGGTTGACCTGTTTCAAGTGAACGTGGAGGAGTCTGCTCAAAAAGACTCTTTAAGGTATTCGGAAGATTATTTTGAACTGTTTTATAAAGAGCTTGACCATAAAGTGGAGGCTGTCAAATTGGATGCTGAGGGAATTCATTGCTTGGTCCGAAAAGGTTCAACTGCCATCAAAGCTAAATCGGATATATACGAATATCATTTATTGAGTTATGCCGGTGAACTTTTGTGTAAGTATCCTTTGGCCTTTGAAGAGGGGGATGAAATTCTCTCGGTAGGACTGGGCCTTGATAAAGACAGGAAGGTATTTCCTTTCTATTTGTGTAAGGATAGTAGGAATACAAATGGAAACTTCTTAAAATACATCACAAACGTGCCACTAAAACACGGAGGGGCATAAATCTGATATGCCTCCCAAAGAGAGAGAGAGCGGGTTGGAGGTGTTGACCGTCTTCGGCCTGTTCCGAATTCCGTTCTTGCTCTGTATGGTCCCCCCTCTTTTGTTCTTAAAATATGGATTATTTTCTCTACTTCTTCATGGCAGGGTTTTATGTGTAACTCAAAAAATGTACCTTTGTGCCCGAAACATAGATATAGGAGTATGAATCAGATAAATTCCGTATGTGTTTACTGCGCATCGAGTACTAAGATAGACCAGGTATATTTTGAAGCTGCCAACCGGTTGGGGCGGTTGCTTGCCCAACGGCATATCCGTTTGGTGAACGGTGCGGGAAGCATTGGATTGATGCGTTCTGTAGCCGATGCGGTGCTTGCAGACGGAGGTGAGGTTACGGGAGTCATTCCCCGGTTCATGGTGGAACAGGGATGGCACCATACGGGATTGACCCGATTGATTGAAGTGGAAAGCATGCACGAGCGGAAGCAGCTGATGGCGGATCTGAGCGATGCTGTGATCGCTCTGCCCGGCGGATGCGGTACTTTGGAAGAACTGCTTGAAATCATTACCTGGAAGCAGTTGGGGCTTTATCTTAACCCGATTGTGATATTGAATGTAAACGGCTTTTTTGATCCGTTGCTCGAACAGCTTAAACGCGCCATCGACGAGAATTTTATGCGGAAGCAGCACGGAGACATCTGGCATGTGGCCGCCACTCCGGAGGAGGCTGTCGAACTGGTGCATACGGTTCCCGTTTGGGATGCGTCCATCCGTAAATTTGCGGCTATATGAGTGCGTGGCTGATACTTGCATCCGGTTTTGAGGGGATCCCCCTTCCCTACTCTCCCCGTACGGACGATGTGATTGCACTGGTGTTGCTCGCCTGCTTCTTCTTTTCGTCCTTTGCGTTGGCGCGGAGCAAGAAGTTCCTTTCTCAGCAGGCAAAAGATTTTATGCTTCACCGCGAACGGGCAAGCATCTTTGCCGCCTCTACGGCTGCGGACGTCCGTTATCTGTTGCTGTTGGTGTTTCAGACATGCATCCTGAGTGGAATCTGTATCTTCAACTACTTTAATGACGTGCAGCCGGCCTTGATGGAAAAGGTCTTCCCCCCTCTCCTATTGGGGATTTATATTCTTGTCTGCCTGCTTTATATTTTGCTGAAGTGGCTGTTTTATTCTTTCTTAGGATGGGTGTTTTTTGATAAAAATAGGACAAATATGTGGCTGGAATCTTATTCGGCACTGATTTATTACTTCGGATTTGTTCTTTTCCCGTTCGTTCTTCTCCTTGTTTATTTCGATTTGAGTATCTTGTTTTTAATTTCAATCGGGCTATTCTTGATAATTTTTGCTAAAATCCTGATGTTTTATAAGTGGATAAAGCTTTTTTTCAATAAGATTAGTAGCCTTTTCCTTTTAATTTTGTACTTTTGTGCCCTTGAAATCTTGCCCTATTTACTTTTGTATCAGGGCTTGAGAGTGCTAAACAATATATTGGTAATAAAATTTTAGGACGTTGAAAATTAAGAAAGTACTTGTGTCGCAGCCCAAACCTGCTTCAGAGAAATCTCCCTATTACGACATCGCCGAAAAGTATGGCGTGAAAATAGATTTCCGCCCCTTTATTAAAGTAGAAAGTGTTTCTGCTAAAGAGGTCAGACAACAGAAAGTGTCAATCCTTGACCACACAGCTGTCATATTTACTTCGCGTCATGCGATTGATCATTTTTTTCATCTTTGCACGGAGCTCCGTGTGACTATCCCGGAAACAATGAAGTATTTTTGTGTAACGGAGCAAGTTGCACTCTATATTCAGAAGTATGTGCAATACCGTAAACGCAAGATATTCTTTGGCGCTACAGGTAAGATTGAAGATCTGATACCTTCTATAGTGAAACACAAGACCGAGAAATATCTCGTACCGATGTCGGATGTACACAATGATGACATCAAGAACCTGTTGGATAAACATAACATCCAGCATACGGAGGTGGTGATGTATCGCACCGTTAGTAACGATTTTGACAAGAATGAGGAATTTGACTATGATATGCTGGTGTTCTTCAGTCCGGCCGGTGTTTCTTCATTGAAGAAGAATTTCCCGGATTTTGATCAGCAGGATATAAAGATCGGAACATTCGGTTCTACAACAGCGCAGGCTGTCCGTGATGCCGGGCTTCGCCTGGATTTGGAGGCCCCTACCGTACAAGCTCCTTCTATGACAGCCGCTCTGGATATGTTCATTAAGGAGAACAACAAAGGAAAGTAATTAATAACAGACAAGTTACGAGCTGCAAGTGCTGCGTACCGTGCGTGTGCTTGTAGCTCGTTGCTTTTTTATATCGTACGGATGAATACATTGTGCAAAGCTGAAAGGCTTCATAGTAAGATTGTTATTGAGAAGATGTTTGCGGGCGGTTTTTCACGTTCGTTTTCCGTCTTTCCCCTGCGTGCGGTGTATATGTCTGTGGAGCAGCAGGAAGTGCCTGTGTCCATTCTTATCAGTGTTCCCAAAAAACGGTTTAAGCGGGCGGTAAAGCGTAATCGGGTGAAACGGCAGATACGCGAGGCTTACCGGAAGAATAAGGGACCGTTGTGGCAGGCGCTGCAAGAGAAAGGACGGGGGCTGACGATTGCTTTTATTTATCTGTCGGACGAACTGTGCCGCACGGAGGAGATAGAAGAGAAGGTAAAGGTCTTGTTGGCCCGTATCGCGGAGAAGCTGGAATGAAGCACCTGCTGTCGTACATATTGTTGATTCCCATCTATTTTTACCGGGCGTGTATTTCACCGATGCTCCCCCCCTCCTGCCGTTTTACTCCGACTTGTTCGCAGTATGCCATCGAGGCAATTAAAAAGCACGGTCCTTTCAAGGGACTTTATCTGGCTGTAAGGCGGATCTTGCGTTGCCATCCCTGGGGTGGTTCCGGATACGACCCTGTACCTTAGCCGATTATGGAACTGTTGGATATACATTCTCACCGTTTGTCCGAAGACTCTTTCCGGGCAATCTTGAATATCCGTTTCCCGGAAGAGGAGTTCCTGCCGGAAGCGGGACGGTTCTATTCCGTGGGCGTACATCCGTGGGATGTAACGTTGGAAGAGCGGATAGACTGGACCTTGCTGGAGGAACTGGCCGGACATCCGCAGGTGCTCGCTATTGGCGAATGCGGTATGGATAAGCAGGTTCATGCGGAGCTGCTGGCGGCTCAGGAACGTATTTTCTTGCGCCAACTGGCCATTGCGGAACGGCTGGGGAAACCGGTCCTGATTCATAATGTGAAGTCCACCGGAATCATCGGGTCTCTGAAAAGGAGCGCTTCCGGCAATATCCCCTGGATTCAACACGGTTTTCGCGGAAAGCCGGAACTGGCTTTGGAAATGCTCCGCTCGGGGTTTTATTTCTCTTTGGGCGTTCGTTACAATGAGGAAGCCCTGCGGGTAATACCGCTTGACAGGCTCTTTCTGGAGACGGATGACAGCGGGGCGGATATCTGCCGGGTATACGAGAAGGCGGCTCATGTATTGGGAATCTCCGTAGCCGAACTTACGGAGCAGATACAGCATAATATCAAGAAAGTTTTTTTTAATGGATAAGAGTTGTTTCTTCAAAGAAAGAGTCGTATTTTTGTCCGGACTAAATATTTAAAAACTAATATCATTCGATGAATTTTGTAGAAGAATTAAGATGGCGTGGCATGCTGCAAGACATGATGCCGGGCACAGAAGAATTGTTAGCTAAGGAGCAAGTAACAGCTTATCTCGGAATTGACCCGACGGCCGATTCACTGCATATTGGCCACTTGTGTGGCGTAATGATGCTCCGCCACCTCCAGCGTTGTGGTCATAAACCGTTGGCGCTCATCGGTGGTGCGACAGGTATGATTGGCGATCCCTCCGGTAAGTCGGCAGAGCGTAATTTGCTGAATGAAGAGACTTTGCGTCACAATCAGGCTTGTATCAAAAAGCAGTTGGCCAAGTTTCTGGATTTTGAATCGGACGTGCCGAATCGTGCAGAGCTGGTGAACAATTATGACTGGATGAAAGACTTCACTTTCCTTGATTTTGCTCGTGAGGTGGGTAAACATATTACTGTGAACTATATGATGGCAAAGGACTCGGTGAAGAGACGTCTGAACGGGGAAGCCCGTGACGGGTTGTCGTTTACGGAGTTTACTTACCAGTTGCTTCAGGGATACGATTTCCTGTATCTGAACCAGACTAAAGGATGCAAGCTCCAGATGGGCGGTTCGGATCAGTGGGGCAATATCACGACAGGTGCCGAGCTGATACGCCGCACGAACGGGGGAGAGGTCTTCGCTTTGACTTGTCCGCTGATTACGAAGGCGGATGGCGGTAAATTCGGTAAGACGGAATCGGGCAATGTATGGCTCGATGCAAGATATACTTCTCCGTACAAGTTCTATCAGTTCTGGCTGAACGTCAGCGATTCGGATGCGGAACGTTACATCAAGATATTTACGGCTCTTTCCAAAGAGGAAATCGATGCGTTGATTGCAGAACATCAACAGGCTCCGCACTTGCGGGTGCTTCAGAAACGCCTGGCCAAAGAGGTGACGGTGATGGTTCACTCTGAAGAGGATTACAATGCAGCGGTAGACGCTTCCAATATCCTGTTCGGCAATGCGACTTCCGATGCGTTGAGAAAGCTCGACGAAGACACGCTGTTGGCGGTTTTCGAAGGCGTTCCACAGTTTGAGGTGTCTCGTGACGCACTCGCCGAAGGCGTGAAAGCGGTCGATCTGTTCGTAGACCATGCAGCGGTATTTACCTCAAAAGGCGAGATGCGTAAGCTGGTACAGGGTGGCGGTGTCTCTCTGAACAAAGAGAAGCTGACCGCATTCGATCAGGTGATTACTACGGCAGATTTGCTGGATGAGAAGTATCTGCTTGTTCAACGCGGCAAGAAAAACTATTATCTGATCATTGCAAAATAAAAAACCTCCAAAATATTTGGAGGTTTAGTTGCATAACACTATCTTTGCACCGCTTTTTAACAGAAAGCGGTGTTTAAGTTTGGACTATGGTGTAATGGTAGCACAACAGGTTTTGGTTCTGTTTGTCCAAGTTCGAATCTTGGTAGTCCAACAG
>CAVCAX010000102.1:0-1068 GCA_963599995.1 Coprobacillus sp. CAG:698
GTATTATATAGTACAATTGTAAAAAGGAAAGTACTAATCTAAAAGTGACTATTTTATGGACTACCCTTAAAATAGTTGATTTCTAATATTTTGTGTTTTGAAAATTAGGATGATTGAATGGAATTTGTATATATTTGCCTATCCCTTAATAGATTTATTCTTTACTCTTAAATTGAATATTATGCAGAAATTCTTATTTGTTCTACTAACATTCCTCTATTTGACCAATTGCCAGGTGATACGGGCTACTGATGAAGTAGGAGCGACGCGCACACAGTATACATTTGAAAAAGGATGGAAATTTATTCGTTCGGATCATGCGGACTTTAGCCGACCGGATTACGATGACAGTCGGTGGCAATCGGTAACTGTACCTCACGATTGGGCTATTTATGGTCCCTTCAGTATTCAGAACGACCGGCAAAAGGTGGCTATTACCCAAGACGGACAGAAGGAGGCTATGGAACATGCCGGACGTACGGGCGGATTGCCATTTGTAGGTGTGGGTTGGTATCGGCTGAATTTTGAAGTTCCTGCATTCGATAAAAACAAAAAGGCAACTTTGGTATTTGATGGGGCTATGAGCCATGCCAGGGTTTATATCAATGGAAAGGAAGCCGGTTATTGGCCGTATGGCTATAATGCTTTTTATTTGGATGTGACACCGTATCTGAATGCCAATGGAAGTAATATAATGGCGGTACGTTTGGAGAATGAAGTGGAGTCTTCCCGCTGGTATCCGGGGGCCGGATTATATAGGAATGTGCATTTGGTAGTAAATGAAGATGCGCATATTCCCGTATGGGGTACACAGCTGTCTACTCCGGTTGTAAAAGATGATTTTGCACGGGTACATCTGAATACATCATTGGTGATACCGGAGGGAAAATCGTCCTCGTCCTACCGTATTGTTACCGAAATAAAAAATGCGGATGGAAGTGTCCTTTGTAAGGAGGAGAAGCGGCTTACTGATTTTGATAATCAAACGTTTTCTCAGGAGTTTGTAGTAGAAAAGCCGGAACTTTGGACACCGGATACTCCTTGTTTATATACGGCGGAGTCGAAAGT
>CAVCAX010000102.1:1078-1798 GCA_963599995.1 Coprobacillus sp. CAG:698
CAATGCATTGAAAGATGAATCTGTCACTCCGTTCGGTATTCGTTCTATAGAAATTATTCCGAATGAGGGATTCTTTCTGAATGGGAAGAAAACGATGTTTAAGGGCGTTTGTAATCATCATGATTTGGGACCGTTGGGGGCTGCCGTAAATGATGCGGCAATCCGGCATCAGATACGAATATTGAAAGATATGGGATGCAATGCAATCCGGACTTCTCATAACATGCCTGCACCCGAACTTGTGAGGGCTTGTGATGAGATGGGAATGATGCTTATGGTAGAGACTTTTGATGAGTGGAAAGCAACTAAGTGCGAGAAGGGCTACAATAAAATATTTGATGAATGGGTGGAAAGAGATCTGGTAAATGTACTGCGGCATTTTCGCAATAATCCGAGTGTGGTGATGTGGTGTATCGGTAATGAAGTTCCGGACCAGTGGAATGGGGATCAGGGACCGAAATTATCACGCTTTTTGCAGGATATATGTCATCGGGAAGATCCTACCCGCCCCGTAACACAAGGTATGGATGCACCGGATGCCGTCATAAATAATAATATGGCTGCTGTAATGGATGTAGTCGGTTTAAACTACCGTCCTCATAAATATCCGGAAGCTTATAAGAAACTTCCCCAACAGATAATCTTGGGTAGTGAGACTGCTTCTACGGTAAGTTCACGGGGAGTATATAAATTTCCGGTAGTGCGTGCATGGATGAAAAG
>CAVCAX010000102.1:1834-2837 GCA_963599995.1 Coprobacillus sp. CAG:698
GATATGATGACCATCAGGCCTCTTCTTATGATGTGGAACATTGCGGTTGGTCTAACTTACCCGAGGATGACTTTATCCAACACGAGGATTTGCCGTATTGTATCGGTGAATTTGTGTGGACCGGTTTTGATTATCTGGGAGAACCGACCCCTTATTATACGGACTGGCCAAGTCATTCATCTTTGTTTGGTATTATTGATTTGGCAGGATTGCCCAAAGACCGTTATTATCTGTATCGCAGCCACTGGAATAAGGAGAAGGAGACATTGCATATTTTGCCTCACTGGAATTGGAAAGGCCGTGAAGGAGAGGTGACTCCGGTTTTCGTTTATACGAATTATCCTTCTGCAGAGTTATTTATAAATGGAAAAAGCCAGGGAAAACGTACCAAAGACTTATCTGTAACGGTGCACAACAGTGCCGATTCCGTTTCTATGATGAACTTGAAGCGCCAACAGCGTTATCGCTTGATGTGGATGGATACTAAATATGAACCGGGTACTGTGAAAGTGGTAGCTTATGATAACAATGGAAAGGCTGTTGCAGAGAAAGAAATACATACAGCCGGTACACCGCATCATATAGAGCTGATTCCGGATAAAACTATCTTGAAAGCCGATGGGAAAGATCTTTGTTTTGTGACGGTGAGAGTAACGGACAAGGAAGGAAACCTTTGTCCGGATGCAGTTGATGAAATCAGTTTTAAAGTGAAAGGAGCAGGCGTTTATTGTGCGGGAGCCAATGGAAATCCTGCATCGTTGGAATCTTTCCAGTTACCTAAAATGAAGGTATTCAGCGGCATGATGACGGCTATTGTCCAAGTAACGGACCAACCGGGAGAGATTGTTTTGGAAGCTGTCGGGCGCGGATTAAAGAAGGCGACATTAAAAATAGAAAGTAAATGAAACGCTTTTGATAAAAAAGTGACATATACCGGTTAGTATTTTACGTGCTTCGGTTGTATTATATATAAATGTATCAAAATCGTTAATTGATAAAACGC
>CAVCAX010000103.1:0-9120 GCA_963599995.1 Coprobacillus sp. CAG:698
GAAAACGAAAGGCTGATGTATTGACAAAATGATGCATCCATTGAATATTTCAATCGTCCAGACGGATATAGTCTGGGAAAATAAACAGGAAAATCTCCGTATGCTTCGCGAAAGGCTGGATGCTCTTCACGGAACAACGGAGATTGTTGTTTTACCGGAGATGTTTTCTACGGGATTCAGCATGAGAAGCCGGGAACTTGCAGAACTGTTGTCCGGAACTACAGTACGTATGCTGAAGGAGTTGGCGGATGAATACCGGCTGGCTCTTTGCGGCAGTTTTATTTGTAGCGAACGGGGTAATTGTTATAATCGCGCTTTCTTTATTACTCCCGAAGGGGAAGCGTACTATTACGACAAGCACCACCTTTTCCGCATGGGGAATGAAACAGAACATTTCTCTGCCGGAAACGACAGGCTTATCGTTTCTTATCATGGGTGGAACATTTGTCTGCTGGTCTGTTACGACTTGCGTTTCCCGGTATGGAGCCGGAATGTAGGCAATGGATACGACCTGCTGATATATGTGGCGAACTGGCCACAGTCAAGACGCTCGGTATGGGATACTCTGCTTTGCGCCCGTGCATTGGAAAATATATGCTATGTATGCGGAGTGAATCGCATAGGCACGGATGGAAACAAACTTACTTATAATGGCGGGAGTGTAGTCTTTTCTGCCAAGGGAGAAACGCTGGCTTCTGTGCCGGACGGGGAAGAGGGCGTTGAGACCGTTTCGCTCAACTTGACAGCTTTGCAGCAATTACGCGATAAGTTTCCTGTATGGAAAGATGCGGATGCTTTCCGGCTCGGACTGTGCAACGGCTGAAAACAGGAAAGCAGACTTAAAAGAAACTGAAGATACTGTTTGAAGAAAATTTAAACGGACTCTAAATAAACAAACGTTAAAATTGTTCTTTTGGGGCAACAATACCTACAATAAGGTAGGTTTTATAATAAACTTCTTTTGTATCTTTGTCGTTCAGAAAACAGTCGCACGACTTGAATCTAACATAACTTAATTAAAGAATTTATGAAAACAAACTTAAGTTCTCAAATCACTCTCAACAGGGTCTCCCCCAGATATTACAGACCTGAGAATGCATTTGAACGGTCGGTGTTGACCCGACTTGAAAAAATCCCTACCGATATTTATGAATCCGTAGAAGAAGGCGCCAATCACATTGCTTGTGAAATAGCACAGACAATACGCGATAAACAAAAAGCAGGACGCTTCTGTGTATTGGCATTGCCGGGCGGTAATTCTCCGCGTCATGTGTACTCGGAATTGATCCGTATGCACAAGGAAGAAGGCTTGAGTTTCCGCAATGTGATCGTATTCAATATGTACGAGTATTATCCTCTTTCTGCCGATGCTATCAACAGCAACCTCAATGCTCTGAAAGAAATGTTGCTGGATCATGTGGACATCGACAAGCAGAATGTGTTCAGTCCGGACGGAAGCATCGCAAAAGATACGATTCTGGAATACTGCCGTTTGTACGAGCAACGCATCGAGAGTTTCGGTGGGGTCGATATTGCCCTGTTAGGCATCGGCCGTGTGGGTAACATCGCTTTCAATGAGCCGGGATCACGTTTGAACTCTACCACGCGTCTGATCTTATTGGATAGTGCTTCGCGCAACGAAGCTTCCAAAATATTCGGAGCGATCGATAATACACCTATCAGCTCTATTACAATGGGTGTGTCTACCATCCTGGGTGCCAAGAAAGTATATCTTCTGGCATGGGGGGAAGACAAGGCGCACATGATAAAAGAATGCGTGGAAGGTTCTATTACGGATACGATTCCTGCCTCTTACCTGCAGACGCATAACAATGCACATGTGGCAATCGATCTTTCGGCTGCCAGCAATCTGACGCGTATCCAGCGTCCGTGGTTGGTGACTTCCTGCGAATGGAACGACAAACTGATCCGTAGTGCCATTGTTTGGTTGTGCCAATTGACGGGTAAACCGATCCTGAAACTTACAAATAAAGACTATAACGAAAACGGATTGAGCGAATTGCTGGCTCTCTTCGGTTCGGCATACAATGTGAATATCAAGATATTCAATGATTTGCAGCATACTATTACCGGATGGCCCGGTGGAAAACCGAATGCTGACGATACATACCGTCCCGAACGTGCCAAACCGTTCCCGAAACGTGTTGTTGTATTCTCTCCGCATCCGGATGATGATGTGATCTCTATGGGAGGCACTATCCGTCGTCTGGTAGAGCAGAAACACGAGGTGCATGTCGCTTATGAAACATCAGGTAACATCGCTGTAGGCGATGAGGAAGTGATCCGTTTCCTGCACTTTATCAATGGTTTCAATCAGATATTCAATAACAGCGAAGACCTGGTGATCAATGAGAAGTATGCGGAAATCCGTAAATTCCTCAAGGAAAAGAAAGATGGTGACATGGATTCACGCGATATATTGACTATCAAAGGATTGATTCGTCGTGGTGAGGCCCGTACGGCTTGTACATATAATAATATTCCATTGGACCGTTGCCATTTCCTGGACCTGCCGTTCTACGAAACAGGTAAAATCCAAAAGAATCCGATCAGTGAAGCTGATGTGGAAATCGTACGTAATCTGCTTCGTGAGGTGAAACCTCATCAGATATTCGTGGCAGGCGACTTGGCCGATCCGCATGGTACACACCGCGTTTGTACGGATGCCGTGTTTGCTGCCATCGATTTGGAAAAAGAGGAAGGTGCCAAATGGCTGAAAGACTGCCGTATCTGGATGTACCGCGGTGCATGGGCAGAGTGGGAAATCGAAAATATAGAGATGGCAGTGCCTATCAGTCCGGAAGAGTTGCGCGCTAAACGTAATTCCATCCTGAAGCATCAGTCGCAGATGGAGAGTGCACCGTTCTTGGGTAACGACGAACGTTTGTTCTGGCAGCGTAGTGAAGACCGTAACCGTGCAACGGCTGCGCTTTACGATAGTCTGGGACTTGCTTCATACGAGGCGATGGAGGCGTTTGTAGAGTATATTCCGCTATAACGATCGGCAAATAATCATAAAAGAGAAGAGTGGGGAGTCGGATGATTTTTCACTCTTCTCTTTTTTGTGGGATGCCGGTCTTGTCTTTTTGTGGGATGCCGGTCTTGTCTTTTTGTGGGATGCCGGTCTTGTCTTTATGTGGATGCCGGTCTTGTCTTGGGAAATTCCGATGTTAGAGAGAAGTAGGAAAAGAAACTGTGCGGATGAAATTTTAAGAAGGAGAAATAGAACAGAGGCATTATCCGGTTGCCTGATGGAGGGCGGTGAATGTTAAATGATGAATGATTCATAAACAGGCAGCAATTAATTATTCATCGTTTGCCATTAGTCATTAAAAAATTCTATCTTTGTCGCTATCATTAACTCTAAAACAAAAAGATTATGTATATTATACAAGCAAATCCCAGTGGTACACGTACCATGGAAGTTTCGGAAGAGAACTTGAAAACGATTGAGAAATATGCACTGTTCCGTCATCTCATCGACAGTAACGGTATTGTTGATGAAGCAGTTCTTGATAAGCTCAAACTCAATATCCGTTCACTTATAGCCAGTCAGGAAGAAGACAGTAAGGACTTGCTCGATCTCTGTATTGATGTGATTTATCACAATAATATGAAGGCATTCGGCTTGCAGCAGCTCATCAAGTTGTATCTCACCTGGCTCAATTCGCAAGAGACAGAAGCAGAAGAGGAGGAAGCATGATTGTTACCGATACTCGTGGGACGACTGCTTACAGCCCTCTGATTCCGGCTATGAAAGCTATATGCAATGCCCGATCAGGTGAAACCGTGGAGATTATTATGGATAATGCCAATGCGTTTCAGGATTTGAAAGAATATTTGTCGGAGCAAGGTATCGGTTTTCGCGAAATTTATGATGGTGAGCAGATGACTTTGCAGTTTGTTATTGCAGGGTGAGTGAAAAACGTATCGTCAAACGCATCGGATAAATTATGGATGTTTTTCTCATTGTTCTGGGGAGTATTTGTCTGTTGGCGGGGCTGATCGGCTGCATCGTCCCTATGTTGCCGGGACCGCCTGTCGCTTACGTGGCTTTGGTGTTGCTTCAACTTACCGATAAGGCCGCTTTTACCCCGATGCAACTTCTGCTATGGTTACTTCTTGTCGTCTTGGTTCAGATACTCGATTATCTTGTTCCGGCATTTGGAGTGAAACGGTTTGGCGGTACGTCTTGGGGAAATTGGGGTTGCATTATCGGTACATTTGCCGGACTTTTTTGGTTTCCGCCTTTGGGTGTTGTTGCAGGTCCGTTTATCGGCGCATTCATAGGCGAGTTGTTGGGTGGCAAAGAAACCCGGCATGCGTTGAGAGCCGGATTGGGAGCTTTTATAGGCTTCCTTTTGGGCACTGTGCTCAAGGTAGCCGTATGCGGATGGTTCATCTTCTGCTTTATCCATGCACTGGTATAGCAAAATTATCCGTATCTTCGCGGCATGAAAGAATACCGGCTTACCGATTGGTTACCCACCACAAAAAAAGAAGTAGAACTGCGCGGCTGGGATGAACTCGATGTTATCCTATTTAGCGGAGATGCGTATGTAGACCATCCCTCATTCGGGCCGGCAGTGATTTGCCGTATCCTTGAAGCGCAAGGATTACGGGTAGCTATTGTACCTCAACCGAATTGGCGTGACGACTTGCGCGATTTCAAGAAGTTGGGCCGTCCCCGTCTCTTTTTCGGCATCTCGGCAGGATGTATGGATTCGATGGTGAATAAATACACTGCCAATAAACGCCTTCGCAGTGAAGATGCCTACACGCCGGACGGCCGTCCGGATATGCGTCCGGAATATCCTTCGATTGTATATAGCCGGATATTGAAAAAAATCTATCCCGATGTTCCTGTTGTTTTAGGTGGAATCGAGGCAAGCTTGCGTCGGTTGAGCCATTATGATTACTGGCAGGATAAGCTGCAGAAAAGCATTCTTTGCGACAGTGGCGCGGATCTGCTTATCTATGGTATGGGCGAAAAGCCGATTGTGGAGCTTTGCAAGCGCATGCAATCGGCTGCGGAAATTCCGACAGACATCCTGCAAACAGCCTATTTGTGCAATGCTGCAGAGATGGAATCCATCCGTACGGAAGGGGATATCGAACTTTTTTCTCATGAAGAATGTTTGAAAGACAAAAAGAAACAGGCGGCTAACTTCCGGCATATCGAAGAAGAATCCAATAAGTATGCTGCTTCACGTATACTGCAGCGGGTCGATAAGCAGGTGGTGGTGGTTAATCCGCCATATCCTCCCATGACGCAGCAGGAACTGGATGCTTCTTTCGATTTACCGTATACGCGTCTGCCACACCCGAAATATAAAGGGAAGCGTATTCCTGCCTACGACATGATCAAGTTCTCGGTGAATATCCATCGCGGATGTTTTGGAGGATGTGCTTTTTGTACAATATCGGCGCATCAGGGAAAATTTATCGTGAGCCGTAGCAAGGAGTCCATTCTGAGAGAGGTGAAAGAGGTGATGCAATTGCCCGATTTTAAAGGATACCTCAGTGATTTGGGAGGCCCATCGGCCAATATGTACAAAATGGGAGGAAAAGACAAGAATATTTGTCGGAGATGCAAACGTCCGTCATGTATTCATCCTAAGGTCTGTCCCAACTTGAATACCGATCACCGTCCTCTGCTGGATATCTATTATGCAGTGGATGCGTTGCCGGGCATTAAGAAGTCATTTATCGGGAGTGGGGTGCGCTATGATCTGTTGTTGCACCGGAGTAAAGATCCTGCTGTCAATCAAAGTACTTCCGAATATACCCGTGAGTTGATTGAAAAGCACGTGAGCGGACGGTTGAAAGTAGCACCGGAGCATACCAGTGACCGTGTTCTTTCTATTATGCGTAAGCCTCCGTTCAGCCAGTTTGGAGAGTTTAAGAAGATATTCGATCGGATTAATAGCGAGAAAGGGTTGCGTCAGCAGCTTATTCCTTATTTCATTTCCAGCCATCCCGGTTGTAAGGAGGAGGATATGGCTGAATTGGCGGTTATCACCAAGCGTCTGGATTTTCATTTGGAACAGGTGCAGGATTTTACTCCTACGCCTATGACGGTGGCTACGGAAGCTTGGTATACCGGATTTCATCCATATACCTTGGAACCGGTATTTAGTGCTAAAACGCAAAAAGAAAAGCTGGCGCAGCGACAATTCTTTTTCTGGTATAAACCGGAAGAACGCAGGAATATCATAAATGAATTACGGCGCATCGGACGGCAAGATCTGATTGACAAACTCTACGGAAAGAGGTGAATAATGTGCCAATCAATCGATATGCCAATATGCCAATGTGCCGATTGAAGAATAAACAATTAGGCTAATATGCCCATTGAACAATGTAATAATATATAGAACGAATGTGGTAATATATATAAAGAACAGGTATGTTGGTAGCTTATTATTGGAATATAGCAGCGCAGCTAATCGGTACATCGGCATATTGGTACATCGGAATATTGGCACATTGACACATTGCCTGATTGGCACATTAATTAATTGACAATTTATTTAATTATTATAAAGATGTCGCGGGAGAAAATATTGATTAAAACTTCATGGATAAGTACGATTGGTAATGCGGTGCTTTCTGTGTCGAAGATTGTGATTGGTCTGTGGGCGGGTAGTTTGGCTGTACTTGGTGATGGCATCGATTCGGCAACGGATGTGATTATTTCCATCGTTATGATTTTTACGGCACGTGTCATTAGCCGGCCGCCTTCCAAAAAGTATGTGTTCGGTTATGAAAAGGCCGAGGGCATTGCAACTAAAATATTGTCACTTGTGATTTTTTATGCCGGTGCACAGATGCTACTGTCTGCCATTGAGAGTATTTTCTCGAGTGAATCCAAAGAAATCCCTTCCTCCATTGCCATATATGTCACCTTGTTTTCTATTGCCGGCAAATTGCTGCTGGCAGCTTATCAATATAGACAAGGGAAGAGAATCGACAGTTCACTGCTTACAGCAAATGCGGTCAATATGCGTAATGATGTGGTCATTTCCTCCGGAGTGCTACTGGGGTTGGTCTTTACGTTTATATTTAAACTGCCTATACTCGATTCTATCACCGGATTGATAATCAGTCTCTTTATTATAAAATCTTCTGTGAGTATCTTTATGGATTCCAATGTAGAGCTGATGGATGGCGTTAAGGATGTCAATGTGTACAACAAGATATTCAAAGCAGTGGAACAGGTGCCCGGTGCGGGAAATCCGCATCGGGTACGGTCGAGAATGATCGGAAATCTGTATCTGATTACTCTCGATATAGAAGTCGATCCGCAAATAACCATAACGCAGGCACATGAGATTGCCGATTCTGTAGAAAAGAGCATAAAGGGATCGGTCGATAATGTTTATGACATTCTGGTGCATGTAGAACCTGCCGGGAAATGCCAGACAGGCGAAAAATTCGGTATCGATAAAGGGATGGTAGAGTAGTCCGTAACCTTATTTTGGGTGATATACTGCCTATTTGGCATGTTTCATGTAGGAGGAACACCTGTTAAAAGGGGTGTCATGTAATGAATGTAAATTTGTCAGTTCATGCCGTTAACCGCTGTTAATCAGTAAATATTCTCTGTTAAAAGAGAACAAAAAAGAGTGACAAGTGGAATAAGTGAATGAATTTTGTCGTTATTTTAACGTCATAAAGTTAAAACAAAACGGAATATTAACATTTTAAAGAATAAAAAAGAATAGTATGAAACAGACAACAAAAAACATTTTAGGAGTGGGAGCTATCGTTCTGCTGAGCTCAGGAGTTGCAGGCATAACGACCTACAAGATGATGCAGGGACAGGAGTCCGATAAGTCGGTTGCATTTAATGAGGTGTTCCAGCAGAACCCTAATGTGAAAATGGCTGCTTTTGATGCGATCAATGCACAACCGGTAGATTTGACACAGGCAGCAGAAAATTCGCTTCATGCTGTAGTCCATATAAAATCAACCCAGGCTTCAAAAACGCAGACTGTGCAGGCAGCCCCCGATATTTTTGATTTCTTTTTCGGTGACGGACGTGGCGGACAACGTCAGGTGCAAACTCCGGAACGTGTAGGGTTCGGTTCGGGAGTCATTATCTCCAAAGATGGATACATCGTGACGAACAATCACGTAATCGACGGAGCAGATGAAATAGCTGTGAAGTTGAACGATAACCGTGAATTCAAAGGACGTATTATCGGTACGGACCCGAGCACCGACCTTGCATTGGTGAAAATAGAATCGGATGATGACCTGCCTACCATTCCGGTTGGTGACTCAGAGGCTCTGAAGGTAGGAGAGTGGGTACTTGCAGTAGGTAACCCGTTCAACCTGAACTCTACCGTAACTGCCGGTATCGTAAGTGCAAAGGCGCGTACATTGGGCGTTTACAACGGTGGCATCGAATCATTCATTCAGACAGATGCTGCTATCAATCAAGGTAACAGTGGTGGTGCGTTGGTAAATGCAAAAGGTGAATTGGTCGGAATCAACTCCGTATTGTCATCTCCCACCGGTGCGTATGCCGGATATGGATTTGCCATCCCGACCAGCATCATGAAGAAGGTGGTCGCTGACTTGAAAGAATACGGTACGGTGCAGCGTGCAATGTTAGGCATTGCAGGTGCTTCTCTGGGAACCAGCATCATGGAAGATCAGCAGCCTATCGATAAATCGGGTACTACACTTCGTGATAAAGCAAAAGAATTCGGTGTCGTAGACGGCGTTTGGGTTCGTGAAGTCGTTGACGGTGGTTCTGCTGCCGGTGCCGATATCAAGGTAGACGATGTTATCGTCGGTATCGATGGAAAGAAAGTACACAACTTTGCCGATTTGCAGGAAGCACTGGCCAAACATCGTCCGGGCGATAAGGTGAGTGTGAAGTTGATCCGTGACAAGAAAGAGAAGAGTGTAGAGGTGACTTTGAAGAACGAACAAGGAACTACAAAAGTGGTGAAGAACGCCGGAATGGAAATTCTGGGTGCAGCTTTCAGAGAGATTCCTGCTGATTTGAAGAAACAGCTCAAGTTAGGATATGGCGTCGAGGTGACAGGGGTTTCCAATGGAAAAATGAAAGATGCAGGTATCCGC
>CAVCAX010000103.1:9234-9838 GCA_963599995.1 Coprobacillus sp. CAG:698
CCGCAAAGGTTTCATTATCCTGAAAGCTAATGGCCAGCAGATACGTAAAGTCAGTGATCTGGAAGAAGTGCTCAAGTCTGCCACTAAGTCACCTGATCAGGTATTGTTCCTCACCGGAATATTCCCCTCTGGAAAACGTGCCAACTACGCCGTTGATCTGACTCAGGAATAAGTAGCCCGGACTCAGGGGTTAGTTTGGCCAGTCTCATGGAGAAGCCGATTGACCTCATGGGTAAGTCAGTCAGACTTGAAATAATAAGTGTCTATGATTAATTTAAGATAAGAAGATTGTATATCAGCTAAAAAGAATGCCGGCAGACAACTTGCCGGTGTTCTTTTTTGTTTCGTAGAAGAGTCTGTTTAAAATGCCCTAACCTCCGTTCGGTATAACGGACCGTGCTGTACCGTTTCTTCTTCCGGAAGGGGGAGTCTCAAAATGATACAGGTAAAATTTTAAACAGGCTCTTAATAATAATGGTGAAAAAGTTACGTTAAGATAATAAGTTAACAAATTATTTGTTGTAACTTTGCACTCCAAATCTGTTTTATAAGAATGAGACAACTAAAGATTACCAAAAGTATCACTAACAGAGAGAGCGCTTCT
>CAVCAX010000104.1:0-858 GCA_963599995.1 Coprobacillus sp. CAG:698
CTGTGTCATTTTAGAGTAAAACGTTTTATACTATCCAAACAAAAAATACGAAGAATTATGAAAGTACTTATTGCTACAGATAAACCGTTTGCCAAAGTAGCCGTAGACGGTATTCGCAAGGAGATCAAGGCAGCCGGATACGAACTTGCCTTACTTGAGAAATATACAGAAAAAGCTCAATTGCTGGATGCTGTGAAAGATGCCAATGCCATCATTATCCGCAGTGATATTATTGATGCCGAAGTGCTGGATGCTGCTAAAGAACTGAAAATCGTAGTACGTGCCGGTGCCGGTTATGACAATGTAGACCTGGCCGCTGCCACTGCACACGGTGTATGCGTAATGAATACTCCGGGTCAGAACTCCAATGCGGTAGCCGAACTCGTTTTCGGTCTGTTGGTATACGCTGTCCGCAATTTCTACAATGGAACATCCGGAACAGAACTGAAAGGGAAAAAATTGGGTATCCACGCTTATGGAAATGTAGGTCGCAATGTGGCTCGCATAGCCAAAGGTTTCGGAATGGACATTTATGCATACGATGCATTCTGCCCGAAAGAGGTTATAGAGAAAGACGGTGTGAAAGCTGTTGATTCTGCCGAAGAACTCTATAAAACCTGTAATGTGGTATCTCTGCATATTCCTGCAACTGCCGAAACAAAGAACTCTATCAATTATGCCTTGCTGAAGGACATGCCGAAGGGTGCCATTCTCGTGAATACAGCCCGCAAGGAAGTCATCAATGAAGACGAACTTATCCGGTTGATGCAGGATCGCCCTGATTTTAAATACATCACCGATATCATGCCCGTCACCAACGCTAAGTTTGCAGAACTCTTTGCCGGACGCTATTTCTCT
>CAVCAX010000104.1:868-4120 GCA_963599995.1 Coprobacillus sp. CAG:698
GTGCACAGACAGCCGAAGCTAATATCAATGCCGGTATTGCTGCTGCCAAGCAGATCGTCGGTTTCTTGAAAGACGGTTGCGAGAAATTCCGTGTCAATAAGTAACAACTTTTTCATTGAACCGCATATTCAGAAGTGAATTATCAGATTCGCCCCCGGTTTCTACGAGGGCGTATCTGCTGCATTGGTATCGGGTAGTACGATCTATCTGATTACATATTTTACTAAGAAGAAATCCTTATAATATCTAAAACACACCTTATTATGGCTGTCATTAAACCGTTTAAAGGGATTCGCCCCCCACAGGAGTTGGTCGAACAAGTTGCTTCACGTCCTTACGATGTATTAAACTCGGAAGAAGCACGGGAAGAGGCAAAAGGAAACGAGAAATCACTTTACCATATCATAAAACCGGAAATCGATTTTCCGGCAGGTACTGACGAGCATGATGCACGTGTTTACGAAAAGGCTGCCGAGAATTTCAAATTATTTCAGGACAAAGGTTGGCTGGTGCAAGATGAAAAAGAGAATTATTACATCTATGCCCAGACGATGAATGGGAAGACGCAGTATGGGTTGGTGGTAGGTGCCTATGTTCCCGATTACATGAATGGCACCATCAAAAAGCACGAGTTGACCCGTCGTGACAAGGAAGAAGACCGTATGAAGCATGTTCGTGTAAACAACGCCAACATCGAGCCGGTATTCTTTGCCTATCCCGACAATGCCGTTCTGGATGCGATAATCAAGAAATATACTTCACAAAAGCCAGTATACGATTTTATAGCTCCCGGTGATGGCTTCGGACACACTTTCTGGATTGTAGACCAAGCGGAAGATATTGCTTCCATCACAGCAGAATTTGCTAAGATGCCGGCACTTTATATTGCTGACGGCCATCATCGTTCTGCCGCTGCCGCATTGGTAGGCGCCGAGAAAGCGAAACAGAATCCGAACCATCGTGGTGACGAAGAGTATAATTACTTCATGGCCGTGTGCTTCCCTGCCAATCAATTGACCATCATTGATTATAACCGTGTGGTAAAAGACCTCAACGGACTGACTCCTGCACAGTTCCTTGAAGCTCTCAAAAAGAATTTCATCGTTGAAGAGAAAGGTACAGAGATCTATAAACCGAAGGCATTGCATAATTTCGCTCTCTATCTGGAGGGCAAATGGTACAGCCTTACAGCAAAAGCAGGAACGTATGACGACAATGATCCGATAGGTGTATTGGATGTTACCATTTCATCCAACCTGATATTGGATGAAATCTTAGGCATCAAAGATTTGCGTTCCGACAAGCGTATTGATTTTGTCGGTGGTATCCGCGGTTTGGGCGAATTAAGCAAGCGTGTAGATAGCGGTGAAATGAAGGTGGCCCTTGCTCTCTATCCTGTTTCAATGAAGCAGCTTATGGACATAGCCGATACCGGTAACATCATGCCGCCAAAGACTACTTGGTTTGAACCGAAACTTCGTTCAGGACTGGTGATTCATAAATTGGGCTGATTCCTCCGTACACGTACATTGTTGCTTTTTGCGTACGTATCAATACCCAATTTTACTAAAGATAAGTTTTAGATTTGAAATTTGGGCATCCCCAAAAAGGTAAAAGGAAGAGCCGTATCATTACTCGAAACAGAGTTTGATGCGGCTCTTTTAGGTTTAAATTTACGATCTGCCTTAGATTTATACAATTGCTTCTTTTAGGTTAGCGGTTACGATTTGCTTTAGCTTATCCAATCTGCTTTAGGTTTATGTAATCTACTTTTAAGTACAGCGGTTACAATTTACTTTAGCTTATACAATCAGCTTTAGGTTTATGTAATCTACTTTTAAGTACAACAGTTACGATTTACTTTAGCTTATGCAATCTGCTTTAGGTTTATGCAATCTACTATTAGGTTCAGCGGTTCGATTTGCTTTAGCATTAATCGTTGCAATCTGTAACTTTCCGAAGTGTCCATTTTAGTTTTGGTATACCCTCATTTTTAGTTTTTAATTCTCAATATTTAATTTTATAAGTATCTTTGCAATATGGAAGATACATATAAGACTATTACCGAACCATCCGAAGGCATCTACACCGAGAAACGTAGCAAATTCATTGCTATCGCCCTGCCTGTGCGCACTCATGAAGAGATAAAGGCATATCTCGAAGTGTATCAGAAAAAGTACTATGATGCACGTCACGTTTGTTATGCCTATATGTTGGGACATGAACGCAAGGATTTTCGTGCAAATGACAATGGCGAACCTTCCGGCACAGCCGGCAAACCGATTTTGGGACAAATCAATTCTAATGAATTGACAGATATACTCATCGTGGTAGTTCGTTATTTTGGTGGGATCAAGTTAGGAACAAGCGGACTGATCGTCGCTTACAAGGCCGCTGCCGCCGAAGCCATTGCTTCTGCTACGATTGTAGAAAAGACAGTGGATGACGAGGTTACCGTATTATTCGAATATCCGTTTATGAATGACATCATGCGCATTGTGAAAGAAGAGGAACCGGAAATAGTGAAGCAATCCTATGACATGGATTGCAGCATGACACTTCGCATCCGCCGATCAATGATGCCCCGTTTGATGTCCCGATTGGAGAAAGTAGAGACAGCACGTATTGTTGACGATAATGAAGAATAAGCAAGTTTTCTTCAAACTCAAACAGGCAAACTTGTTTTAAATGAGTCGGCTTTCTCTAAATAGACAAGTTCTTTCTAAATAGACAAGTTCTTTTTTAATAAACAAATAGAAAATATATGGCATTTGAAGCAACAAAAAGAGAATGGAGCGAACTTTATGCTTTTTTCCGCTTATTGGCAGACGGACAAGTCACATTGGGTACGCCACAAGGGAAAACTGACGAAGAAAGGCATTGGCCCATCGCTATGATACAAAGGGAAGAGCATGACGGAACGCGCCGTTATTATATAGAAAAAGAAGAAATTCATATTGTAGGCGAGAACATTGACAAGCGGATGGCTCGCGAAGATTTCGATATAGTGTCCGGACTGATTCTCGCTGCGATAAAGTCCTCATCCGAAGATGATGTGACCTCTCCGGATGGAGTGGAAGAATTCCTGGACGAAGCATCCATTTTCGACCTGGAGGCAAAAACGGATGACCGTACGGACTTTTCTGTCGCATTCTGGCATCCGGAAGCACCGCTCACCGGGTTTAATGTCCGTTCGCGTCTCAGTGCAATGAATCCGTTATTGGACGGCGGACGAAGCGCCAACCTTAAATT
>CAVCAX010000105.1:0-8233 GCA_963599995.1 Coprobacillus sp. CAG:698
CGTTGACTGTAATGCCGGCAATCACCACAAAGCATTTGCCACCAACTTCAATCCGGAAATCAATATCCGCGAAATTACCCAGAATGGCCGCTATTATGAAAACGGTAAATGGATAACCACCGGCCCGTTGGAAATCCACAAAGACCTGACTTATCCCAATATCGGTCCGCGTGATTCATACCTGCTCTATCACGAAGAGCTCGAATCATTGGTAAAACACTACCCCAGCATCAAACGTGCCCGGTTCTGGATGACTTTCGGTCAGGAATACCTGACACATTTGCGTGTCATCCAAAACATAGGTATGGCCCGAATCGATCCTATTAATTACAATGGTGTAGAAATCATTCCGCTACAATTCCTCAAAGCCGTTTTGCCTAATCCGCAGGATTTAGGTGAGAATTATGAAGGGGAAACTTCTATCGGCTGCCGTATCCGTGGTTTGAAAGATGGAAAAGAACGGACTTACTACGTATATAATAACTGTAGTCATCAAGAAGCCTACAAAGAGACAGGAATGCAGGGAGTAAGTTATACTACCGGTGTACCGGCTATGATCGGCGCCATGATGTTCTTCAAAGGCGAATGGAAACGTCCGGGGGTAAACAATGTGGAAGAGTTTAATCCAGACCCGTTTATGGAACAGCTAAACAAACAAGGATTGCCTTGGCATGAAGTGTTTGATGGCGACCTGGAACTATAGGAATGGATTTTTATCGACTATTAAAACTATTTGGAAAACTGAAAAGTCCCCAATAAAACTCTCCGGGTTGTATGTAGTGTATATAACCCGGAGAATTTTCCCAAACCGGAAAGTAAACTGGATAACTCCAAGAAGATAACGAGAAAGATGAACTATTCAGTCAAATAAAGCTTATTATAATTATGGGATTAAAGGTAGGAGACAAAGCTCCTGAATTATTAGGAGTAAACGAAAAAGGCGAAGAAATACGTCTGAGCAACTATAAAGGAAAGAAAGTAGTATTGTATTTCTATCCCAAAGACAATACTTCCGGATGTACCGCACAAGCTTGTAGCTTACGCGATAATTATTCAGAACTACGCAAGGCCGGTTACGAAGTTATCGGTGTAAGTGTAGATGACGAAAAGTCACATCAAAAATTCATCGCTAAAAACAACCTTCCTTTTACACTGATTGCCGACACGGACAAGAAGTTGGTGGAACAATTCGGAGTATGGGGAGAGAAGAAACTGTACGGACGTGCATACATGGGAACATTCCGTACTACTTTTCTCATTAATGAAGAAGGAATTATAGAGCGGATCATTGCTCCCAAAGAGATCAAGACCAAAGAGCATGCCGCCCAAATCCTACAATAAACAGCAAGTCGGGCCATCGGCATCAAATGTGATTGACCGACAAGGTAGTTTTAACTGTAAGCATTCAAGCTGACACACAGAAGTTAAAAGAATATTTATCGTAAACAATAAATCGTACAATAGAAAAATGGCAAAAAAGGATGAACTTAATTTTGAAACAGATAATAATATGGCATCAAGCGAAAAACTAAAAGCCTTACAGGCTGCCATGGACAAGATAGAAAAGAGCTTCGGTAAAGGTTCTATCATGAAAATGGGTGACGAAGTTGTAGAACAAGTAGATGTAATCCCCACCGGTTCCATCGGGCTGAATGCAGCATTAGGCGTAGGCGGCTTCCCTCGTGGAAGGATAATTGAAATCTACGGTCCGGAATCTTCCGGTAAAACGACTTTGGCTATCCACGCCATTGCTGAAGCGCAAAAAGCAGGAGGTATTGCAGCATTTATTGATGCAGAACACGCTTTCGACCGCTTTTATGCAGCAAAACTGGGGGTAGATGTAGATAATCTTTTTATCTCTCAACCGGACAATGGAGAACAAGCATTGGAAATAGCCGAACAGCTAATCCGCTCTTCCGCTATCGACATTATCGTAGTAGACTCGGTAGCAGCGCTGACTCCTAAAGCAGAAATCGAAGGCGATATGGGTGACAACAAAGTGGGATTGCAGGCCCGCCTTATGTCGCAAGCGCTGCGTAAACTGACTTCTGCCGTAAGTAAGACCCGCACAACTTGCATCTTTATCAACCAGTTACGCGAGAAAATCGGTGTAATGTTCGGTAATCCGGAGACAACGACGGGTGGTAATGCGCTGAAGTTCTATGCATCCGTACGTCTGGACATTCGCGGTTCGCAACAAATTAAAGACGGAGAAGAAGTTATCGGCAAGCAAACCAAAGTAAAGGTTGTGAAGAACAAAGTAGCACCTCCTTTCCGTAAAGCGGAATTTGATATTATGTTCGGTGAAGGTATCTCTCATTCCGGTGAAATCATCGATCTGGGAGCAGAGTTAGGTATTATCAAAAAAAGCGGTTCATGGTACAGCTATAACGACACCAAACTCGGACAAGGACGTGATGCAGCCAAACAATGCATTGCCGATAATCCGGAACTGGCAGAAGAACTGGAAGCTTTGATTTTTGAAAAATTGAAAGAACATAAGTAAATTATAGAAGTCAGAAGCATCAAGCCTAAAAAGAGCCGTATCATCACTTAAAAAAGAGTCTGATACGGCTCTTTCTCTTATCTTTAGGGGATACCCGGTTTTCAAATCAGATGTTCCTCTTTGGCAAAATTGAGTTTTGACACACCTCCTTATTTTTTGTTTATAGAATATTTTCTTTTCTTTGTAACAACATTTACCGAATTACGTCTTATTGGTATAAACACATTGCTACTAAAAAGCCCATGGACGCAGAGAGTTTTAAAAAAGAATTTCTACCTTTTCACCGCAAACTTTACCACATAGCCTACCGGCTATTGGAAAATGAGGCCGATGCCGAAGATCTGGTACAGGAAGCTTACTTAAAGCTATGGGATAAGCGGGAAGGGTTGACAATCATCAGTAATCCGGAAGCATTCTGCGTAACGCTCGTTAAAAATATGTGTTTTGATCTTTTACGTTCAGGTAAATATACTGCCGGTAAGCAGACAGTAGAACTAAACGGTATCCATCATACCTGTCCGGCAGATGATATGGAGATCCGGGATGAAGTCCGGCAAATAAAAAGCATCATCGCGCAACTGCCCGAGCAACAGCAAAAAGTAGTCGTGCTCAGAGATGTAAAAGAATGCTCTTATGAAGAGATAGAACGTATCACCGGCCTGAACGCCATAAATATACGTGTGTTGCTGTCAAGAGCAAGAAAAAGAATTCGTGAACAATTTAATAAACTGAACAACTATGAGAGTCGAAGAAATTGAAAGGTTGCTGGCCGAATTTTACGAAGGAAACACCAGCGAAAAACAAGAGGACATATTGAAGAAATACTTCGAGACCCAGAATGTGCCCGAACATCTGGAAAAAGACAAGAGATTATTTCTTTGCTTTCATAAAAGAGATGTACCCGTAGAAATTCCTGCAGGGCTGGAAGACAAATTAAGCCGGATGATCGATATGAAAGAGCAAGAAGATATACACTTTTTCCGCAAAAACAGATCAAAGCGCAACTGGCGCTGGGTCGGTGGAATAGCAGCCAGCATCGTATTATTGCTCGGACTCGGATACAACATCAGTAATATAAGCGACTCCATGGAGAAACCCCAAGAGACCTTTACGGAGCCGGAAGTGGCTTACGAAGTACTACAAGCCACCTTAATGGAAGTTTCCATGGGGTTGAACAACGGAATCGATGAGATGATGGATGCTCCCAAAGATATCAGAAGAACAAACAGAGAAATAAAAAAAGATCTACAATTACAATAGAATAGCATAATGATTATGAAAACGAACAGATTATTCCTTGCAGGCGTATTATTACTATTGCCACTATTTTGCCAGGCGGCACAAGGCCTGTTTGCCAAATACAGTGACATGAACAATGTATCATCGGTCTATATTTCCAAAGCGATGATAGAGATGAATCCGGAACTATACACCAAAGATGTCAATGTCGGTAAACTTGCCAAACAATTAGAGTTGGTACAAATACTCTCCACCATGGACAATGGTGTAAAAAAAGAAATGCGGCAGGATATTGAAAGTGTAGTGCGTGCACAAAAATATGAATTACTGATGAAACAAAAAGGCATCGTCTCCCGCATGGTCTTTTATGTAAAGCGCAAAGGAGAAACCGTACAGGATCTCATCATGGTAGTCGATGGTGCCGTTACGCTAAAATATGTCCGATTGGTAGGCAGCATGACGATAAAAGATATTCAGAATATCATGAAATCACAAAAGACGAGTGATAATATTCACTTCAACATTCCCACTCATGAGATCAATAATGCATTCAAAGAAATCAGCATAGCCATCGGCGAACTAAAAAAGATAGGCGATATCGCTGAACTGAAAGAATTAAAGAAGGATATGAAAAAAATTCAGGAAGAAACAAAAGAGATGGAGTTATCATACATCATCTTCTAAAAGAAACCGGTTCTCAACGAATTGAAAGATCTGCTTCTTCCAAAGAAAATCCATCGGCTCCACAGCTATCTGTATTGAAGTGCACCCCAAATGTCAGACACCAGGCTTTTGGGTATCTGACATTTGGGGCGTATTTCAATAGACTCGGGGGAGTTTTGACAACAAAAGAGTTTTGCCAGTCTCCTATTTACTCAATTGTTCTTATCGGAACTTATACTGTATAAATAAAGCAACGGTATGATTCTTAGAACCAATAAATGTAAGCCAACGTACTGCAACTGATAACCACCCACAACAATACTCCCTGCACCAGAGGTTTAAGGCCGACAGATTTCACAACATCAACAGATAAGGAAGCACCAATAAAAAACATGGTTATGGTCAGAGTTTTGCGTGCCAAACCATTGATAACGGCCCCTACCTCCGGAACACTTTCCAACAGATAAGTATTCACAATCATGGCCAACACAAAAAAGAAAATAAACCAAGGAATACTAATCTTTTGACCTTTACTTTTGAAAATAAATGAAGTAGCAAAAGCCACCGGAATAATCCAAAGGGCACGTGTCAGCTTAATGGTAGTCGCCACTTTCAAAGCCTCCTCACCATACGCCGCACCGGCTCCTACCACCGAGCTCGTATCATGAATGGCAATGGCAGCCCATGTTCCGAATTCATGTTGGCTCATCCCCAAAGCATGACCTATCACCGGGAAAACGAACAATGCAATAGCATTCAAAATAAAAACAGTGGCTAAAGCAACAGACATTTCACTGTCAGTAGCTTTTACTACCGGACCTACCGCAGCAATAGCACTTCCCCCACAAATAGCAGTACCCGAACTGATTAAATAAGATGTATTACGGTCTACTTTCAATAGTTTGCGTCCGATAAACCAACCAATCACTAAAGTACCTACTACTGAGACAACAGTAAATTCCATTCCTTCTTTTCCGGAAGCAAGTGCCGAATGAAGGTTCATGCCAAATCCCAAACCGACCACGGAATATTGTAACAAATATTTAGAGATTTTCTTATTAAACTTCGGATGCGCCTGCCCGCAAACCAATGCGAAAGCCAATCCTAAGAACAAAGCCAAAGGAGGAGTAACCCATGCCGAAAAAGCCTGCATGCCCGGAATATAACCCAAAAACAAGAAAAAAGTAAGAATAGAAAGTAAGGATACATAGACAATTTTATTATTTGCCTTCAATGTTCTTGTAATAGCTGAAACCATATCTTTATTGTTTAATCATTTTTTCGAGTGCAAAGATACAGTTACTTTATGGCATGTACCAATTGTTTCTATTTATGCACTATAACTTTTGATTATAGTGCACTGCTTATGGCATCTATTAGTCAACAAAGTTCAACGCAATTATTATTCCGCATAGTTTTTACCTTAAACCATACTGTTCTAAATTCAGGCTATTTTGATAAATGTTTATTTATAAAATTCCATGCACCTTCTTTATAATAACGATGTCCTCCGTTACCAATATAAAGTTCACAGTTATCAGGCACACCTGCAACTGCATATATTCTTTTTAGATTCTCAAAAGCTTTCTGAGCCTCTTTTAGAGGAAACATTGTATCATCTTTTCCATTCAATGCACAAAAAAAACGAGGAACTGTCAATCCTGCAATATCAGACATTTCACCATATTCCAATATTCCCGGAATATAATTACAGTCACAATGATACATTGCTCCGATACTTCCTGCAAATGTACAAAAATAAGATGATGGAATAGACATTGAAATACGAGTATCACATGCTCCGGCAAAAAGAGTAGTCGTTCCGCCTCCAGAATTTCCAGAAACAATGATATTAGATTTATCAATGGGCAATTCTGCCAGTGCCCAGTCTATCAACTTAGAAATATCCCATACCCTGTCACCTATAAGAGTTCGTCCAACCAACAAATCTTGCATCAACAGCGTACGACAAGAATATGGTACATCCTTTGCTTTATCTTCTGAAGTACGTGTCTTTCCAAATCCTCTTGAAGTAGGAGCAATAGCAATAAAACCATTTTTCACAGCTTGTACAGCAACATTTCTTTCGCCAATCTCCCCCTCAATACGTTCCTGCTCAGAAAGATATATTCCGGCATAGGTTTCCGTATTTTTCCCATGTCCATGTGGCGTTATCATTAAAGGTAGATTTCCTTCCTTATTTTTAGGTAATAAGAGTACAAATGGCAAAGGAACTGTTGGTTCTGTCCAGATTTCCCATCTCTCCCTGATAGCATATCCAATATCTTCTGAGTTGATTTTCCTGGCTTTAACTTTAAATGAAGACAGCTGTCTTTCCAACAGACTAATTCCTAATTTATCCTTTAACTTATCTCTAAATTCTGTCTGCCAAACTTTGACATCCTCAGGTGTCGTACCCCTGAATGCATATTTCATTTCGGCACAGTTATAGAGTTCCTCATAATAAGCAGATGCAGAGAAACTATCTTTATAAACAAGAGTTCGCTCTTTCTGGTTTTCATTTTTTTGAACAATCTTTCTACCTTCTGCACATTGAGTCATAAGCAATACACAAGACAATAACGCAAACCAACAAATTATCGACTTCATAAACTAATAAAATATTTTAATATAGGGAATACAAATAATATAAAAGCCTGTCTAAATCTTCCTCAAAAAGTATTTTCAACTTCTTATGAGTTTATTTTCGGTCTATTTTTTTCGGCCGTCACATAGCCCGCTATACTCCTTACAAAAACAAAGAAATACCAGAAAAAATACTGAATAAAATTCAAACAGGCTCTAGTTCTCACTTATCACTGTTCGATATAGGAAAGCGGCCTTAATATGATTTTGCCTGAAATTCCCGACAGTCGGGGTTGCCAACTTCCTGCATCAAATTTTCCATCTTTTCCCACATTCTTTCTTCCTTTGGATTCGATGTTCGCATTATAAAAGATCTTCCATTTTAATCCTCGTTTATCCATATAAGAAATACGATTTGCCATAAGGTTGGAAACTCTTATTTTCAATTCATCGTCTCCTTTCAATACAGAAGCTGGTATCTCTATTGTATACGGAGCACTCAAAAGGGTTCCTTGATATTTGTCATTCACGTATATCGCAGCACTCTCATACAGATTCTCTATATGAAGTAGCCAAGCCTCCGCTTTTTCCGATAACGGTGGTATATGAGTAACATATTCTGCTGTCCCAGAAAAAGCTGCATAATCTTCCCCATATTCCGTCCATGACTCCAACTCTGTGACATTTTTCTCCTTCGGTAACACAGGCCCCCCTTTTACAAAAGAGATCTTCCAATTATTATCCAAAACAATCGCTTCACCTACCGGTGTATAATAAGGATACAAATCGCCTGTATGTTTCCGACTGAATGTTTCGACTATCATCGATTCATGAGGTTTTAAACCAAGCCATAGCTCTGTCTTTCCATTCTTCTCTCGTGTCCGTGCATAACCGTCTTTGCCTGTCATCGGATTATATAATGCACACGACTTATAATCGGCATTTAGAGTTATCCAATCCGCAAATTCTTTATCTTTAGGATTCAAAATAAAATAATAGAAATTTCCGTCTTCTTTTATCCGCTTGACACACTGCAGTCCCTGTTTATAAATACTTTCAGATACAACTTTTGATTCACTCATCAATTCCGACAAGTCCTTGAAGATCACAAATTCTCCTTTTCCATATTGAGCAATACGTACTTTTCCCTCTTCTACAAATTGAAGTTTGTCTTTTAGAAAACACATTTTTTTTCTGTCATGTTCCAAATTGACTAATCCCGGAACATCTGTAGGAAGC
>CAVCAX010000105.1:8278-9427 GCA_963599995.1 Coprobacillus sp. CAG:698
TTATTTTAGGAACCACAATCATCTTATAAATGTTTCCTCCTGCAGAAATTCCCTCTTTCCCGACTTCAACATCTTGTAACAATTTGTCAGACACAGCATCCCATGAATATCCATTTGCCCAAAGATAACGCCCACATTCATCCATTGTCACCGTCTTAAAAGAATGGAAATAATGAAACATCTCTTCTCCTGGAGTAGACCAAAGATCAGAAATTCCATAATAAAGCAGTAAATCATTGGAAGGCTTTCCTGACTGCAAAAAACTTTGTGAACAGGCAACATAGTTATTGAGCGCTCCAAAATCATCCCAAAAACTATTGGATGGAGTAAAATGTACTGCTGCATAATACAACCATCCCGGCCAAGAAGCATTTTGAGGAGAATAAGCTGTACCGTGATAAAAAATATGATTTACTCCTCCAAGTAAAAATTTATCATTGGCAATCTTAACATCAGATAATTTGGTTTGAAAATTTTCACATAGCCAAGTCGATGATTCTGCCGATGTCAATTTTTTACCCTTCAGATGAGCAGCCGAAGAAGCACTTTTTATATCCGTAATCGTACTTCCTTCCATTTCCGGGATATCACTAGCTGCATACAAATCCAAGACATTAGCCGGAGATCCGTGTGCCTGATTCCGGATACCTTTTCCCTGACGTTCAGCCCATGACTGCCATTTTTTTGTGAATTTTTCCAATAATAAATCAGAAATAGCCATGCGATAATCATGCAAAACCCTACTATTGGTATCATCATCAGCCAAACCTAACAAAGCCGGAATGTACTGTTTTAAATCATATCCGCAAATCCTTTTAAACTCTTTCAGAAAATCAGGAGTCCAATTAGCAGATCCAACTGCATCATCCACTTCATAAGAATCATTAAAATAACATCTTAAATAACTCAAATCATATCCGGCAAATGCTTCGTCGAATTTTTTCAAATATTCACTGATTGCATATCCCGAAAAATGATCTATTACATTTCCCTCACCACCAGGTCCTGCACGTTCAACCATTTTGCCATGGTTACCTTGAAACAAAGCACAAATCAGCCAGTTTCCCGGAGGAGCAGTCCAGTCCAAAAAGCCGTCTTTCACCTTATCAGTAAGATCTATAGTTTCTTTAAATCCGGATTGCCCTACCC
>CAVCAX010000106.1:0-5345 GCA_963599995.1 Coprobacillus sp. CAG:698
GGATAAGTCAACGACAGATAAGCAGGAATGTAAGTTCCGGCAGTACCGCTTGTCAGGTAATCCGTACCCATTGCATCGTAATCTGAAGATTGCAATGCCGTTACATCGGTATACAGCTTCCATGCAGAATCTGTATATTTATAAAGTGCCGTCAGACTCTCGTAAGCCACCGGTTGCAGCTCGGAATCTTTCACGGAAATGTTATCGATACGGATGGTTGTAGTAGCCTGAGTTTCGCTGTTACCCACATATTTCAGAGCGATATAAATCTTCTTGCCTGCATATTTGTCCAAAGCGATATCATTCACAGGAAGCATATCACCGCTATTGGAAGAGGACTTCACAAGGTCACCGAGGTCAGCAGTTACATCATCCCATGTGGCGGCTTGGACATTGTCTTTGGAGAACCCTGCCAGATCGGTAGAAATCAAAACGCTCAAACGACCACCTTCATCTCTATAATTAGCCTGCAACACATCCATAGACAGAATCATTCCCGCTTTCACGGAAACCGGTTCAGCCGAAACCAGCCAGGATTCCAATGCTCCGGCTTTATGGTTGTATGCGGAGTTCTGTACATAGTGGTTATTGTTGAACACTTTAACCTGCCATTTATAACTACCCACAACCGTTACATTTTTCCATTTGTCGAGCGTGTTCGTTTCGAAATCCTCTGAGAAAGCAGGTTGGCTGCCGTCTTCGTCGGCCTGGTTATAATTCACCACGAGCAATGCATTGTCTGCCGGAGCTTCGACTGCCTTGCCCAGAATACCGGGCAGATAAGTGCCGGCCGGCTTCGACGGAGAGAAATAATTGATAGACGAACCTTCACCCCATGCTTCGGCGTAATCGGTGGCTGTCAATGTATATACAGTAGCACCTGATACAGCCAAGACATACTCGGGCACGTCGTTGATGTACTTATAGTTCACCATTGCCGTAGACCCCTTGTCGCAGGTGTAATACTTATCCTGCAACCAGGCAGGCAACACAGATCTGGCAGGGTTGGCAGATGTGAATGCACTTCCCTGATAGTCGGTCACATATTCTTGCACGTTGGTTATCCGGCTTTCTTCCTCCAGTCCCGGAAAATCCGGTTCATGATTGCAAGAGCCTAACGCTAATATGCCAGTGGCAAATATACTTAAATATACTATCTTTTTCATATTTCGTTGTCTTTCTGATTTTTATTAAAACTTAACCTTCATGCTCATCATCCATGTACGGCCGAATCCATAGAACACAGTGGCATCATTCCAGTCGTGACCGCCGGTTCTGGCACCGTTGTCCAAAGCTCTCGTGATGTATGCTTCGTTGAACAGGTTGTTGCAGTTAGCTCTCCATACAGCATCGACGTTACCGATCTTGAAGCTGTAACTGATGTTTGCATCGAAAGTATAAGCAGCCGGAATACGCCAGGGCTGAACCAGGTCGACAACCGGATTGTTCTTGTTGGCCTTGATTGCCTGAGCGGCAATGTCGTAGTCGGCATACTGGCGACCGCTGAAACGACCGTCTACACCCAGACGAAGTCCTTTCATCAGTTCATAGTTCACACCCAAAGCTGCAGTTGTCTGCTCGGAGTTGCTGACCTTGATGCCTTTCATGTTCATCTGATAAACGGCTTGTTCCGGAGAACCGATTTCCACTACATTGTTGTTATAATCCAATGCCTGTCCGCTCTTGTCATAGATACGTCCTGTCACACCGTTCTTGCTCCATGTCCAGTCGCCGATAGAGAACATACCGTTGATGAAGAGGCCGCGTACGGGTTTGTAAACGAACTCGAGTTCGATACCCTGATGGAGGGCGCCTACACCGTTCATGATCAGATACGGACTTTCCTGTGCACTGGTCATCGTTTTCTGAATGGAGCGGTCGTTCCATGCCGTACGGTAAAGGTTCAAGTTCACGTTCAGCACTCTGGATACAAAACCGTAACCCAACTCATAAGAAAGTACTTTCTCGTTCTTGTTGTCCGGATTCAGGGCGTTGCTGGTCTGTGAGTTCAGGAAAATACCGCCTGAATAGAAAGGAGTACGTGAGAAATAGCCGACATTGGCAAATACATTATGGTGCTCGGTGATGTTGTAGTTGAGACCTCCCTTTACACCGAATCCGAATTTGGATATTACATCCGATTTCTCATTATCTACATAGAAGTGTCCGTAGCGCTGGTTGGTAGTGACATTGGCATTGGCGGAAACAACAGCAGACAGTTTGTCGTTAGAGTATTCTACCTGTCCGAATACACCGTACTGACCGATGTAGCTGTCGAAGTTACGATATACGACGTCGCCGATATACAGACGCTGTTGCTGCCATGCGATATCGTCTTTCTTATAAGGAACCTTGGTACGGTCCGGATCGACTACGTAGCTTCCGCCCATCAGATCGTCGATTTTAGCCTTGTGCATACCTTTGTAGTAACGGAGGTCGATACCTGCCTGCAAATCCAGATGATCAGTCAGCTTGTTGTTATAAGTAGAAAGCAAACCTACCCAGAGGTGATTGTTCATATTCTTGGCAATGGCAGCCAAACTACCATTGGCAGATTCAGCATTCGCCTCTTTCAAAGCGCCGTAGTCGAAAGTACCGTCATTTCTACGGTAAGTGGTGTTGGGGACACCATTGGTTGATCCGTACAGTAAGGAGTAAGAAGAGCCGACTCCACGATAACCGTAACCGCTACCGATAGAGGTGTACAGCGTAGAAGAAAGGCTTGATTTGTAGTTGATGTCCCAGATGTGATTCAATGAGATCTGAGGTTTGTGGTAATAGTTGCGGTTCGTACCGTGATATTCTCTACCCGTATCATCGAAACCGTAAGTCGCATTGTAACGGTATCCGGCTCCGATACCTACCTCTTTTTGCTTCTCCCATTCGGCTATCGTCAGTTTGTCATAACGCTTATAGTGGTTCTGAGGTGCTCCGGTAGCGGTCAAAGAGATAGAATGGTTGTCACCGATTCTTTTCGCAATGTTCACAAACCAGGAGTAAGATTCATAAGAGGTACCGTATACGTATCCGTCTCCCCAGTCTCTGGAGCCCAGGATAGAAAACGCCCAGCCCTTGTTCGTCATACCGGAAGAGATGTTGAAGGAGATCTTGTTTCTACCATCGTTACCGATACCGTAGTAAACGCCTCCGCCTCTTTTCGTCTCCAGTGAATTGGTGAGGACGTTGATAGAACCACCCACGGAAGGAGTCGAAAGTTTGGAAGCTCCCATACCTCTCTGAACCTGCATCGTACGGGTTACATCAGACAATCCCTGCCAGTTGGACCAGTAGATACCGCCCCACTCCATGTCGTTCATCGGCACACCGTTTATCATCACTGCCACGTTGGCTGCTGCAAAACCGCGGAGAGTGATTTCCGAGTCTCCGTAACCGCCACCTACTTTAGAGGCTGTCACACTCGGAGTTGATTTCAGGATCTCCGGAAACTCCTGGTTGCCGAGCTTTTCTTCGATAAACACCGGATCGATGGTAGAAACTGCCACCGGAGTCTTACGGGCTACGGCAACAGAAGAGGTAATGGTTACGTCATTCAATGTTACTGCATCGACAGACAATTTGATCGTACCCAAATTAACCGTCCCGGTCTGGGTGATTTTCTTTTTGTACTCTTTGTAGCCTAAATACTTGATAACCAAAGTTTCATTATGGCCCACCTTTTGTGTAAAGCGACCATCCAAGTCTGTAACACTACCCTGAGTAGTTCCTGCAACAGTCACGGATGCGCCAATCAGTGGCTCATCGGTTTCTGCATCCACAACTTGACCTTTCACTGTAACCTGGGCAAAAGACGTAGCAGCAGAGCATACTGTCAGTATTGCAACCAGCAGGAAATGAACTAGATGTTTTCTCATAATTCTGTTTGTTAGTTAATAGATTTATTAATAAATAATATTCGAAGCGCAAATATAATTAATAAGATTTAGAATTACATTACATTTCCATTTCAATTTTTAAGGAAGGACAACATTTTATTGCACTCTGAAACAGAGAAAGCCCCGCAGATTGTTTGCGGAGCTTTCTATTTAAGACTGAATGAGTTACCGTTTCAGACTGAATACATTACTATTTAAAACAGAATGAACCGGAAATGCGTCAAACTGATACTGACATCAGTCATTCATCAGCTTTCTATAACGTACGCGTTTCGGCTCTTCATTTCCGAGTCGTTTCATCTTATTTTCTTCATATTCCGAGTAGGAACCTTCAAAGTAGAACACATTGGAGTCTCCTTCGAAAGCAAGGATATGAGTACAGATACGGTCGAGGAACCAACGGTCATGCGAGATGACCACGGCACATCCCGCAAAATCCTCCAGACCTTCCTCGAGTGCACGAAGCGTATTTACGTCGATGTCATTGGTGGGCTCGTCGAGAAGCAGCACATTGCCTTCCTCTTTCAATGCAATGGCCAGATGCAGGCGATTGCGTTCACCACCGGAAAGCATTCCGCAGAGTTTCTCCTGATCGGCACCGGAGAAGTTGAAACGCGAAAGATAGGCGCGTGCATTGATGTCACGTCCGCCCATGCGAATCAGTTCGTTACCTCCGGAAATCACCTGATAGACGGTCTTGTTGGGATCGATGTCCTTATGCTGCTGATCGACATAAGCCACCTTTACGGTCTCTCCCACTTCGAATTCTCCTTTGTCCACCTTCTCAAGTCCCATGATAAGTCGGAAAAGAGTCGTCTTACCGGCGCCGTTGGGCCCTATCACTCCGACAATACCGTTGGGAGGGAGCATAAAGTTAAGATCATCGAAAAGCAGTTTCTCGCCATAAGCCTTGGCCACATGCTTGGCTTCGATCACCTTATTTCCCAAACGGGGACCGTTCGGGATGAAGATCTCGAGTTTCTCTTCTTTCTCTTTCACGTCTTCATTCAGCAGTTTGTCATAAGAGTTCAGACGTGCCTTACCCTTGGCCTGACGGGCTTTAGGAGCCATGCGCACCCACTCTAACTCGCGTTCAAGAGTTTTGCGGCGTTTGCTGGCTGTTTTTTCTTCCAGCTCCATACGTTTGGTCTTCTGCTCCAGCCAACTGGAATAATTTCCTTTCCAGGGAATGCCTTCGCCACGGTCCAGTTCCAAAATCCATCCGGCCACATGGTCGAGGAAGTAGCGGTCGTGCGTTACGGCGATCACCGTGCCTTCATACTGCTGGAGATGTTGTTCGAGCCAGTCGATGGATTCTGCGTCCAGGTGGTTGGTAGGCTCATCGAGAAGAAGTATATCCGGTTTTTGCAACAACAGACGACAAAGGGCCACCCGACGGCGCTCACCTCCCGAAAGGTTCTCCACCAACTGGTCTTCGGGCGGACAGCGGAG
>CAVCAX010000107.1:0-3776 GCA_963599995.1 Coprobacillus sp. CAG:698
GTCATAGGTTACTTGGTCGTACCTAACTATAGTCTGGATATTGTCGGGGGACACACTTTTTTTATTAACTACCCTTTAAATAATATAGCCTATGGTATAAATCAGATAGAGTGACATATAACACAGTTAGAAATAACTCATTAGCATTTCTCTTATAGAAAAAACGACCAAGAATTTTTATATGACCGGGGGAAATGCAATGGGGCGGATCTTGTTTTGCTTTCCTCTTTTTTGAAGTTGTAAAGGCCGAAGCGGATGTGACCTGTTGTGTTTCTGAGACAGAAATGCAAAGCGACAGTTAACATTCAGTATTCATTTCATTTACAACAATAAAAGATGAAAATCAAATTGTTTTTTCTTCTTATGATATTATTATGCCCGTCTCAGTTGTGGGCACAAACAGCTTCGACAGACTCTCTGAAAATCACAGAACGGGACCCATCTTTTCGTCCTTCACAATTAATACTACCTGCTTCACTCATCACTGTAGGAGCACTTGGGGTGGCCAATCCCTGGTTGAAATCTCTGAATCGGGAAGTGCGTGATGATATTGCCGGATGGCGTAATGGACGCTATTTCCATGCCGATGATTATATACAGTATGTACCCGTTATTGCAAACTTCGGATTAAGTTTGCTGGGTGCAAAGGCTAAGCATAGCTATGTGGACCGTGTATTGATTACTGCCACTTCTTATGCAGCTATGGGTATTATGGTCAATGCGGTGAAGTGGGCGGTAGATGAACAACGTCCGGACGGAACAGCTTTTAATTCCTTTCCTTCGGGGCATACAGCCACCGTTTTTATGGGAGCTGAGTTGGTACGGATGGAGTATAAAGATTCCTCTCCACTTTATGGTATAGGTGCATATACTATCGCTTGTGGGGTGGCCTTCCTGCGACTTTATAATGAACGACATTGGTGTAATGATGTTCTGGCCGGTGCGGGAATTGGTATATTAAGTGCACGGATCGGATATTGGCTCCTGCCTTTTGAAAAGAAGTTGTTTGGGTTGGATAAGAAAAAGAGCAGAGTTAATCTGGCTGCTTCTCCTTATTACAATCATTTCTCAAAGGAATACGGTGGTATGATCGTTGTACATTTTTAAATCCGGTCAGCCTCTACATAGCCGTTCATCACGGCATAAATTGTTAGCCCGGAGACGGATTTGATACCCAATTTCTCTGTAATGTTTTTCCGATGGGTGATAACAGTGGTCAGACTGATATTTAGTTTATCGGCTATCTCTTTATTGATGAGTCCCTTGGTTATCAATACAAGCACCTCGATCTCCCGTGCGGATAATTCGTGCTCGGCGGCGGGCATAGGAGGTACGGCTTCCGTCGGGTATCCGTCGTGATGGGCATGCTGGTGGAGTTTCAGAATATCTTTGACCAGTGATTCTTCCGGTTGGTAAATGTTCAGTGTCCGTACGGCAGATAATTGGAACGGTTGGCTTTCTCCTGCCAGAACGATTGTCTTTTTCTTTCTGGGCAAGAAGAAAGCATTGTGTTCCACATATATCTGGGCGGCTATAAAATAGTGGGCGTACATATCGGGTGTATCGTCCACTAATTCACCGAAATTGCGAAATGAACGAATGACTGCCATTGGGATGATTTTCTCCAATATGCTTTTCAAACCGATGGCCGTGAGGGTATTCGGTTCGATAATGGCGATTTCCGGTTGATGGTTCATGGTGTTTTATCGGTTTAAATAGTTTGCTGCTGCTTCGGCACATCGTTCTCCGTCCACTCCGGCCGAAACGATACCACCGGCATAACCGGCCCCCTCACCGCAAGGGAATAGCCCGCGTATGGTAACGTGTTGCAATGTCTCCTTGTCACGGACAATACGAACAGGAGAGGAGGTACGTGTTTCTACTCCGATCATCACTGCCTCGTTGGTAAGAAAACCGTGACTCATCCGACCGAACTGTAAAAATCCCTGTGACAGCCGTTTGCTGATAAATTCCGGCATCCAGAAGTGTAAAGGTGAAGATACCAATCCCGGGCTATAAGAGGATTCCGGTAAATCATAACTCAGTTTCTTCCGTGTAAAGTCCATCATACGTTGTGCCGGAGCCGTTTGCCTCATTCCTCCCTGTAACCAGGCTTGCCGTTCCAGTTCTTCCTGAAAGTGTAGCACTTTTAGGAGTTGACAATTGACAGTTGACAATTGACAATTGGACTGTGCAGCCAACTGTCCATTGTCCGTTGTCCACTGTCCATTGTCTAAGTCCTCCGGTTGTACCTCTACCACCATTCCCGAATTACTCCATCGTGATCCGCGATTGGAGGGAGACATTCCGTTGACTACCACCTGTTCCGGTCCGCTGGCTGCAGGAACGACAAATCCTCCGGGGCACATACAGAAACTGTATACGCCACGGCCCTCTACTTGCGTGACAAAACTGTATTCGGCTGCCGGCAGGTATTTCCCCCGACCGTTTTTGGAATGGTATTGTATCCGGTCTATCCATTCGGCAGGATGTTCCAGACGAACGCCTACGGCAATTCCTTTTGCCTCGATCGTTACACTGTTTGCGGCCAACCAGCGATATACATCCCGTGCCGAATGTCCTGTTGCCAATATCACGGGCCCAAGGAATGTCCGTCCCGTGTTCGTTTCGATTCCTTTGACTTCTTCATTTTCGATAATCAAGGCATCCATCCGGGTTTCAAAATGAACTTCTCCGCCACAATCGATAATGGTGTTCCGCATGTTCTCGATCACTCGTGGCAGTTTATCCGTACCGATATGTGGGTGGGCATCGGCAAGAATGGCCGTAGATGCTCCATGTTGACAGAATACGTTTAAGATTTTGTCTATGTTGCCGCGCTTTTTACTTCGGGTATAGAGTTTCCCGTCCGAATAAGCGCCCGCACCGCCTTCACCGAAACTGTAATTCGATTCCGGATTGACGGTATGTTCCCTACTGATCCGTGCAAGGTCTTTTTTACGTTCGCGTACATTCTTACCGCGCTCTACAATGACCGGGCGAAGCCCCAATTCGATCAATTTCAAAGCGGCAAATAATCCTCCGGGCCCCGCACCTACAACAATCACTTGCGGTTTACCTTCCACATTATTATATAGGGTCTCTTCATATCCGTTGTCTGCCGGCATTTCATTGAGGTATACCCGTACTTTCAGATTAATGAAGACGGTGCGTTGCCGCGCATCGATACTCCGTTTCAGAACACGTGTAGCGGTAATGCTCTGTAAGTTAAGACCTTTTTCCTTTGATAAATATTCTTTCAATCGCTGCTCGTTGGCGGCAATTTCGGGGAGTAAACGTAACTGGTATTCTTGTATCATGATTCACCACAGAGTAACACAGAGTTTCACTGAGTCTTTTTTTTGTTAAACAATATATCTTTTTATTCCTTCTTTGAGGCTTTTTACATTAAAATTAATAAGTAATCCATGCTTGATATGAGATAATTTTAAATAGGTAATTAGTTGTGCAGTATGAATTGGATGTAGTTCTTCTACTGCTTTTAGTTCTACAACAACTGAGTTATTTACGACAATATCTAATTTATATCCAGTATTGACTTTAATTCCTTTATATACGATAGGTAAAGCTTTCTGTTTTTCAACTTGTAGATCACACTGAATCAGTTCATGACACAGACATTCCTCATAAGCACTTTCCAATAGGCCCGGTCCTAATATCGTATGTACTTCATAGGCTTTCTTTAATATTAATCCGGTCAATTCATTTATTTCCATATTGTTGTTTTTCGTAAATACTCCATCTTGTTGTTCTCC
>CAVCAX010000108.1:0-10897 GCA_963599995.1 Coprobacillus sp. CAG:698
CGCTATGTTCCTAATATTCAAATAAATAATTTTAATCCTTATATCGAATTCACGTTAAATTAGTAATACGATGAGAAACTTATTTTTTCTTTTCCTGCTTTCCATTGGCGTGATGTCGGTGAAGGCTCAATCCTTTACCGGTGAAAAAACAGATTGGCATGGCTTTGACCGTTACGATTTTGTAATGAGTGAAAGTACATTGCAAATCAGGTCTGTGAAGGCTACCCAACGTGAAGGAACGGGTGTGGCAGGACCGCAGGACGGGATGCGCAGATGTATTGTGGTTGTTCCGAAACAAGCAGCGGAAGGTAATCCGTGGTCATGGCGCGGCTGTTATTGGGATCATCAGCCGCAAGCTGAAATTGAACTGCTGAAGCGTGGTTTCCACATTGCTTACATCACTACCGATCCTGACCGGACATGGGACGTATGGTATAATTTTCTGGTCAATGAGCATGGGCTCTCACCCAAGCCTGCGTTTATCGGTATGAGTCGCGGGGGAGCCAATTCTTTTACCTGGGGAACAGAACATCCTGATAAGGTTCTGGCTATTTGTGCCGACAATCCGGGGCTTTCACAGAAGAGTCTGATGGAAATGGATAAACTTGCCGGACAGGATGTTCCTATTCTGAATATTTGCGGCAGCATCGACCCTCTGCTCAATAATACTTATGCCATTCAAGGTGTTTATCAGGGTAACGGTGGGCGTATGTCGGTTTTGATCAAAGACGGTACGGCACATCATCCGCACAGCTTGCAAAATCCGAATGTTATAGCCGATTTTATAGAGCAGGCGTACAAGAAAGAAGTCACTGAAAAGCCTACATTCTTACCCGATGAATACAAGAGAAGCAGTTTCTACAGTACAGATCCCGTTTATTCGTATGCAGAACACGATAAACTTTGGATAACCTCATGGGGACCTTATTTTACGGGTGACTATAATAAATACATGTTTTCATTGGAGGGGGTGGAAGGATTGGTTACGGTCATTACTCCTGAAAAAGCCGTTACCGGAAATCCTTGGGTTTTCCGCTGTGACCAACCCGACGGAAGTTCTGCTGTGGATTTGGAGTTACTTGCACGCGGTTTTCACATAGTGGTTGCTCCCATCGCTTATAATGCCGATGGCCCTTTATTCGACCAGTGGAATATCGTATACAATTATCTTGTGGACAAGGGATTTTCCTCGCATCCGGTTATGGCAGGGCGTGGAGGTGCAACAGGCGAGGTTTATGCCTGGGCTATTGAGAATCCTGATAAAATAGCAGGAATTTATGGAGAAAATCCAATTTTACGTTCTTCTTTAGCGAAGATACAACCTTTGGATAACCTGAAGCCACTTGCCAAAGCAAAGATTCCTATCCTGCATGCTTGCGGAAGTCTTGATCCGAACTTGAAAAATCAGACGGGCGAAGCAAAAAAACGTTATGCAGGTAAGATGACCGTCATCATCGATGCCGGACGCGGACATTATCCGATGACTCCCGAGAATCCGAAGAAAATAGTAGAATTGATTGAAAAGATGACTAAATAATGGACAATTTAGCTTTTTATTCAATTTTAATTGACTATTAAGTTTTTTTTAATCGAGAGGGAAAGCGCAGAGACTTACATTTGCCTTTGCAAATAAATATGAACTAAAACTGTTATGTTATGAAATTTACACATTGCCTGGCTTCTGTAGCTTTAGTTTCCATGTTGGGTGCTTGTAATGGAGTGCAAGATCAAGCAGCCGCTGTGAAAGCTCCGGTTGACTATGTAAATCCTTACATGGGAAATATCAGTCACTTGCTGGTACCCACTTTCCCGACTATTCACCTACCGAATAGTATGCTTCGTGTTTATCCCGAAAGAGCGGACTATACTACAGATCAGCTGAACGGGCTTCCTTTGATTGTAACCAGTCATCGTGGAAGTTCGGCTTTTAACCTGAGTCCGTATCAGGGGGACAATCTTCGCCCGGTTGTAGCTTACAGCTATGATGACGAGAAGTTGAGACCTTATTATTATGAGGTGATTCTCGATGACGAAGACATAAAAGTGAAGTATGCACCTTCCCATCAGTCGGCTCTTTATCAGATAGATTATAGCCGGCGGGACAAACCGGTGTACATGATGATTAATTCACGGAACGGTGCCATCAAAGCAGGTGACGGATTTGTGAGCGGTTACCAGCAACTGGAGAATAATACGCGTGTGTTCTTGTATATGGAATCGGATATTGCTCCTATAGAAACGGGCATTCTGGCTGATGGAAAAATATGTGCAGACACGAAGGAAGCCGAAGGACACGATGCGTGCGCTGTGCTGCGCTTTGCCGACGGAACGGAAACGGTAAATCTGCGCTATGGCATTTCGTTTATAAGCGAGGAACAGGCTAAAGAGAATCTGCGGCGTGAATTGCCTGACTATAATCTGCAGGCTTTGGCTGAAAAAGGACGTCAGGTTTGGAATAAAGCATTGAGTGATATTCAGGTAGAAGGTGGCAGTGATACAGATAAACAAATTCTTTATACATCACTCTATCGTATATTCGAACGTCCTGTTTGTATCAGTGAGGGTGGCCGTTATTTCAGTGCATTTGACGGAAAAGTGCACGAGGATAATGGCGAACCTTTCTATACGGACGACTGGATTTGGGATACCTATCGGGCTGCTCACCCCTTGCGCCTTTTGATTGACGAAACCACGGAAAAGAACGTGATAGACTCTTATCTGCGCATGGCAGAACAAATGGGGGATATGTGGATGCCCACTTTCCCTGAAATTACAGGTGACTCCCGCCGTATGAATTCCAATCATGCCGTAGCAACAGTGGCTGATGCGGCTGCTAAAGGTTTGCAATTCGATTTGGCTAAAGCTTATGAAGCTTGCCGTAAAGGCATTGAAGAAAAGACACTGGCCCCATGGTCGGGTGCTGCCGCCGGTTGGATTGATGATTTCTATAAGAAGAACGGATATATCCCTGCGCTTCAGGCGGGTGAAAAAGAGACGGACCCGAATGTACATCCGTTCGAAAAGCGTCAGCCTATTGCTGTTACACTGGGAACGGCGTATGACCAGTGGTGTCTGTCGCGCATAGCCGATATGTTGGGAAAAAAAGAGGATGCGGCCCATTATCTGCAATGTGCTCATAATTATCGCAACGTGTATAATGCTGAAACTGCTTTCTTCCATCCGAAGGATAAGAATGGCAAGTGGATCGAACCATTCGATTATCGTTTCTCCGGAGGGTTGGGTGTCCGTGAATATTATGGCGAGAATAACGGTTGGATTTATCGTTGGGATGTTCCTCACAATGTCGCCGATCTGATTAACCTGATGGGGGGCAACCAACAGTTTATTGCCAATCTGGATCAGACTTTCCGTGAACCGCTGGGACGTGGCAAATATGCTTTCTATGCACAGATACCGGATCACACCGGAAATGTGGGACAATTCTCAATGGCCAATGAGCCCTCTTTGCATATTCCTTATCTGTATAACTATGCAGGCCAGCCCTGGAAGACACAGAAACGCATTCGTCAGTTGCTGAAGACATGGTTCCGTAACGACCTGATGGGTGTACCGGGAGACGAAGACGGTGGCGGTATGTCGGCATTTGTTGTCTTCTCTTCTTTAGGGTTCTATCCGGTTACACCGGGATTCCCGGCTTATAATATCGGCAGTCCTTTGTTTACGAAGGCCAAGGTGATGTTGAGCAATGGAAAGGTATTTGAAATAGAGGCACAAGGAGCATCGGATGAAAATAAATACATCCAGTCTGCCACATTGAACGGAAAAGAATGGAACAAGCCCTGGTTTAGTCATGACGATATAAAGGAGGGTGGAAAATTGGTGTTGGTGATGGGTAGCAGACCTAATAAGGCATGGGGTAGTGCAAGTGATGCAGTGCCTCCATCCGCAGAAAACCAATAAGGTATATGTTAATGGAAAAAGGTATGAAAACACTTAAAAAGATTGTATTTGCAGGATTATTGACTCTGATTGCCTGTGCCGGAATGGCACAGGCCCAAGAGTTGTATAAGGATGAGAAAGCACCGATGCATGAACGCATCATGGATTTATTATCACGCTTGACGGCTGAAGAAAAAATCAGCCTGTTGCGTGCCACCTCTCCGGGAATTTCCCGTCTGGATATTCCTAAATATTACCATGGTAACGAGGCGCTTCACGGAGTGGTGCGCCCGGGACGTTTTACTGTTTTCCCCCAGGCCATCGGACTGGCGGCAACCTGGAATCCGGAACTGCAATTGCAGGTAGCTACGGTTATTTCTGATGAAGCCCGTGCTCGCTGGAATGAGCTGGATCAGGGACGGGAACAGAAAAGCCAGTTCAGTGATTTGTTGACATTCTGGTCTCCCACAGTAAATATGGCGCGTGACCCACGTTGGGGACGGACTCCGGAAACATACGGAGAAGATCCTTATTTGAGTGGGATCATGGGTACTGCTTTTGTAAAAGGCCTGCAAGGCGATGATGACCGTTATCTGAAGATTGTGGCGACTCCCAAACATTTTGCAGCCAATAATGAAGAACACAACCGTTTTGTATGTAATCCGCAGATTTCAGAGAAACAGTTGCGTGAATATTATCTTCCGGCTTTTGAAGCGTGTGTGAAGGATGGTAAATCAGCTTCCATCATGTCAGCATACAATGCGCTGAATGATGTGCCTTGTACTTTGAACGCCTGGTTATTAACGAAAGTACTTCGTAACGACTGGGGATTCAAGGGATATGTGGTTTCCGACTGCGGCGGACCTTCCTTGTTGGTGAGTGCACATAAATATGTGAAAACTAAAGAGGCTGCGGCTGCCCTTTCCATAAAAGCAGGCTTGGACTTGGAATGTGGTGATGATGTATTTGATGAGCCTTTGTTGAGTGCCTATCGTCAATATATGGTTACGGATGCTGATATAGATTCGGCTGCCTATCATGTGTTACGGGCACGTATGCAGTTGGGATTGTTCGATAGCGGAGAAAAGAATCCCTATACGAAAATATCTCCGGCTGTGATAGGCTCGGAAGAGCATCAGAAAGTAGCTTTGAATGCAGCACGTGAATGTATTGTATTGCTTAAGAATCAGAAAAAAATGTTGCCGCTCAATGCCAAAAAGGTGAAATCCATCGCTGTGGTAGGCATCAATGCCGGTAATTGTGAGTTTGGAGATTATAGTGGTTCGCCGGTGATTGCTCCGATCTCAGTGTTGCAGGGTATCAAAGATAGAGTGGGCGAGGATGTGAAAGTGGTATATGCTCCTTGGAAATCGGCTGTGGACGGTATGGAACTCATACAAGGAGTCAATTTCCCGGAAGGTTTGAAAGCCGAATATTTTGATAATACGAATTTACAGGGAACTCCGAAAGTGCGTAAGGAAGAATGGATTAACTTTGAGCCTGTCAATCAGGCACCCGATCCATTCTTGCCTAAATCTCCTTTGTCGGTTCGCTGGACGGGAAAATTACGTCCTACGGTTACCGGATCATATACACTTAGTTTCACATCGGATGACGGCTGTCGCCTGAGCATTGACGGTAAGAGGCTGATTGATGCGTGGTCGGGACATGCTGTCCGGACTGATACTGCTACTATTTATCTGGAAGCCGGAAAAGATTATCAGTTGGAGGCTGAATATTATGATAACCGCGACTATGCGATTGCCAGACTGCAATGGCGTGTTCCACAAGTAGGAAAGATGACACGGTTGGATTTGTACGGCGAAGCCGGAAAGGCAGTGCGTGAGTGTGAGACAGTGGTTGCCGTATTGGGCATTAATAAGTCGATAGAGCGTGAAGGACAAGACAGATACGATATTCAGCTTCCGGCGGACCAGCAGGAATTCTTACAGGAAATCTACAAGGTAAATCCGAATATCGTAGTTGTGCTGGTAGCAGGTAGCTCATTGGCTGTCAACTGGATGGATGAACATATCCCGGCTATCGTGAATGCCTGGTATCCCGGTGAAAGTGGGGGAAAAGCTGTAGCGGAAGTCTTGTTTGGCGATTATAATCCGGGTGGCCGTCTGCCGTTGACCTATTACAGAAGTCTGGATGAGCTTCCTCCGTTTGATGATTATGATATAACCAAGGGGCGTACTTATAAATACTTCAAGGGAGATGTTCTATATCCTTTCGGTTATGGCTTGAGTTATACCACATTCAAGTATTCCAACCTGCAAGTGGCGGATGGTGAAGAGGAGATAAATGTTTCTTTCCAACTGAAGAATGCAGGTAAATATGCAGGTGATGAGGTTGCTCAAGTATACGTGAAGTTGCCTGAACGGGATGAAGTAATGCCTGTCAAGGAGCTGAAAGGTTTTGAGCGTGTCACATTGAAGAGTGGTGAAAGCAAGAAGGTGACTTTGAAATTACGGAAAGACCTGTTGCGTTATTGGGATGAGGTGAAAGGAAAGTTTGTCTATCCCTCCGGTGACTATACGATCATGGTAGGTGCTTCTTCTGCCGATATTCGTTTACAGAAAGTGGTTTCGGTATTGCAGAAAGTCAAAGTGGTTTGTGTGGGTGCCAGCATAACTGCCGGAGCAACCACAGCCAATCCGGCCACGGATTCTTATCCGGCTCAGTTAGGCCGGTTGCTGGGAAATGAGTATAAGGTAACTAATTATGGAGTAAGCAGCAGCACGATGCTTCGTCACGGTGATTTCCCTTATTGGAAAACGAAAGAATATCAGAAAGCGCTGGAATCTTCTCCCGATGTGGTATTTATAGATTTGGGCGGTAACGACAGTAAAGCGGTCAATCGTCCTTATATGCATGAGTTTGAGAAAGATTGCCGTGATATGATCGATGCTTTTGCACAGCTTCCTTCCAAACCCCGTATTGTTGTTCTGACTCCTATCGTTTCCTTTGTGAAGGATTCGAATGGTATCTATGATGAGGTAATAGTGAAAGACGTGACCCCTGCCACAATCAGTGCTGTGCAAAAGAAAAATGTAGAGGTAATCAATATGCATCCGGTACTTGACAAGCATCCGGAGCTGATGAAAGACGGTATCCATCCTGATGCTGAAGGATCAGGAATGATGGCTAAGGCCATGTATGATTATCTGATCTCTCATCCAGGGGATTGACTCATCGGCAACCCCGAAAAAGACGTTACCGGAATCAGGACTTACATGATAGTCAAAGATAAAACACATTACTTATGAAAAAGCATTTTTATCCTGTTTTTGTATTATTCCTGGCGGGAGCTATGTTCTCTTGTCAGTCATCTAAAAGCAATTCGGTGAAAGAAGAAGCGGTCGGAATTGACAGTATGGCTCCCAATCCATTTATTACGCACATGTACACAGCCGATCCTTCGGCACATGTATGGGCGGACGGACGTTTGTATGTATATGCTTCGCATGATATAGATCCTCCGCGCGGTTGCGATTTGATGGACCGTTATCATGTGTTCTCTACGGATGATATGGTAAATTGGACAGATCATGGTGAAATTCTGAATTCGTCACAAGTGCCCTGGGGACGTAAGGAAGGTGGATTTATGTGGGCTCCCGACTGTGCTTATAAGAATGGTACGTACTATTTCTACTTTCCACACCCCAGTGATACGAAGTGGAGTGATAGTTGGAAGATCGGTGTCGCTACCAGCAAGGAGCCGGCTGCTAACTTTACCGTGCAGGGATATATTGAAGGAATGGACCCGTTGATCGATCCTTGCGTATTTGTGGATGATGACGGTCAGGCCTATATCTATAACGGCGGCGGCCAGATTTGCAAGGGTGGCAAGCTGAAAGATAATATGGTGGAACTGGATGGAGAAATGAAGGAAATGGAAGGCCTGGAAGACTTCCACGAAGCTACATGGGTTCATAAATACAATGGAAAGTACTATCTCTCTTATTCCGATAACCACGATGAAAACTGGAATGACGGTGTGAAAGGGGACAACCGTATGCGCTATGCTATCAGTGATAATCCGCTCGGTCCCTGGAAATCTATGGGGATCTATATGGAGCCTACCGACAGCTATACCAATCATGGCTCTATCGTAGAATATAAAGGCCAGTGGTTTGCATTCTATCACAATAGCGCTTTATCCAATCATGACTGGTTGCGCTCTATTTGTGTAGACAAGCTTTACTACAATGAAGACGGAACTATCCAGATGGTGAAACAAAGAAGATAAATACTTTCATATTCAGACTTTTAATCTATCTTTATTTTTATCTGTGCCGTAAACATTTTCTTTCTTTGTGTTGTTGGAACAGCATTAATCAATTTAAAAATTGTCGAGATGGAAGAAAAGAAAGTGGCCCGTGAAGATAGAAATGAGGAGAAACTGAAGCATGGCGATTGGGTAATGGCAGAATTTTATGCAACGTGGTGTCCTCACTGTAAACGTATGCATCCGATTATGAAAGAGTTTAAGAAGATGATGGAGGGCATTCTTGATGTCGTAGAGGTGGATGTTGATCAGGAAAGTGCTCTTGCCGAATTTTATACGATTGAAAGTATGCCTACATTCATGTTGATGAGAAAAGGTGAACAATTGTGGAGGCAATCCGGAGAATTGAGTCTGGAAAGACTGGAAAGGGCCGTGAAGGAGTTTAAATCCTGACGTGTTTTGTGTCTGTAACAGAGGGAAATTCCGTCCGGTATTGTAGACATCTGAACCTTATGGAAAAGACTTAGCATCTTTTTTTAAAAGACATTACATCTTTTTTTTAAAGACGCTAAGTCTTTTTTTAAAAGATGCTATATCTTTTTTCGAAAGACTTAAGTCTTTTTCTGAAAGATGTTACATCTTTTTCTGAAGGGCTGATATGTACTGGTAATCCGGCTAAAACACCGATGGCAGTCATAGAAAAGGGGAATTTATGAATGACGATTTATCATTTGTGAATTATGGGTTTTGTCTGGATTTGGGAGACTGGGAATTCGGAGTAAAATGCTGTATGATACGGAGAAGCTGTGTGACGGTTCTCTCCACATTATTCAGCGTGAATTCTTTTTGCATGGCCTTGTCCAAGGATACCGGAGCCGGTTGAATGGACAGTACGGCGGTGAAGCCCATTTCATTCAGCTGGGGGGTGGCTTCTACTCCTCCTCCCAACGCTATTACGGGAACATGCTGCTTGCGGGCTATTCTCAGTATTCCACCCAGTGCTTTTCCCATAGCTGTCTGGGCATCGAGTTTTCCTTCTCCCGTCAATACTAAGTCGGCATCTTGCAGCGATTCGTGGAAATGCAGTATTTCCAGTATGGTGTCGATGCCCGGTTTTAAGGTAGCCCGGAGGAAAGGCAACAGACCTCCTCCCATACCACCGGCTGCTCCGGCACCGGGGATGGAAGCGATGTTGATACCTTTCTGCTTTTCGATTACGGCAGCATAATGTTGCAGACCCTTGTCCAGAGCCGTTACTTCTTCATCGGAGGCTCCTTTTTGCGGAGCATATACCCAAGCGGCTCCTTGCGGACCATAAAACGGATTATTCACATCACAGGCAATGATAAAGGAAGATTCCTGCAGAGCCGGATGGAGGTGTGAATCGTCAATGGAAGATATGTGTATCAGGCTGCTACCCTGTGGATTCAGTCTGTTTCCCGATTTATCGAGAAAACGAACACCCAGAGCCGCCAGCATACCTATACCGGCATCGTTGGTCGCACTTCCTCCAAGCCCCATAATGAACTTCCGGCAACCTCTGTCCAGGGCATCCCGAACGACTTCTCCCGTACCGTATGTAGAGGTGTTCATCGGATTCCGCAATGCGTCCGGGACTAACGGCAGGCCACTGGCGGCAGCCATTTCAAGAATGGCTGTTGTTCCGTCGCGGGTTATTCCGTAGGTTACCTCAATCGGGTTCATCAGCGGGTCGTGTGCGTGGCAGGATATTCTGTCGACATTCAATCCCGTACAGATAGCTTCCGTTGTTCCTTCCCCTCCGTCTGCAATCGGAAACGTGGCTACGTTGCAGTGAGGATATGTTTTTAGAATGGCTTTTTCTGCTGCTCCGGCAATGTCGAGAGAACCGGCTGATCCTTTAAACGAGTCGAATGCAAGAATTATCTTTTTCATGTTTGTACAGCATTTTAATTGAACCTCTTTATAATCCAACCTTTTTGGCCCACCAAAAATAAGACTTTAATTTTTTATTTCCTTTGTTTTTGTTCCCCAAACCGATCATGTTCCCATGAAAGAGTGTTTGCAGTGTTTATTGAACAATAAAAACGAGCCATATCTTACTCAAGAAACAGAGTATGATATGGCTCGTTAATGCTTGTCAGTTACAATCTGTAACTCTCCTGAGGGCTCATTTAGGTTCTGACACCCCTTCTTCCGATTTTTCTCTTATTTTACCCGTACGATGTCGTAATTCAGGTCGCTGACTGCCTCCTGCAGACTGTCGTTTGATAATGTCAGAGTCGTGTCGTTGGCAATAACGAAATAGACAGGTTCGCTACCGTCATTCGGTGTCAGTTTGAGAGCTGCTTTCTTTTTGTTTTTGACGGTTTTCTGAATCATCTGAGGTTTACCGGCCGATGTGATTTTTTTGTCTTTTCCCTTCCCGTCAGCATCCAGATAGGTCATATCCAGCGTGTAGGTGGTATCGTTTGCATCGGCAAGCATATTCAGAGTCAATACATAACGGATGCCCGAACCATCGGCGGCTGGGAGTGTCCCTTCGTAAACTTCGGTTGCTTCTACTGTGGGTGACATTGCTTCGATGGCAATGCTGTCTGCTTCAGCCTCTGCGGCTTTGTTTGTTTTTGATTGGCATGATGCCAGAGCAGCTACAACAGCTGCCAACATAATTACTTTTTTCATTGTTAAGTGCTTTAGTTAATATAAAAAGTGAGTTGCTTATTCCTCTTTCTTTCTTATTTCTCTTCTTCTTTTCGTATGACAAGCAACTTATCGACTCTT
>CAVCAX010000109.1:0-2761 GCA_963599995.1 Coprobacillus sp. CAG:698
CTGTATATTTATGGAAAAGATTATCGGATTGATTAATGCCCCTTTTACTCCTTTTCATGAGAATGGAGAAGTGAATTATGAACCGATTGAAGCTTATGCTGCTATGCTGGCGAAAAATGGTTTGAAGGGCGTTTTTATTAACGGCTCCTCCGGTGAAGGCTATATGCTGACGGAAGAGGAACGTATGAAATTGGCTGAACGTTGGATAGAAGTATCCCCTGAGGGGTTCAAGGTGATTGTGCATGTGGGCAGCACTTGTGTGAAGTCAAGCCGTCGTTTGGCAGAACATGCACAAGAGATCGGTGCATGGGGAATTGGTGCCATGGCTCCTCCGTTTCCTAAAGTTGGCCGCGTAGAGGCGTTGGTGAAGTATTGTGAAGAGATAGCCTGTGGGGCTCCCGAGCTGCCCTTTTATTTTTATCATATTCCGGCTTTTAACGGTGCGTTTTTGTCTATGGTTGCTTTTCTTGAGGCGGTAGATGGGCGCATTCCTAATTTTGCAGGTATAAAGTACACCTATGAAAGTTTGTATGAGTACAATCAGTGCCGTCTTTACAAGAATGGCAAGTTTGACATGTTGCATGGACAGGATGAAACGATTCTTCCTTGTCTGGCAATGGGAGGTGCCCGGGGCGGAATTGGGGGTACTACCAATTACAATGGCTGCAATCTGGTTGGTATTATCGATGCATGGGATGCCGGTGATTTAGAGAAGGCACGCGAACTTCAGAACTTTTCTCAGGAAGTGATTAATGTAATCTGTCATTTTAGAGGCAATATCGTAGGTGGCAAACGCATCATGAAACTGATTGGCTTGGATTTGGGCAAGAATCGTACTCCATTCCAGAACATGACCGATGAGGAGGAAGCCCGTATGAAAGCAGAATTGGAAGCTATTCATTTTTTTGATCGCTGTAATAAGTTTTAATTCTTTTATGCTATGAATGTAACCGAATATCTACAGAAATGGTCGGTCTCTTATCGGGAGGATCTGTCGGGGAATATAATGCCCTTTTGGTTGAAGCATGGGGTGGATCTTCGGAACGGTGGTGTTTATACCTGTTTGGATCGTGACGGCTCTTTGATCGATACGACCAAATCAGTTTGGTTTCAAGGACGTTTTGCGTTTATATGCAGCTATGCTTATAACCATATCGGGCAGAATCCGGAGTGGCTGGCTGCAGCAAAAAGTACGATCGACTTTATAGAGCAGCACTGTTTTGATACGGATGGGCGTATGTTTTTTGAAGTAACGGCTTCCGGAGAGCCCATACGTAAGCGTCGCTATGTGTTTTCTGAAACTTTCGCTGCCATCGCTATGTCAGAATATGCCATCGCTTCCGGTGAGAGGGAATATGCAGAAAAAGCTTTGAGGCTGTTTAAGGATATTCAGCATTTTCTCACGACTCCCGGTGTACTGGAATCTAAGTATTGGAATACAGTGCAGTCGAAAGGGCATTCCATCGTCATGATTCTTATAAATACAGCTTCACGCATCCGTGCTGCCATTGCCGATCCGGTGCTTGATAAGCAGATAGACGATTCGATTGCATTGTTGCAGAAAGATTTTATACATCCGGAATTCAACGCATTATTAGAGACGGTTGGACCCAATGGGGAGTTCATCGACACGATTAATGGGCGTATCATCAATCCGGGGCATTGCATTGAAACCGCCTGGTTTATTCTTGAAGAAGCCAAATATCGTAATTGGGATAAACAACTGACCGATATGGCGCTTACTATCCTCGACTGGTCGTGGGAGTGGGGGTGGGACAAGGAATATGGAGGTATCATCAACTTCCGCGACTGTCGTAACCTGCCCCCACAGGATTATGCGCATGACATGAAATTCTGGTGGCCACAGACCGAGGCTATTATTGCTACACTCTATGCTTACCAGGCTACAAAAGATGAAAAGTATCTCGTTATGCACCGGCAAATCAGTGACTGGACATATACTCATTTTCCGGATCGTGAATTTGGAGAGTGGTACGGATACCTTCATCGCGACGGAACAGTCTCACAACCGGCAAAAGGTAACCTATTCAAAGGGCCTTTCCACATTCCCAGGATGTTGACGAAAGGATATGTACTTTGTCGGGAATTATTGCCTTAAGAACAAATATATTTCAGCCATATAAATAGTTTGCAGTTAGAATGGTACTCATCTTTAACAGGATGAATGAGGATGTTAAAGAACAGATCCGTTCTTTATAAAAGTGTGTACTTTGGTAGTAAAGTGTATACTCTTGTATTCTAAAAATGCATATTGGGCAATCCATTTAATACATACTTTTATAATTTAATAGTTCTTGTCGTAATAAGTTAGTGAAAATCAATGTGCTAAAACTTTGAAAGAAGTAGCGGATCACATACGATAATAACTAAAACAAAAACTGCTGATCATGAAAAACTCAAAAATTTACCCTTGGATCGTTGTTGCTCTTCTTTGGGGTGTGGCATTACTCAATTACATGGATCGTCAGATGCTTTCGACGATGAAAGATGCAATGCAGATAGATATTTCGGAACTGCAATCTGCTACCAATTTCGGTCGTCTGATGGCTGTGTTTCTTTGGATATACGGTTTTATGAGCCCGGTTGCCGGAATGATTGCCGACAGGCTGAATAGGAAGTGGTTAATTGTAGGGAGTCTTTTCGTATGGTCTGCTGTCACTTTTGGCATGGGATATGCCGAAACGTTCAGTCAGGTATATTGGTTACGCGCTTTGATGGGAGTTAGTGAAGCACTTTATAT
>CAVCAX010000110.1:0-7128 GCA_963599995.1 Coprobacillus sp. CAG:698
GTGTTTTGTTTGCATGTTGTTATGAATAATCGAACTAATGGAACATCATTGCAAACAATTGGAACCTGATTGCATACTCTATTTCCCTATCTTTGCCGGAAAGAAATTAATAGAGAAAAAGAGTATGAAACGAATGATTCTTTTATGGTCTTTCCTGGTGGTAACGTCATGGATGTACGGGCAGATAACTTTGGAAGAGTGCCGGCGGAAAACACAGGATAACTATCCGTTGGTGAGACAGTACAGCCTGATTGAAAAGACAAAAGAGTATAACCTGAATAATGCTTCGAAAGGGAATCTGCCACAGTTTTCCCTTTCCGCCAAAGCAAGTTATCAAAGCGATGCAACAGAACTTCCAGTGAAAATTCCGGGGATAGACATTAAAGGACTGCCGAAAGATCAGTATCAGGTGATGCTGGAGCTGAAACAGAACATTTGGGATGGAGGAGAGATACATTCGAAAAAGGAGATGGTGCTCGCATCTTCTGATGTGGAACGGGAAAAGCTGAACGTTGATATGTATGCTCTGAACGAACGGGTGGATCAGATCTTTTTCGGGATTCTGTCATTGGACGAACAGTTGATACAGAACCGCCTGTTACAGGAGGATTTGGAACGCAGCTACCTGAAAATCAGAGCTTATATGGAAAACGGAATAGCCAGTCAGTCCGATCTGGATGCTGTGAAGGTGGAACAGCTTAATGCCCGTCAGAAACGGATTGAACTTACCTCATTGCGACAGGCGTATCTGAAAATGCTCTCTTTACTGACAGGCGAGGAGTTGGCGGAAGATACGAAACTGATAAAGCCGTCGGGTGGTGAATTCTCACCGCTGAATGAAATCCGGCGACCGGAGTTGATGTGGTTCGATGCACAGAACAATCAGCTCGGGATACAGGAGGAGGCTCTGAAGGTGCGGCATCTTCCCCGTTTGGGAGTGTTTGTGCAAGGAGCATACGGCAATCCGGGGCTGAATATGTTGAAGGATGAGTTTGTACCTTTCTATATAGCAGGGGTACGGCTGTCGTGGAATTTCGGAAGCCTGTATACACTGCGGAATGACAAAAAGGTGATAGCCGTCAATCGGCAACAGTTGCAGACAAACCGGGATGTGTTTCTTTTCAATACCCGCCTGCAGGCTACGCAACAGAACAGCGACATTATTTCAATGCGGAAACAGATGCAGGATGATGAGGAAATAATCCGTCTGCGCACCAATATTCGCCTGGCTGCCGAAGCGAAGGTGGCGAACGGTACCCTTACCGTTACCGATATGCTCCGTGAAATCACTTCTGAGAATATGGCCCGGCAAACGAAAGCGTTGCACGAGGTGCAGTTATTGATGAATATCTGGAAACTGAAATTTACAGTGAATGGGGAGTGAGATTTAGCGGAGAGTGGTATACGGGCGCTCTGAGAGAACCGATAATAATGGAAACAATTAAAATATGCTTTATATGAAGTCAATGAAACTGATAGGAACCTTTTCCTTACTTTGGGTAATGGCTGCATGCGGAAGTGGCATGCCCGATTATGATGCGACCGGCACGTTTGAAACGACCGAAGTACTGGTCTCTTCCGAGGTATCCGGAAAATTGCTTTATTTGGATGTAGAGGAAGGAACGGTTCTGAAAGCCGGACAGCAGGTGGGGGTGGTAGATACCGTTCAGCTCTACTTAAGAAAAAAACAGTTGGAAGCCAGTGTGAAATCTGTTGAGGGCCAACGTCCCGATGTATTGAAGCAGGTTGCCGCACTGAAGGAAGAGATTGCTACCGCCGAGCGCGAGAAACGCCGTGTGGAGAATCTGCTGAAAGCCGGTGCTGCCAATCAGAAACAACTGGATGATGCCCGGGCTCATCTGGAAGTATTGCAGAAACAGCTCGTAGCACAGGGCTCTACTTTGCGCAACAGCCGCGAAAGCCTTACCTGGCAGAGCTCTTCGGTAGGTGTTCAGGTGGCACAGGTGGAAGATCAACTGATGAAATGTCACATTACATCTCCCATCGCCGGTACGGTACTCGCCAAATATGTGGAAGCCGGTGAACTGGCAGCGATGGGGAAACCGCTGTTTAAAGTGGCGGATATGGAGCAGATGTATATTCGTGTGTACATCACTTCCGAACAACTGTCGCAAGTGAAGTTGGGGCAGCAGGTTACGGTATATTCCGATTATGGAAATGATGTAAGGAAAGAGTATCCGGGGGTTGTGACCTGGATATCCGACCGCTCGGAATTTACTCCGAAGACGATTCTTACGAAAGACGAGCGCGCCAATCTGGTATATGCCGTAAAGGTAGCCGTGAAAAATGACGGGTACCTGAAAATAGGAATGTATGGGGGAATCGTGTTTGAGAAGGGAGAAAGATGAAGGAAGAAGAGAAGTTGGAAGTGGTGGTAGACGGGGTCAGTAAACGGTATGGGGCAGTGGAGGCTTTGCAGGATGTCTCTTTCTCGGTGAAGCGTGGTGAGCTGTTCGGACTTATCGGACCGGATGGGGCTGGTAAGAGTACGCTTTTCCGTATCCTGACTACGTTATTGCTCGCCGACAGCGGTACGGCTACCGTAGGAGGACTGGATGTGGTGAAGGAATACAAGGAAATCAGGCACAGGGTGGGATATATGCCCGGACGGTTCTCTTTGTATAAAGACCTGACGGTGGAAGAGAACCTGAACTTCTTTGCAACGGTTTTTCATACGACCATAGAGAAGAATTATGATTTGGTGAAGGATATTTACCGGCAGATAGAGCCTTTCAGGAAACGTAGGGCTGGGGCATTGTCGGGAGGAATGAAGCAGAAACTGGCTTTGAGCTGTGCTTTGATTCATAAACCGGACATCCTGTTCCTTGATGAACCGACTACCGGGGTAGACCCTGTTTCCCGTAAGGAATTTTGGGAGATGCTCCGCCGGCTCAAAGAGCAGGGAATCACCATTATCGCTTCTACTCCCATCATGGATGAGGCGCGGCAATGCGACCGTATCGCTTTTATCCATGAAGGGCGGATACATGGTATTGATACCCCGGAACAGATTCTGCACCGGTTTGCCGCTATCCTGTGTCCGCCGGGACTGGCACGGGAAGAGGCACATCACGGTAGTGGCTATGCCATTGAAGTGGATAATCTCTGTAAACGGTTTGGAGACTTTACCGCCGTGGATCATATCTCATTCAAAGTGAACCGTGGCGAAATCTTTGGCTTTCTCGGTGCCAACGGTGCCGGCAAGACTACTGCAATGCGTATGCTCTGCGGATTGAGCAAGCCGACTTCCGGACGGGGAGTGGTGGCAGGATTCGATATATCTACCCATTCGGAGGAGGTGAAGAAGAATATCGGCTATATGAGCCAGAAATTTTCTCTGTATGAGGATCTCAAGGTGTGGGAAAACATTCGTCTGTTTGCCGGTATCTATGGCATGGAAGAGAAGGAGATTGCCGTGAAAACGGATGAACTTCTGGCACGTCTCGGCTTTAGTGACGAACGTGATACGCTGGTCCGCAGCCTTCCTCTGGGTTGGAAACAGAAACTTGCCTTTTCCGTTTCCATCTTTCATGAACCGAAGATTGTCTTTTTGGACGAGCCTACCGGAGGAGTCGATCCCGCTACGCGCCGTCAGTTTTGGGAGCTTATCTATCAGGCTGCCGACCGGGGAATTACCGTTTTTGTCACCACTCATTATATGGATGAGGCAGAGTATTGCAACCGTGTTTCTATCATGGTGGACGGGCGTATCGAGGCGCTCGACACACCTCTTCGGCTGAAAGAACAGTTTCATGCCGGGACGATGGATGATGTATTTCAGCAACTGGCCCGCAAGGCAGTTCGTAAAGCAGATTGAGGAGATGAAACAGTTTATAGCTTTTGTAAGAAAAGAATTTTTTCATATTTTCCGTGACCGGCGGACTATGCTGATTCTTTTGGGGATGCCTGTCGTTCAGATCATTCTCTTTGGTTTTGCCATATCTACCGAAGTGAAGAATGTGCGTGTTGCCGTACTCGACCCGAACAATGACGTGATGACGCGTCGTATCATCGACCGGATCGATGCCAGTGAATACTTTACGGTGAACCGGTTGCTTCATTCTCCGCAGGAAGTGGAAACGGCGTTCAGGGAGGGGGATACTGATCTTGCCATTGTATTCGGCACCCGGTTCATCGACAGGCTTTATGCCGGTGATGCCGAAATACAGCTTATCACCGATGCCACTGACCCTAACATGGCAACAACGCAGGTGAATTATGCTACGGGGATTATCGCTACCGTGCAACAGGAGATGATGTCTGCCGGCATTGCTGCTCCTACGATCGTGCCGGATGTCAAGTTGCTTTATAATCCGCAGATGAAGAGTACTTATAATTTTGTTCCGGGTGTCATGGGACTTATCCTGATGCTGATTTGTGCAATGATGACCTCTATATCCATTGTTCGTGAGAAGGAGACCGGAACGATGGAAATCCTATTGGTTTCGCCTGTCCGGCCGCTGTTTGTGATACTGTCCAAAGCAGTACCCTACTTTGTGTTGTCATTCATTAATCTGGTTACGATCCTGCTCTTGTCGGTTTATGTGCTGCATGTGCCTGTGGCGGGCAGCCTGTTCTGGTTGATTTTCGTATCGTTGTTGTTTATATTCGTGTCGTTGGCATTGGGGTTGCTTATCTCTTCGGTGACACGGACACAGGTAGCCGCCATGCTGGCTTCCGGACTGATTCTGATGATGCCTACCATGATACTTTCCGGTATGATTTTCCCCATAGAAAGCATGCCGCTCGTATTGCAGATGGTATCCGATGTATTGCCGGCCCGCTGGTATATTCAGGCTGTACGTAAACTGATGATCGAGGGGGTGGATGTTGTGCATGTAGTGAAAGAGATTCTTATTCTGGCATTTATGGCGATAGTATTGATTACGATTAGCTTCAAGAAGTTTAAAAACAGGTTGGAATGAATAAATAATGTGGCAATGTGTCAATATGCCGATGTACCGATTGAATAATGCGACAATGTGCCAATTAGATAATGTGCCAATGTACCAATATACCAATTGAATGAAACAATGGTCGATATATACATGTACCAGTTAGAGAGAATAAACATAATTAACCCGTTAAAAAGCGCCAGCCGATTGGCACATTGTCCCATTGGCATATTGGCGCATTATTTACTATGATTAAGTTTCTTATTGAAAAAGAATTCAAGCAGTTGATTCGTAATTCGTTTCTTCCGCGTCTTATCTTGCTTTTCCCTTGCATGATCATGATTTTTATGCCTTGGGCGATGAATCTTGAAGTACGGAATGTTTCTCTCAATATTGTGGATAATGACCATTCGGTCCTTTCGCACCGGTTGGTCGACAAGATTGCCGCTTCTACTTACTTTCGCCTTACGGCCCTTCCGGATTCTTATGACGAGGCATTGAGAAATGTGGAGGCGGGGGATGCTGATGTCATTCTCGAAATACCACGTTATTTTGAACGGGATTGTATCGGAGGAAACGCTGCCCATGTATTGATTGCTGCTAATGCGGTTAACGGTACGAAAGGTGGATTGGGGAGTACTTATCTCTCTAATATCGTTCGTGATTATGCTTCCGAGGCAGCCACAACTGACATTCCGGCATCTTTTACGGTCGATTGCCGGCTGTCGACTCTTAATTTGTATAACCCGAATCTGAACTATAAGCTTTTTATGGTACCGGCACTTATGGTAATGCTGCTTACTTTGATCTGTGGTTTTTTGCCGGCTCTCAATATTGTGGGTGAGAAGGAGGTTGGAACCATTGAGCAGATAAATGTCACTCCGGTCAGTAAATTTACTTTTATTCTGGCAAAGTTGCTTCCGTATTGGCTGATTGGTTTTATTGTTCTTACCATTTGCTTTATTTTGGCATGGGCACTTTACGGCATTGTTCCGGTAGGCCATTTCTTGATAATCTATTTCTTTGCGGTTCTGTTTGTATTGTCTATGTCGGGGCTGGGGTTGGTCATATCCAATCATTCTGCCACTATGCAGCAGTCCATGTTCGTTATGTGGTTTTGCATGTTGATTCTTATTTTAATGAGTGGTTTGTTTACCCCCATCAGCAGTATGCCCGGGTGGGCACAAGTGATTACCGTATTCAACCCATTGAAATACCTGATGCAGGTGATGCGGATGGTCTATCTGAAAGGTAGTGGCATGGCCGATCTGTTGCCGCAGTTGGGTGCGTTACTGCTCTTTGCATTGGTGTTGAATATTTGGGCCGTAAGGAGCTTCAAGAAGGTTGAGGGATAAAAAATACCCATATCGCAGATGTTTTTCGTTTACCTATTTGGGGCATGTCTTTCTGTTATCTGTGATATGGGTGGTGTGACAATAAAAAAAGGGAGTAATAAAACTCCCTTTTTATTTTTTGTCCGCTTAGACAGAATCATTAGTAAGATGACTCTTGTCTTTAGAACATTCTATTTGATTTCAATTGCTGTCGATCTCAATATATCTTGATCTCAATAGCTTTTGATTTCGGTCTTTATTTGATCTCGATTGTTCTCTGCGGTTTTTTGACATCCTCTTCGCTGAGCTTGGGAAGGTCGATAGCTAAAACACCGTTTTCAACTTGGGCAGAAATCTTTTCCTTGTCTACATTGTCCGGCAGAATCATGGTTTGCTGGAACTTGGTGTATGAGAATTCACGGCGCAAATAACGACCGTCTTTCTTTTCGTCCTTGTTTTCTGCTTTCTTCTCCATGGAGATGACAAGGTTATTATCTTCGTCGATACGGATGTTAAAATCGTCCTTTGTCATGCCCGGAGCAGCTACTTCGACTTTATAGTCTTTTTCTGATTCAATCACATTAATGGCAGGTGCAGTAGCATTTGCTTTTACCATCCATTCGTTATCAAAGAAATCATTAAAGATACTTGGTAACCAGTTCTGAGTTCTTCTAACAGGCATCATAATTTTAGTCTCCTATCTTTAAGTTAAACATTCAATTTATTTGTAACTCCCGTTCCGTTTCCGGAACCGTCGTTCGCTATGGATAGTGCAAAACGTGTGCCAAGCCGTTTTTATGCCGATGTTTGACTATTTGTCATAAAATAGATGCCAAAATTTCATTATTTATGCCATATTGTACTTTTGTTTTGTCTAT
>CAVCAX010000110.1:7138-12560 GCA_963599995.1 Coprobacillus sp. CAG:698
GTCTATTTAGTGAAATGTGGGTGGAACTTTGACACTTTGTTGTCACCCTATAAGTTTAAAACGCATGCGTAATACTTTCCGCTCTTCGTCATAATCATGACTGATAATTTTGAAAGTACCTATTTCGGATGTGTTTTCCACATGCAGTCCGATACATGCACAGGTGTCATAGTCTCCGATACGGACGATCCGTAATGTTTCGCTTGCATCTTCCGGCAGTTTACTGAGGTCGACAATATCTTTGGCTTCTTGTTTGGGCATGAACTCGATAGTTACAGGCAGATGTTGACGGATCACTTCATTTATCTTGTCTTCGATGGCCTGTATCTGTTCTTCACTCGGGCAATTTGCCAATTCGTAATCACATTTGCTTTTCTTTCTTTCGATATGGGCATTGCGTGAACGCGGGCAACCGAAAGTTTTCACCATGGTAGCATTCAGAATATGTTCTACTGTATGCATAGGTGGGTATTCTTGCTTGTTGTGGTCGTTGAGTTGAATTTGTTGTTCCATGGAAATAAACTTGACTGTTGGTTATTATTTTTTTAGAATATCAAGGCATTTGCCCCAATCTTCTGTGTGAAAGTAAACGTCTGAAAATAAAAAAAGGAGCAACGCCTTGCTCCAACCTTTGTTAACCTTAAATCTAATACTATGAAAAACACATTGCAAAGATACTGCCTTTGAGGATATCTGCAAACTTTTCAGTGTTAAAAACATGTTTTATAACATTGATTAAGATTTGCGTTTCTGAATTTAAACTCTATTGGGAAATCTATCCCCATTTCTCTTTCATCAGATCCTCTAACTTCAGCAATTCGTCGCGATATTGTGCGGCTTCGATGAATTCCAGTTTCTTGGCTGCCTCTTGCATGAGCTTCCGTGTGCGTTCGATGCTCTTTTGCATTTGTGCTTTGGTCATGTATTGAACAACAGGGTCGGCTGCTACATTGGGACTTACCGGTTCTACATAGGCGCGTTGTTCTTTCAGCATGGCCTCTGTTTCTGCATTATTTCCGCCGAATACGGAGAGATTGCGGGCTTTCTTTATCTGCTGCGGAGTGATGCCGTGTGCTTCATTGTAAGCTAATTGTTTTTCGCGTCGGCGATTGGTCTCGTCGATGGTAAGCTGCATGCTTTCTGTTATTTTATCGGCATACATGATTACTTTTCCATTTACATTTCGGGCGGCACGGCCGGCAGTTTGTGTCAATGAACGGTGGGAACGAAGGAATCCCTCTTTATCCGCATCGAGAATGGCCACAAGGGATACTTCGGGAAGGTCCAGCCCTTCACGCAACAGATTTACACCGATGAGCACATCATATATTCCCTGACGCAGGTCATCCATGATTTTTACCCGTTCAAGCGTATCGACATCGCTATGGATATAGTTACAGCGCACATTGTTGTTCAGCAGGTATTCCGTCAGCTCTTCTGCCATCCGTTTGGTCAGTGTGGTGACGAGCGTACGCTCTTCTTTTTCAATGCGTATCTGGATCTCCTCCATCAAATCATCGATTTGGTTAAGGCTTGGACGTACTTCGATAACCGGATCGAGCAGACCGGTAGGACGTATCACCTGTTCTACAATGATGCCTTCAGAATGGATGAGCTCGTAATCGGCAGGAGTGGCGCTTACGTATATTACCTGTTTGGCCATCTCTTCGAATTCTTCGAACTTCAACGGACGGTTGTCCATCGCTGCGGGTAGGCGGAAACCGTATTCTACCAGGTTAATTTTTCGTGCGCGGTCGCCTCCGTACATGGCGCGTATCTGTGGAATACTTACATGGCTTTCGTCTATTACGATAAGGAAGTCGTCGGGAAAGAAATCCAACAGGCAGTAAGGACGTGTACCGGCAGCACGTCCGTCGAAATAGCGGGAGTAATTCTCGATGCCGGAGCAGTGTCCCAATTCGCGAATCATCTCCATATCATAGGTCACACGTTCATACAATCGCTTGGCTTCGTATTCTTTTCCGATGGATTCAAAATAGGCCACCTGTTTGGTAAGGTCGTCTTCTATTTCGTGAATGGCCCGTATGGTCGCTTCTTTAGTGGTCATAAAAAGATTGGCGGGGTATATCTTGTATGCCTCGAAGGGAGCAATGGTGACACCGGCTATCGGATCCACTTCCTCGATACCGTCAATTTCGTCTCCCCAGAAAGTAACCCGGAGGATATTGTCGGAATAGGCCAGGTAAATATCCACCGTGTCTCCTTTGACACGGAAATTACCGCGGTTCAAATCGAGGTCGTTGCGCACATACAGGCTGTCTACGAGGCGGCGCAGAAAGACGTTGCGATCCATCATACGGCCTCGTTCTATTTCAATCACATTGTTGTAGAAATCAGAAGGGTTTCCCATACCATAGATGCAAGAGACGGATGAAACCACTATCACGTCTTTACGCCCCGAGAGCAGAGAGGAAGTGGCGGCAAGCCGCAGTTTGTCTATCTCATCATTGATGGCAAGATCTTTTTCGATGTACGTATCGGTACTGGGAAGGTAGGCTTCCGGCTGATAATAGTCGTAATAAGATACGTAGTATTCAACGGCATTGTTGGGGAAAAATCCTTTGAACTCACTGTATAGCTGGGCGGCCAATGTCTTGTTGTGGCTCAATATCAGTGTGGGTTTATTGATATTGGCTATGACGTTGGCAATCGTGAAAGTCTTTCCGGAACCTGTAACTCCCAACAGAGTCTGGCCCGGCAGTCCTTGTCTTACCCCTTCGGTGAGCTGTGCAATGGCTTCAGGCTGATCGCCTGTGGGTTTATAAGCGGATGTTAATTCAAAATTCATGTTCTGTCTTTAAAAAGGAAAGCAATATTCGGAAAAATAGTTGAGATAAACAAGCCTTTTTTTCGAATAAATCCTTTACTTTGCAACAGTTTATTATAAAAACAGAATAATACAAATAAAAATGTAGCGAAAGTCATGATTTGGAATGAAAGTATCGAATGCATGGACCGGGAGAGCCTTCGCAAGATTCAAAGTATACGGCTCAAGAAAATAGTAGAACACGTTTATCACAACACACCTTTTTACCGGAAGAAAATGCAGGAGCTGGGCATTACTCCTGACGACATCAACAGTATCGACGATATAACAAAGCTGCCTTTTACTACCAAGTATGATTTGCGTGATAATTATCCGTTCGGTCTTTGTGCCGTGCCGATGAGTCAGATCGTACGTATCCATGCCTCTTCGGGAACTACCGGAAAGCCGACAGTCGTGGGGTATACCCGTAAGGACTTGTCTACATGGACAGAATGCTTGTCGCGCGCTTTTACTGCTTACGGAGCGGATAGCTCGGATATTTTTCAGATCTCTTACGGTTACGGACTTTTTACCGGTGGTCTTGGTGCTCATGCGGGTGCTGAGAATATCGGGGCGTCTGTTATCCCGATGTCAAGCGGAAATACGGAAAAACAGATAACATTGATGCATGATTTCGGATCGACGATGTTGTGCTGTACGCCCTCTTATGCTCTTTATCTGGCTGATGCCATAAAAGATTCCGGATTGCCCCGCGAAGAGTTTAAGTTGAAAGCCGGTGCTTTCGGAGCCGAGCCTTGGACGGAGAATATGCGGCGTGAGATAGAAGAGAAACTGGGCATTAAAGCCTATGATATATATGGATTGAGCGAGATAGCCGGCCCGGGTGTCGGATATGAGTGTGAATGCCAGTATGGTACGCACTTGAACGAGGATCATTATTTCCCCGAAATTATCGATCCGCATACGTTGCAGCCTGTTGAACCCGGACAGACGGGAGAGCTTGTCTTTACACATCTTACCAAAGAGGGAATGCCATTGTTGCGTTACCGAACGAAGGATCTTACTGCTTTGCATTACGATACATGCCCTTGCGGACGGACATTGGTACGTATGGACCGTATTTTAGGACGCAGTGATGACATGCTGATTATCCGTGGCGTAAATGTGTTCCCCACACAGATTGAGTCCGTTATTCTTGAAATGATGGAATTTGAGCCGCATTATCTGTTGACTATCGATCGCCAGAACAATACTGATACGATGGAGCTGAAAGTGGAAGTGCGTGAAGATTATTATTCGGATGAAATAAACAGGATGCTCGCATTGAAGAAGAAGCTTTCTTCTCGTTTGCAAAGCGTGTTGGGATTAAGTGTGAATGTGAAACTGGTTGAACCGCGTAGCATTGAACGCAGCGTGGGAAAAGCAAAAAGGGTAATTGATAACAGAAAACTTTAATCTGATTGCAGGCAGGTGGGTTGCCGCGATAAAACGTGTATGTGTTTTGTGTGGCTGGTAACTTGGTTATTTGCAATTCGTAACTTCAAATATTATGGTAGCAAAACAACTTTCTATCTTTTTGGAAAATAAGTCGGGCCGCTTGACGGAAGTGACTGAAGTGCTGGCGAAAGAGAATATCAATCTTTCTGCTTTGTGTATTGCCGAAAATGCTGATTTTGGTATTTTGCGTGGCATCGTCTCCGATCCCGACAGGGCTTACAAGGCTTTGAAAGAGAATCATTTTGCAGTGAATGTGACCGATGTGGTAGGAATCAGTTGCCCGAACGTACCCGGTGCGTTGGCCAAGGTGCTGAAATACCTGTCGGATGAAGGGGTGTTTATTGAATATATGTATTCGTTTGCCAACAATCAGACAGCCAATGTTGTGATCCGTCCCAACGATATGGAAAACTGTATCCGTGTATTGACGGAGAGAAAAGTGGATTTGCTGGCAGCGAGTGATTTGTATAAACTGTGATTACCTACCGACTCCTATTTTATATTAAAAAACATTGATTAATTGGTTAATTCGGCATGATTCTGTAACTTTGCGCATTATTTGAAATAGAATGAAGAAAAATATCATTATAACTCTGCTTGCAGCTGCTACGCTTTCCTCGTGTGGAGAGTATAATAAATTGCTGAAAAGTACCGATTACGAATACAAGTACGAGGCGGCTAAAAACTACTTCGCCAAGGGACAGTACGGACGTTCGGCTACATTGCTGAATGAGTTGATTACCATTCTGAAGGGTACGGATAAAGCGGAGGAATCCCTTTATATGTTGGGTATGAGCTACTATAATCAGAAAGATTACTCTACGGCGGCCCAAACATTTATAACTTATACAAATACTTATCCGCGTGGAACATTTGCCGAACTGGCCAGTTATCATGCAGGAAAGGCTTTGTTCTTGGATACACCGGAAGCGCGGTTGGATCAGTCGGGTACTTATACGGCCATCCAGCAATTGCAGACATTCCTTGAATATTATCCGGCAAGTTCTAAAAAGCAGGAGGCTCAGGACATGGTTTTTGCTCTTCAGGATAAACTCGTGTTGAAAGAGTTTATGTCGGCTAAACTGTATTATAATCTGGGTAATTATATGGGAAACAATTATGAGTCATGTGTCATCA
>CAVCAX010000111.1:0-16568 GCA_963599995.1 Coprobacillus sp. CAG:698
CTCCCAATACCCCTCCAAACAATATTGAGCAACATTTTTAACAGGCTCTGACAAGTTGCAAATTTACCTTGTTCCAAGCAAATATAAAAATTTTTTTGCTCTTCTTCATCCGATGTGCCTATTTTACCGATAAAAAACATCAAGGAAAAGGTGTTTTCCGTTAACACTGCGACACCTTTCCCAGAACATGTTATGTCTTTTTTTTAAAGACGCTATATCTTTTTCTGAAAGACGCTATATGTTTTTTTGAAAGATGTTATATGTTTTTCTGAAGGATGCTACATCTTTTCTGAAAAGACGTTATATCTTTTTTTCAGGCCAGTTACATCCTTCGAAGTAGGGATGTGAGGCTCTTTTCTTTTCAATTCGGATGTAATCAATTTTCCTTACCACAGCGGCTATAGCACTTCGTCTTTTCCCAAATAGAGAATAAGGTATATTTCTCCGACATTGACAATTTAATAAACTTCTATGCCCCTATGTTTTGTGTCCTCAAGAAGCATTTAACTATTCTATAGCAACCGTTTACATCCTAAAACGAAGCGAGGCTGCCTGAACTTGTCAGACAGCCCCACCGGTCAGTATCAGAATAAAGAAAAGAGAATAACTTTTTATCCGTTCTTTTCCGCTTTCGCTTCCGCCACGATCTCTTCGGGCACTTTTTCACAGCGTACGTATTTGTTTATGTCGTTTTCGTTGTCCTTTGCCGTCCATATCATAGATCCGCTTGATAATAAATCGGTTATAATATATTCATTATTCCAGCTGCCGTTACCGTAATCATAAACTCCGCTGATGACCGCCCCTAAGTAAAGGTCGTCTTTTATGCTGAAATCTCCGGTAATGTAGCGTGCATACATACTGTCGAACTTCTGATACATCTCAAAAGTCTGTTCCCTGCGATTGAAAATGACATAGCAGTATATTCCTTCCGCCAGTGGTTTCCCATTCCATTCAGAAAGTTTCCATGTCCCGTTCAGGTTGGCCGGAGTGACTTCCAGTGCAGGAATTACCGCTTCGTCATCGTCACACGATGTAAAGCAGCAGAAGAAAGTTAATAATGTCATTAGTTTGAAAAGATTCTTCATATCGAATTTCTTGTTTTTATTATTGATTAATACGGTTTACTTTTATAGTCAGTGTCCGATCCGACGGGCGCGCATCCACTCCGTCAATGATGACAGGAAAGGTAAACGTTCCGCTCCTCCCCTCTGGAATCATCGACCAATCGAGGGTTATTACAATGTCGGCTTCACTGCCCGGCAGGATGATTTCCGGTTCGGTACGGAAAGCTGCAAAATCCGGCATGATAGCGGGCGACAATTTCAAGGGTTTATCTCCACTGTTACCACACAAAATCCGTTCTGTCAAAAGATTCCCACCCGCCATTTCGTTGAATTCCATCCGGTTTTGCTTCAGCCTCAATCTTCCCATCGCATAAGGATAACGCGCCCATCCGTCTGCTCCGGGACGCACGCTGCCTATCAGCGTAAGTCGTGCCACCGGCGTTTTTTCCGAAGAAGACAGGTAGACAAAAGCATTTGTGTCTATCGTCCCGGGATGATTTTCGGGATGGTATGTGAGGGCAATGATCCGTGTTTCACCCGGGGCAATCTCATCGATCCGGACACTTGCCGAGACACATCCGCAACTTGTTCCCACGCGTACAATCCGGATAGGCTTTCCGCTGACATTCGTACCCGTGAAATGATAAGTCTGCGGGGCATCGTCTTCAGTCAGTATCCCTACATCCATCACAGTCCTGTCGAACTGCAGGATCTGTTCCGCCTGCTTCATCAACGGCGGATTTAGCGTTGAGTCCGCCTTTTCATGCAAAGAGGAACGGATATCCTGAGCCTTAACACTCCCCAACCGCCCTATTGCCATGCAGCAGATGAATAGCTGTATCCAAGTAACCGATTTCATAAGACAGTCAAATTACATCCACCCGTTGTCGTTGGCTTTGTTGCGAACGGTTACGGTAATAACCTGCCCGCTTCCGTCACTTCCTTTTACAGTGATCTGTGCGGTACCGGTTGTTACCCCGGCCACCCGCATCACCGTATTTTCAACGGTAACCGTCGCAATGGCAGTATCGGAAGACGTACAGGAATAAGTAAGGTTCTCACCGTTTACGAAATAATAGGCCAGGTTGATAACCGATGTAGCAGCTTCCGCCACATATATGTTGGGCACTTTCATATCCGAGCCGTTTCCTTCGATGGCATCCAACAATCTCCCGGCATCCACAACACCTGTCCCCATCTTTCCGACATACTTCGACAACTCCATAATGGTAGGAGCCGAAGCAGGTGAATTGTGATTCCGGTAGTAAGTTTTCTTTTTCCCTCCGCTATACCAGCTGTCAAGCGGCTTAACCGACTCCTTGAGCAATTGTATGAACTGGCTTGCCTTGAAATGACGCCGTTGCTGAACTGCATACGACAACCCCAGTGCGGCAACACCGGAAACATGCGGACACGCCATGGACGTACCGTCCATATATCCGTAGGCAGGAGCACCGTTCCGTATCGTGGTAGAGAGGATGGAACCGGATACCTCTTCTCCGTCCCAAAACTCATTATCCTCTTGTCCCGTCGGATTGTAATATTCGGTATCACCGCCCGGAGCAGAGACATCCACTTCCACCCCATAATTGCTATAGGACGATGGAGTATAATCGGCCGCCACCGCGCCCACCGTGACACATTTGGAGTAAGCACCCGGATATGCGGGAACTCCGGCATATTCGTTACCCGCTGCAAAAACGGCAATCCCCCCATCGATCACCCCATTGGGAGAACCGGCATTGTGGATGAAATAATCCAGCGCCTCTTTCTCTAACGGATAAGTATTCGCCCACTCCTCCTCAGTAGCAGGTCCGGGTACATATCCCTCCACCTCATTCGCTTCTGCAGAGTTATATCCCCAGCTACATTGCAGCACAACAGCTCCATTGTCGGCGGCATATTTGATGGCTTTGGCCTCACCGTCAAGGCTAACCCCGTTATCACCGGAAAATACCTGGCAGATCATGATTTTTACTCCGGAGTTTTTCGTTCCGTCTCCTCCGGCAATGCCGCAGACACCTTTACCGTCGTTCATAGCAGCAATCGTACCCGAAACATGCGTTCCGTGTCCGATATCATTTACGTCTGTCCAAGAGATATCTCCGGTATTGCTTACAAAGTTGTACCCATATTTATCATCCTTGTATCCGTTGCCGTCTGCATCCTTCCCCGCAAACAGGTTTTCGGACTCATTGATCCAGATGTTGTCTTCCAAGTCCGGATGGGTATACATGACCCCGTCATCCAGCACAGCCACGATAATGGACGGATCTCCCGTACTCTTCTGCCAGGCTTCATAACAGCCCACGTCACATCCGGCTATCGATCCGGCAACAATTTCACCTGCACTGTTTTTCTTGTCAAACGGGTTGGAACCGGAATTGATATAATGCCATTGATAACCCAGTCCCGGGTCCGAGAACCCTCCTGACGCTACGGCACTGCGGGTAGCAGTCCGTTGCTGTAAAGTGGATTTGCTGACATAACTCCGGCGACTTTGCGTGTCATAAGCACGTTTGATACGGCTGTTTCCCTGAACCTTGGAAATTTCTCCCAGCCGGGAAAGGCGTTTGGCCGCTTCCTGCAAATCTGTATGTTCGTCGAACTTCACCTGATACCACAAATGCAAGCCGGCTATACGGGTGCGTTGTTCATTTTTGATATCTACCGGAAAGATACGTTCAAAATGGTATCCGCCCAGAATGTCCAACACCTCATCGGTCGAAGGAATCCCCGAACGGGTCATCGCTCCGCTGTGTCCGGTAGAACGCGTCAGTGTCCGGTCAAGAATCTCGCTCATCTCGGGTTTGAACTTAATCAACAGTTCTCCCGCATTAATATCACCGGGAAAGCAAATCTCCGTTTCCCCTGTGGGGGGGAGACGGAAGTTCGGCTATATCCTGCTCCGTACATGCGATCAGTGCCAAGGCAAAGAGTGCAACATATAAAACCTTTTTTTTCATTGTTTCTATTTAAAAGTTGTTCTTATTAATAAGTATCCGGCAGGGGGGTTATTTGCCTGTTGCCACATATCTGTGGTAATACAGCGGATAAGCGACTCCAGCTACCGTTGCAACGTTCGGTTTCTCTTTACCGTAATAATAATCAAAGTTGAACTTCACCGCATCGACATTATTAAACCCGACTTTATCACCGGCAGAGTTTTTGCCGTTCTCCTGCTGGTTGAGAACCAGCGTCATGGGATCCCACTCTATGAAGTACGGGTGGAACAAAATCCATTTGGGCAACGGACCCGTCAGGAAATTCAAGTTGACGGAGAACGAGCGGGCTTTCGGCAAGACACGCAGCACCTCTTGTCCGGTCACCGACAAGACATCCTTGTTGGTTTGCGTAAATGCAACGGGATTATCGGTTGTTTTCAGCCAGATACAGGTATCCCCCACCAGCTTGTCCAGATAGTCTTCCTCATTATCAGAGAAGTCACTGTCCTGATAATGCACCGGTCTTCCAGCGCTCCGGAGTGCGCTTTCCATCTCTTCGTCTGTGGGCAACTGTCCTTCAATAAAATTGTAAGAGAGCCGCAGGCTCCTCAGGTTGTCCCAAGTCAGCAATGACAGGAATGCTGTTCTTTCCGCTCCCGAACTGATGTTGATATCCAGTCCGAGGGGCCTCCCGTTATAAGTATGTCCTTGGCTCAGATCGGAATAAGAGTCACTCCGGCGGCAACCTACCAATCCGAATGATTGTAGTTCCGGAAAGTTCTCCACATTCACGACTTCCGTAATGGCAGCCAATGATGCGAAGTTGTTGCTCGACAGATCGAGCTTCTCCAGTCCCCGATAGCTTTTATCAACTTTCCCACCCAACTTAACGAAGTTCTCGGGCAACCTGTCCATACCGTAGGCAGACACGCTCAGTTCCTTCAAATATTTCAGTTCACAGATCTCTTCGCCTAACGAGACAATGCGCATCTGGCTATTGGAGTTACTCTGAATATCGAAAGATTCCAGATACTTGAGGTAACGTACTTCTTTGGGCAATGTTTCGCCCTCCTGCAGATTGAACAAGAAGAATTTGACAGAACGCACGCGCCCTACGGCTCCATCGGGCACATCCTTATCGGTAGCTTCCCACAAGGTTACATAATCCCAATTTCTCATGTTCTCGCTCGCTTCAAAAGTCACCATGCTCTGAATCTTCTCATTGATTGTAATGATGGCCAGTGAATCTCCCGAACGGTTGTCTTCAATCTTCGGAGCCGCCTTTTGAGTCACCGTCAGAATAAACGCCTCAATGGGATTACCGTTTTCGTCCACTAACTGATCTTCCTCCGGATTCTCCGGAACAAGACGGATTTTCGCCACCCGGATGTACGGAGTGGTATTCATTTCCCAACGGAATTTTGTTTTGACAGTACGCGGACGCGCTTTCCTGTCGAGGTTCAAATTCAATTCTGAATCCTTCGGCGGTGTAAGCCAACCGGTCTTATCCGCTTCAAACTCCGCTTTGTCTTCATCGGTCATCGACTCTTCTCCGACAAAGGAGTAATCAATGCGATCCCGGTCGATCCGGAAATTCACATTGCTCGATATGACCACATCGAAATAGCGCTTGCTATAAACCTCCGAGCTTTCGATTTCCACATCCGGTTCCTTTACGATGATCTGTTTTCCGAAACCGAATTGGGTGACGGTAATCAACTTGGATTCCTGCCCTTCCGGAGTGAAACGAATCTGCGAGGTACGCACCGTATTCTCTAAGGTAGAGTCAATGGCAAGGATGCATTCCGACGAACCGGATCCATTTGCAGGTGAAACGAAAATCCAGGGTCTGGATGCACCTGCCACCCAGTTCGAGTAAGAAGAGACCGCAATTCTTTCTGTTCCTCCTTCCGGACCGATCGTTATTTCTTCCTTATCCACTGCAACACCTCCCGGAATGCTTGCATTGTCGTTTTCTTTGCACGAACCTACCAGACAGCCCGTGAGAAGAAGTATTCCCGATATTATCTTATATAAATATTTCATTGATAGAGTCTTATTGGTTTATCATTTTATGTCTAAAGCATCGCAGCCACGGATGTCCTGCGTTTTGTCATAGATCAGCTTATACATGCCGGCTTTTATATAAGGGCATACGTTCGTCACGTCGATACTGATGTTCGGATTGTCCTTGATGTCTACGATATACAACTGTCCCGTCAGTGATTCGTTCACCTTCCGGATGTCATTCGAACCGATCTGCAACTGGATGAGACTCGGACAAGTGGTAATTCCTGTAGGCCATTCGCGCAAGATACGGTTGCCGGCTGCATCGCGTTGATAACGGATACCGATAGCCTGCAGCTTACTGCTGTTGAGCGGTGCCGTGGGGAATTTGGAGAAACAGTTGTAACCGAGGTCAATATTCGTCAGGTACGGCAACGTGGTCGCACGGAAGTCATCCGACAGTTTCGTCAGTTTGTTGAACCGCAGGTCGATCACACTCAACAGATGTGTATTTTTATAGTTGCCATTCTCGGATTTCAAAGAGTTCTCCGGCACCTCCTTCATCAGGTTGTTGCTTAAATCGATGGTAGAGATGGGTGAACCTTTTGCAAACAGTTCTGTAGGAAACTGAGTGATAAGATTGTTCGCTAATATAACCGCAGAGGCGTTGATCCCTCTAAAATCTTCCAACGAACCTTTAATATTAGGACCGTTTTTGCCAATCCGGTTGTAAGAGAGGTTAACCGTTTTCATCACATAGACGGATGCAGCATCAAAAATGTTGGGGATATACTCTATCCGGTTATGTGAAAGATCCAGCGTCTCCACCTGATCGGTAAACCCGCAGAAGTTGTCCGGAATGTCATCGATCTGATTATAACTCAGGGTCAGAGTGGTTAACTCCACTTCCTTGCCAAATGCCGACAATGTCCCGGTCAGTTTGTTATTGATACAGTCGAGCAATCCCAATTTTCTCATCTTGTTCAGTGACTCATACGGAGGAAACGCAGTGAGGTTGTTGTATCCGAGGTAGAGAATCTGGAGTTTTGCACCTACAGGAGCATCTGCCAATCTCTTCCAGTCATCGGTCAATTGTTCGCCCGTACCGTCCTTTGCTCCATTCAATCCGTCAATGCCTTGGTTGTTGGCGATGTTCAGCAGTTGGATTTCGGGCAGTTCGAACAGAAATTCGGGAAGTCTTGTCAGATTCGGACAGTTATAAACCTCGATGTCTGTCAGATCCGTAAAGTTCCTCCATCCCCACGATTTGCTCTCCTCTTCATATTCACGGGCATATTCGGAATTGGCATTTTCCCACTCCGTACAAATGTTTTCTGCCTTGATCGGGGAATTTGCGATGTAAAGCTGTTGCAGTTTTTTCAGCCTCATCACAGCCTTCGACACAAAGGTGATAGTATTGGTAGTCTGTCCTATCTGAATGTCTTTCTGAGTGATACGGCTGCTCTTCCAGATATCCGGCAAATTCGGATCGCGGTTGATTCCGTCCTGCAAAAGTTCCGACATATTCTCTCTCGGATCGTAATCGAGGAAAAGTTCTTTGTAGTGCATACGCATCTTCTGCCTTTGCACATCGCTCATGTCCGGAGCAATTCCACCGGTCGTAAACAATCTTCCGCCCAACTTCTCATTGTGCGATCCGAAAGACAGGACTTTCAGTTCAGTCAGTTGCCCGATAGCATCGGGCACTCTGCCCTTTACCCCGAAGCCTTCAAAAGTCAGGCTGATAACACGCCCCTTGCTGTCCAGAGATACACCCGGCTGATCGCCCCACATGTCTATCTCCTTATTGAAATTCCATGTTGAACCGGCCGGACTTGTTTCGCCATGATAGCTCCAGTTCTGTCCGTCCAATGCTTCCCATATAGCTTTCAGTGCCTTATAATCTTTGATGTATGCTGCAACCGGAGATAATTGGATAGGCACAAGAGCATCTTTTGTCTGCCGGTTGTCTTCAACTGTAAACATTTCATTTCCATCCAGTTGCGATCTGGAATCAAGCAGGGTTACCAACACACCGCTTTTCTTGTAAATAGTGTATGAGGTCACCTGATAGGTTCCGCCCGGCAGCCACACGGCAGAGTCACATCGGGCTGTGCCTATATCCTTGTACTTGTCCTTGTTACTATTGTTGTCGTCGGTATAATCGGTGTTAGGGTGCTCTTCGTACTCTTCCTTATAAGTGACTTTCAAATTCTTGATGACAGTAGGAATACGCGTAAACGTGTTAGTCACTGTCACGTCAATAATCTTGATATCACTGAACAGGTAATCGATCTCTTCCCCATCGGCAGCACGTGTATTCAGTCCCGATTTGACCAGTTTGAAAGTTACCGTTCCCCGCGGTTGCGAGTCCACGACAAGATCCTTCAAGGTCAATCCGCGCGAAACGACTTCGAAGTTCTCATCCGAACCGGCGGAAATGCCGACAATCACTTCATCCAGTTTATCCAGCAGTTTATAGCCTACAATTCTGTAGTTACCCGTCAGTAATTGCAGTTTGTCACTTTTCATTCCGTATTCGGCATTTTCCTCATTATAGGCATTTAATACCAGGGTTTGTGTGATACTCATGCTGTTATATTGCATTTCAATTTCCACTTTCCGAGCCTCACTCAGTTTCTCCAATTCGGTAGCACGCGTAGTTTTCACGTCCGTCCGAGCTGCATTTTCTTGCGTATAGGATGCCGACTTATATAGTTTGAACTGCACGTATCCATACTGCTTACCCTCCAGTTCGTCCTTATCGTCAGAGCATCCGCCTACCACCACACTGCATAGCATGGCGACAAGTGCAACAAAAAATAGTTTTCCTTTTATAATTTTCTTCGAGTCCATTTCTATTTCCTTTTCTGTATTGTTAGTTACAGTGATAGCTGTCCGCATTCTGTTATAGAACCAGCCTTATTCCTTTTTGTCATCTACGATCTCGACAATGCAGAGTGCAATCACCTCGTCACCTTCCCCCATAACAACCAACTGATAGTCATTCTTGTATGAATCGGGAGCATTAAAAGCGATTCCGAGCCCGTCTATGCGCACTTCTGCTTTCGCATCCTGAGACCAGGCTTTTCCAGACATTTTCTCTGACGATATGTTGATGTCAGCCTGTTTTTCCAGTATTTCCTGATCGGTCGCCGCATCAACGAGTTCAAATATGAACTTACCCGGACCGAGTTCTCCAAGCTCATCGATAAGACTTCTGGGTATAATGGCTTTCCATACATTATTATCGGTAACATTATATTGTTCGACGTTCACTGAATTCTTTAAATCCTCGAATTTGACAAAAGCTCCCTCATGGAAATCCTTTATGTTTCGAAAGCCCGTCTGGTCATAATCATACGCATATAGAAACAATGCCTTGAATCCGATTCTTTCGCCCTGCTCCCGCCAAGCCTCCTGGGTCAGGGTAGCCATAATGTTTGCGGTGTAGTTCGCTTTGATATCACCGGTACCGGCATCTATCAGATCCCCCTCCCAATCGCCTTTTATCTCATCATAAACAGCCTTAGGAAATACCATGACGGTGGCTGACCTTTGTTCGGTATTCAAGTTACGATCAACGGTAACCGTCAGTTTATCCTTGTCGGCATTTGCACCGGTGGAAGCATGCAGCCAATTCACTTCCTTGCCGAAATTATAGGTATACACCCCGTCACGCTCCTGTTGTTCGAACATCATGACCTCAAATTCATCATTGTATACAGTAATTACAGACTCCATCCGATTAACGGTCGTTACGCCATCCGAAATATCCTTTCCATCCACACTAACCACCGCATTCTGATAAGTAGGGCTGATGTTGATGACATCCCGCTGCAATCCTTCATAAATTAGAGGGATTTCAACTTTACGCACCTTGTCGGTCTTGGCTGTGTTCGCATCTTCAGTAACGAAAGTCAGGACATACTTTCCACCGGCAATCGCATACTTAGCGTTCAGTCCGATTGTGTTTTCGATGTTAAAAGTAAACTTGTATGCTCCGGTAGCCTCATCGATGGTGAAATCCAGCCATTCCGGATTGGTGAAACCGATTCTCACACCGCTTTCCACCCGTGCACTGAGCACCGTATAAACGGCCCCGAATGCATTGTTCCCTTTAATAGTCAATGGATGGTCCTTATCATATATATTGCCATCTTCATCACTGACCACGAGATTTTCATACTCCTTTTTAGCACGTGTCACTTTGTAGATAACCTGCGATTGGCCACTCATCTTCAGTGTAATTTCTGCTATTGCATCTTCGTTATAGTTCTGTCCGTCATTCGACGCTTTGATTGTGACGGTCTGTTTACCGGCCTTCCCGTATATCAGACTCTCAAGGAATTCACCATTTTGAAACTTACACCATCCGGCGTTACTGGAGAGTTCCCAGTCCGCATTGGTTTCGAAAGAAATTTCGGCTGTTTCATTGCCGCCACAATTGAGTGTCTTCAGTTCGGGAAAAACAACCGTCGTGTCTTCTTCACCATCACTGTCCGAGCATGCGGTGAATGCTGTTATTGCCATCATGGCCAATACCATGATCCAACTCATACTTTGCAGTTTTCTTATTTTCATAATTGTATGTTTTTATAGTTAATATCCTTGTTCTTTCAGTTTCTCGGCTTCCGCTTCGCTTATCCATTCGATGAGGTTGGCTGGAGTATCCACTACACCGAACAGCGAACCGTCTTTGTTGTCTACCCGCAAGTTGGTATACTGGAAGACAAACTTCTGGCAGGTATTGAAATAGGCCGGATATCCCGAAGGTTGCGACATCACCAGCTTACCGTCTCCGTAGATTGTGCCAAACGCCTGACTCGTATTTCCGCAGACATGTTCTTCCATCTCGATACTCGGTTCAAGTACGTCTTTGTTATCGAACTTTATCTTGGTATCATAACCTTCGTAGTAGAGTCCATGCAACACAATCGTGTTCTCCTCTTCCTCTACAAGTTCGGAAGTGATAAGGCGAAGAGTCGTATTCGGCAAGTAGTTGGCGAAATAAGACGAAGTGACCTTGCAGTAACCGGTAAAGTTATTGATATCGAACGGACACACCTTCTGTAGCACCACTTTGGCCTCCACCCCATAGATGTCCCATTGTTCAGACTCCGGAATAATCAGCCGCAGAGCGAAACCGAGAGAGTCAGTGATGCCAATATTGCCATATACCCCTTCTATCTCAACACCGGCGGTCATCTCACCCGCCTTGATAGTTACCGTGTTCGACAGGAGTTTGTAATGTTTTCCCTCCACAGCATTACTGCTCTTATCTATCACTTCTACAGCGAACGTACGATCGTATCCGGCGCTTCTGGTGGCCGACACCGGGACTTCAAATCTATCGTTGTTCTCCTGCACGGCATAGTAGTAAAGCGTGTCGGAAAACATCAGGTAATTGCGCCCGTTGTACACCTTCCGGTCCTGATCACATCCGGTAAGGCTTGCCAAGGCAGCCAGAACCGCCATGCATCCGATTAATATTTTTCTCATTATCATAAATCTTTTAGCTTATTTGTTACTTTCATTAGGCTCTATTTCCGACCCCGGTGCATCCAGTTCATGCTGGGGGATCGGCCATACGAACAGGGGATCGTCTTTTTCCACTTTCAGGCTGCTGCCGTTCGAAAGAGACTGGCTTTGCGGTTTACGTTCGAACCCCTTGTGCCAACGTTTCAAGTCGTGCAGACGAAAACCTTCCATATAAAGTTCCTTTACGCGTTCTTCCTCAATGACATCCATTGCATTCTCCTTGTTCATGGCCGTAGAACCACCATAAGAGGAGTAGCGTGCCATGCGCAACTTGGAAATATCTGCTCCTGCCTTCCCATAGTCGGGTTGGTCTTGCTGTGCATAAGCCTCTGCACGAATCAGATATTGTTCCGACAGACGCAGCACTTTCGGCATGTTTACATGGAGGATGTTGTATTTTGCAAACGATTCGTTGCCGAAATATTTAATCAGCAGCGGCCATGAAAGTCCATGACTATACCCGGTAGTGAAACTCTGAAAAATAGTGGATACGCGCAGGTCGTTCGTATCATACAGGTTGACAGCCCATTCGGCAGGCACGTAGTCCGGCCGCAGCGTACTGTAGTCGTAGTTGGCAAAAACCTGCCCCAACGCACCTCCGTAAGAGTTGGTGGTGAACCCTACTTTCCAGATAGATTCGGTGGAAAAATCATTCGTCCACATATATTTATAATAGCTGGCGGTTGATGTGGCGGCTTGCGTGCAGCTCGACAGAATATAATACCCGCTGTCGATCACCTTGGTGGAGTACTCGATGGCCTCCTCCCACTTCTTCATATAGAGAGCAACACGTGCCCGCAAGGCATATACCGTATATTCATTGAAATAGATGGCATCATACAGAGTGCCGTCCTTGTCGGGGTCGAAACTGTCTTTGAGTTTGAGATACTCTACAGCCCGATCGAGGTCATCGAGGATGTACCGGTAGGATGCTTTCAGCGAAGCACGTTTCATCGGCTCGTCACCGAGATAGTGTTCTGTGAGGATGACTCCCAACTCGTTCTCGGCGTCCTCATCGCTCTCATAGGCCTTACAGAACAGTTTCACCAGTTCCGAATAGGCCAGTGCACGTGCAAAGCAGGCCTCTCCTACACACATGTCGAGTTTATCCAGGTCATCGTCATCATTCGTCTTGTTCCTTACGTTGTCCACGCGGTCGAGCAGGAAGTTACAACGGTTGATCACTTCATACAGTGTACCATATACTCCTTCGATATCGGTATTGGTTGGTTTAATTTCCACCCACCGCCAAATGTCACCGTAAACATTGGTATTGCCGTTCACGCCATAGACAAGATCGGTCTGTATATCGGGCAGCAGGGTAAGGTTGCCCGAATAGAGATATTTACTCTTAAAGGTATCGTATATGCCTATTACCGCAAGATTTACATCGGCTACAGTCTGCAGGGACTTGTCGAAAGGTATCCCGTCTTCAGGCATCTTGTCGAGGCAGGAGACGGCAGACAGGGCCATAACGGCCAACATGATGTATATTTGGAATTTCTTAATCATCTTTCTTTTGCTTGATATGGTTAGAATGAAACTTCAACGCCCAGGGTAAACTGGCGCGAAGCCGGATACTGTGCGCGATAGATATTGCTCGACATCTCGGGATCGAGTCCGGTGAAACCTGTAAAGGTCAGCAGATTCTGTCCTTGCAGATACACACGCGCCGATGTGAAGAAATTGGTCTTTTTCAACACACGTTGCGGAAGCACATAGGCCAGTGTCAGGTTCTTCAGACGGAGGAACGAGGTATTCTCAAGGAAACGGTCATCGAGCTGTGCCACCACTCCGTAGCGTGGGATATCCGTGACATCGCCCGGCTTCTTCCAACGGTCGTACAGCAATCGTTTAGACTGGTTGTAGGTACTGTAGAGTCCGTTGCTCTCTTCAAAGAAACGGTCATTGTTCATCACCCAACGGTCTGCCATCCAACTGAACTGTGCAGACAGTGAAAGCCCTTTCCAGGCAAAGGTGGTTCCGAAACCTCCGGCCCACGGGGAGTCGAATGTTTTTCCGGTCATCACTTTGTCACTTTCATTGAACTCGGTGGTCAGTTCCCCTTCCTTGGTATACCACAAGGCATCGCCATTGGCAGGATTTACTCCGGCATAACGGTTCAGGAAGAATTCATGCACGGGATGCCCCACCACGAACTTGAGTCCGGTGGTAGAGTTTACGTACTCCTGCACACCATTGTACAGTTCTTTCAGTTCATTCTTATTATAAGAAATGTTGGCATTCAGATTCCATGTGAAATTCTTGGTACGTATGACGTCACCGTTGAGAGAAATCTCCACACCACGGTTCACCATGGCGCCTACATTACTCCAGCGATATCCTTCTCCGGTGATAGCGTATGATTCGGGCACATACATCAGCATGTTAGTAGTCTTCTTGTGATAGAAGTCAATGTCAAGGTTGGCGCGGTCGAAGAAACCGAGACGCAGACCGACATTGTTCGACCAGGTCTGCTCCCAACTCAGTTCTTCATTGCCACTCTGCTTGGGATAAATCCCTGCTTCATCGTTGTAATTGGCCCCTCCGGACACAAGTGCGAGGTGGTCGTAGTAGGGTATTTCCGAATTTCCGGAAGTTCCCGAACTAAGTGCTATCTGTGCGTTTGTCAGCCATCCGATATCTTTCAGGAAAGATTCGTTTTTGATATTCCACATGAAGCCCAATGACCAGAACATCCCCCAACGATGATTCTTTCCAAAACGTGAAGATGCATCGCCACGAGTGGCTACTTCGGCATAATACAGGTCTTTGAAATTATACTCCCCGCGAAAAAAGAACGAAAGGTAAGAATACGAACTGGTAGAGTCCTCCCAAGAGGAGGCGCGTGTACCGGAACTTACATTGGTAAGCAAATCGTTGGACTGCCCTTTCGTAACAATACTAAACCCTGTGGACTGGTAGTCCATCGCCTCTTGTCCTAACATGAAGTTGAATGAATGGGCATCATCCAACGCCCAACGATAGTTGGCGGTAGTTGTCTCGCTCAGTTTCAGTACATCCGCAGAATTTCGTCCTGCAGAACCTTGTCCGTTATTAATGATATAGCTCGGATACGACTGCATGAAAGCGGTGGAGTGCGAATAGTCCGCTCCAAACTGAGTACGTATGCTTAGATTCCTGATCGGGGTGATCTCTGCAAAGACAGTGGATAAGACTTTGTATTTCTTGTGGTTGAGCGGATTGTTCTCCATCCACTCGATAGGATTTTGCCCGGTTCCTTTCCAGGTTCCGTTGTTCTCTGAAGCCAGTGAACCGTCTTTGTTGTATGGGTTCCAATAAGGGAGCATAAACCGGGATCCGGCTATCGGGGTATAAATCGCCATGCTCCCTTCTTCCGTCTGTTGTACTTCCTCATAGGAAGCCATTGTACTGGTACCCAACTTCAACCAGTTGCTTGCCTTCACCTCCGCATTGGTACGCATGCTGTAGCGGCGGAAAGCAGAATTTTGTGCGATTCCGTCCTGATCGAAGAAACTGCCGGACACATAATAATTCAGCCGTTCGGTAGCACGGTTCACAGAGATTTCATAATTCTGCAACGGTGCGCGGTCGTTGAAAATTTCGTCCAGCCAATTTACGTTGGTACGTGAAAGATAATCATACTCCTGCCCCGTATCAAGACCTATTTCCTGTTCAAACCGGATGCGTTCCGGAGTATCCATCATCATCCATTTGCCGTTTGATGCCAGTTGCGAAAAGCCGTATTGTGCACGGAGTGTCACTTTGGCCTTGTCCATCGAGAGACCGCGTTTCGTGGTGATTACCACTACCCCATTGGCTGCTCGCGCACCATATATAGAGGTGGAGGCGGCATCCTTCAACACGGAGATCGACTCGATGTCACCCGGACTTATGGTATTGAAGTCTGAACTTGAGATAGATACGCCATCGAGTATGAACAGCGGTGATGTACCCGAATTGATCGAATTAGTACCGCGGATCTGGAACACTGCCGCCTTACTGGGTTCTCCCGAATTGGAGATTACCGACAGCCCGGGCGTTTGTCCTTGCAAGGCCTGATCGAATCCTGCAGCAGGCACATTCTCCATTTTTTCGGACCTTACAGTAGACACCGAACCGGCGATGGTCCCTTTTTTACGAGTACCGTAAGCTACGACTACCACTTCGTCCACCATTTCGGTATTCTGTTCCATCACCACATTGTAACGAGTGGTTTCCGTGAACTGTCTTTCTACAGTTTTCATACCAACGTATGAATACTGTAAGGTAGCTGGTGACTTGGTTACCGTGATACTATAATTACCGTTCACATCGGTAACTACACCATTTGCAGTGCCCTTTTCAACTACGGATGCTCCGATTACCGGCAGGTCATCTTCTGCCGACAAGATTAGTCCTGTTACCCGGAAACCCTTCTGCGCCAAAACGCACGGAATGCCGAATAATGTAAAAAGCACAAACAAGACAATTGCTTTTCTCATTTCTATTTTTTTTGTGATTTGATTAAAATTGCGTTTTTCAGTTAACGGGGGAAGGACATTTTTTAAGCGTACGTTCGTTCCGTTTGCGTGTTTTAGCAACTTATTTTTTATTAAAAACGGGAAGGGACATTTTTAAACGTACGTTCCGTTTGCATATTTTGCAAAAATTACTTTATAATTGGGGATAGCAACAAATCCGTTTTTAGAAAGCGCACAAGATATCTTCTTTTCATTATTTAAGCAGTCTGTAATTTGTTAATATTTTATTTTACAAAAGACACCTTATGCAAAATTTTTGTTGAATACATTGCAACAAATATACATGAAGTTTAAAAAAAACAAATACATTTCATCGTTTTTTTATTAATAATTCATACTTTTGCAATCAGTAACAGTGAAATATAATCGTTTTTCCCTTCATTTTTCTCACATTCTATTTTCTGTTCCTAACCAATTATCTCTTTTATTAATTAATTATCAAACATTGTATGAACAATTTTTTTAAAACAATGCTTCCGATGCTGACACTTGCCGCTCTCACG
>CAVCAX010000111.1:16730-18016 GCA_963599995.1 Coprobacillus sp. CAG:698
GCTGCACGGAAGACAACGAAAAACCGGCTTTACCGACTATCACGGTGGGAGAACCTGTTCTCAACGCCGACAACACCAAAGCCGTAGTAACCATCACACCTTCTTCAGAGACCGAAAATTGGTACTGGAAGTGTGTCGAAAAGGGGGGAACAACCAGTGAGTTTACAACTGTGACAGGAAAAGAGGAAAGCAATCTGGAAATCCCGATAAGTATGGATCTGGATTATACACTTACCGCTTATGCAGAAAATGAATCCGGAAAAAGCCAAGAGGTTTCGAAAGAATTCATCTTCAGATATGCCGATATCATGAATGAATTAGTAGAGTTTGAAATCAAGAATGTTTCTGCTTTTTCCATGGATGTAATCATAAAGAAGAGCGCCAAGTGTGCCAAGTATGTAGTTGGTGCTGTTCTGAAAGGTTACGATACTCCGGAGGGTTTTGTGACTATTTATAAAGATGAGACCTTTATCGAAGATGCGGAGAAATCCTTCAATCCGGATCCTAATTACCCACTACAGCCGTTTAACTATTCGGAAGTCAGCACTACTTTCACCGAACAGATTCTGGTAAGAGATGCTATGCAAGACAAGGACATCAACGCAAGCAAGGGCATACGCCTGACAGCAGGCGATGAATACATTATTGCCGTTTATGCCATGGATGCTGAAGGAAACACAAAACTTTACCAAAAGGCGGTCCACATTCCTGCAGCAGATTTGACAGGAGATGTAGCAGTGGAAATAAATATTCCCAAGGATAAGATTGAAATAAGAAGTTTCGAAGCAACCTTTACGGCAGATGCCCAATGCAGCAGGATGATTGTCGGTCAGACACTTGCCACCGTCATTGGTAAAAACCATAGCAGTGCCGGAAAAGATTTCGACAAAATGACTGAGGAAGAAATTCATGCCAGCATTGCAACATTGGGAGCCGACATCCCCACAATGTATACCCAACCGTTCACTAAAGAATTTACCAGCAAGGATATGCAGCCGGGTGTTGAATATATCGTATACGCCATCCCCATTGATATCAATGGAAAGATTGGTAAAATTAAATACGTAAAAGTTACGACCGCACGCCCTGTTTTTGACGGAGTGGGTCAAATTACTTCCGTAAGTTTCCCCGAACAGACAGATGCAGAAAAACTCCCGATCGATATTTCTGTCAGCAATGATGTTGAGTCGGTCCGCGTATTATGGTTGGCGGGTACAGGCCCGGGTGCATTGGATATTGAATGGATTATGTCCGATGAAGCTTCAAAAGGTGTACAATGGGAAGAA
>CAVCAX010000112.1:0-11335 GCA_963599995.1 Coprobacillus sp. CAG:698
GCATAAAATCTTCTTATACAAGGAAGATTTCGAGAAATTCATGAACGGGCTCACACAAGCCATAGAATATATCAACGACCAGCAAGGAGAGGCTGCCGGAGAAGAAACAACCGCTGCAGAAGAGCCGCATCCGACCGATGAAATAAAGATAGACATTGATTTTGAATAAGTTTTTTTTGATATTTCAGAAAAAAGGTGTACTTTTGCACCGCTTTTTTGCAACATCGTGTGGGACACCACATCGTGTGATGGTGAATTAAGCACTCAAATCACTTAATTTAGAGTAACACAAAAAAATTAAAAAATGAAATCAATTGAAGTAAAAGGAACTGCAAGAACCATTGCAGCACGTTCTTCCGAACAGGCAAGAGCTTTGAAAGCGATTCGTAAAGACAACGGTGTACCTTGTGTACTTTACGGAGGCGGTGAAAACGTCCACTTTACAGTACCTGCAGAAGGTCTGCGTAACTTGGTTTACACTCCGCACATTCATGTGGTAGACCTGATTATTGATGGCAAAAAAGTAAATGCTATCTTGAAAGATATCCAATTCCATCCGGTGAAAGATACAATCCTGCACGTTGACTTCTATCAGATCGATGAGTCTAAACCCATCGTAATGGAAGTTCCGGTACAGTTGGAAGGTTTGGCTGAAGGTGTAAAAGCCGGTGGTAAGCTGGTTCTGCAGATGCGTAAACTGAAAGTTAGAGCTCTCTATAACATCATTCCGGAAAAACTGATTGTAAACGTTTCTCACTTGGGTCTTGGTAAGACTGTAAAAGTTGGTGAGCTTAACTACGAAGGTCTTGAATTGTTGAATGTAAAAGAAGCTGTTGTATGTGCGGTTAAACTGACTCGTGCCGCAAGAGGTGCAGCTGCTACAGCAGGAAAATAATCACAGGAATACTTCTATCAGAATATTTCGGAACGCAGATTATCACAGATTTTGGTCTGTGTTAGTCTGCGTTTCTTTTTTCATTGCAATACATATTAATTATTTATGAAATATCTCATCGTAGGATTGGGCAACATCGGCCCCGAATATCGTGAAACGCGTCATAATATAGGTTTTATGGTGGTGGATGCTTTGGCTAAACTGAACAATGCGCCTTTTACAAGCGGGCGATACGGCTCTACGGCATCTTTCTCCATAAAAGGCCAACAACTATTGCTTCTCAAGCCATCTACATTTATGAACCTGAGCGGATTGGCAGTTCGATACTGGATGCAGGAAGAGAAAATTCCATTAGAGAATGTGTTGATTGTAGTAGATGACCTGTCACTACCCTTCGGCACCCTTCGCCTGAAAGGAAAAGGTAGCGATGCCGGCCATAACGGACTGAAGCATATTGCCGCCACCTTGGGAACTCAAAACTATGCCCGTCTCCGCTTCGGTATCGGGAATGATTTTCCTCGCGGCGGACAGATAGACTACGTACTCGGTCACTTTACCGACGAAGATTGGAAAACGATGGATGAGCGGTTGGGGACTGCCGGTGAAATCATAAAAAGCTTCTGCCTGGCGGGAATCAATATAACCATGAACCAATTCAATAAAAAATAAACAAACCCGTAACGAACCATTTAATTACAGATAATCTCATGCCTGAAGCAAGAATAGATAAATGGATGTGGGCCGTACGTATTTTCAAGACCCGTACAATTGCCGCCGAAGCATGCAAGAAAGGTCGTGTCAGCATAAACGGCTCTTATGTAAAAGCCGCACGCATGATTAAGCCCGGTGACGTGATTCAAGTGAAGAAACCGCCCATCACTTACTCGTTCAAGGTATTGCAGGCCATTGAAAAACGAGTGGGCGCCAAACTTATTCCGGAAGTAATGGAGAACGTAACTACTCCCGATCAATACGAACTATTGGAAATGAGCAAAATAAGCGGATTCGTAAACCGCGCACGCGGAACAGGACGTCCCACCAAAAAAGACCGACGGAGCATAGATGAATTCACCACTCCCGAATTCTTGGATGATTTCGAATTCGACTTCGATTTCGATGAAGAGGAAGAGTAGCCGGTGATGAGTGATCACTCCCCCACTCATCACTAACCCCTCATCGCTCCTTACAGCTTTTCCTTTACCACCTCAACCAGTTCCTGATACTCCGTATCCGTCAGATAGACTTTCCCCGGATTCATTTGGAAGGTACCGCCATAGTCAGGACCGTCCACATATTTGGGGACCAGATGGAAATGCAGGTGAGAAAGTTTATCGGAGTAAGCGCCATAGTTTATTTTTTCAGGATGGAAGGCCTTATCCATCGCACGGGTAACGCGGACTACATCTGCCATAAATGCGTTACGTTCTTCATCACTCAGCTCATTCAGGTCATTTACATGATCTTTGTATGCCACAAGACAACGGCCACGGTAGGTCTGCTCTTTAAAAAGAAACACACGTGATACACTAAGCTGTGCAATCTCGATCATCAGATTGTTCAGCGTTTCATTGTTCTGGCAATACAGGCATTCTTTGGGATCGCTTTTCATGATATATTCTTTTTTAGATTGATATGCCGGCAAAGATAAGCATCTTGCCCGCATATCATGTCGATTTTTTTAATTCTTTTGACCTACTAACCGGTATACATCCTCCTTTTCACCGACTACCCACAGCACGTCTCCCTCTTCGAACGGTTCATTGACATCCGGTGTCATCAGCATCTCATCTCCACGTTCCACACCTGCTATCAGGCAATGATATTTATCACGTATACCCGATTCGCGCAAGGTTTTGCCCAGAAAGGCAGAATCGGAATCGATCATAAACTGCTTTAAGGTCATCTCACTCTTTTCATAAACATCACTGTCTACGCAAGCCCCTTTCGACATCTCCTCGCCGAATACGTTAAGCTGCTCATCGGTGCCGATTACCTGTATCTTGTCCATCGGGAACAAGCGGGTACTTCCTCCGGGGATATTGATCCGCCGCCGTCCTCTAAGAATGGAGACTACATGTATCCCATACTTCTTGCCAAGATTCAATTCGAGCAACGTCTTCCCTGCCCAGGGAGATTCTCCGGGAAGGTCAAAATCCGCCAGGTGCATATCACGCGAAAGCAGACGGCCTGCATATTCCGGTTTCTTCTCACCCATATATTCAGCCCGCATATCACGGGAGTGAAGATTCTGAAAGAATTTCCGCTCAATCAATATGGATTGTTTCTTTAAGCGGCGTGAAAGTACCATCAATATTACAATCAAGATAGCGACACCGATCAACAACCCGATGGAAGCCTTAAACAACCGGGCTATTACGAACATCACAAACAGCACGGCAATCACCATGCGGAGCACAACCGTTGAAACCAACGGTGCACGGTTGGCACGATGGGCATTCCACAATGTCGTAAACTCCACAGAATGGTTTTTCTTGACCATGATGGCACGGAGAAAGGGCGATATGCAGAGGATTGTGAACACAGCTCCCAGCAACGAAGCCCAGAAGTGTGGCAGGCTCTCGCGGAAAAGCGGAACGACAAACCGGAATGAAACCGCCACAATGGAGATGCTTACAATGGAATAAACCACCACGATACGCCCCATGTCGAAAAGAAGTTTCCTCCACAGGTTTGCATGGTTTACCGTCCGCGATCCGGAAGAATAACGGGCAAGAAAGTGCCTCCAGGATTCGGGCAAATGACGGTCGGCAAAATCCGATGCCGGCTCTGCCAGACGGATCATATACGGAGTAAGAAAGGTCGTGATGACCGAAACCGCCACTACAATAGGATAAAGGAAATCACTTGTCACATGAAGAGACACTCCCAAGGATGCGATAATAAAGGCAAACTCACCTATTTGCGTCAGGCTGAACCCGCATTGCATTGCTGTCTTTAACGGCTGTCCCGCCAATATCACACCAAATGTACCGAACAATGCCTGTCCCACAATGACAGCCACTGTTATCACCAGAATAGGCAATGCATATTCTGCAATCATCGCCGGATCTACCATCATACCCACAGAAACAAAAAAGATGGCGCCGAACAAGTCCTTGACCGGTTTGACCAATCGGTCGATAGATTCGGCTTCTATCGTTTCTGCAAGGATAGAGCCCATTATGAAAGCACCGAAAGCCGCAGAGAATCCGGTATTGGCAGCTATCACTACCATTCCGAAACAAAGTGCAAGAGATACGATCAACAACGTCTCTTCACTCATCAGTTTGCGGCAACGCTTCAAAAACTCGGGAACGAGATAAATGCCGACCACAAACCAAAGGATCAAAAAGAACAGCAGTTTTCCGATACTCTCGAGCATCTCGGTTCCTTCAAAGTTATTGCTTACCGCCATTGTAGAAAGCATCACCATAAGCACGATAGCAAGAATATCTTCCAATATCAGGATGCTCAATACCAATCCGGTAAATTGCTTCTTACGCAGTCCGAGGTCGTCAAACGCCTTGTATATGATGGTTGTAGAAGACATGGCTATCATACCTCCCAGGAAGATGCAGTCCATCCGTTGCCATCCGAAACTCATCCCCACTCCTATTCCCAAAAGAATCATGCAAAATATAATGGTGCAGGCGGCAATAACTGCCGTACCTCCTACCTTCACTATTTTCTTGAAACTGAACTCAAGTCCCAATGCGAACAAAAGAAAGATCACTCCTATATCGGCCCACGTTTTAATATTGGTAGAATCCATCACCGAGGGCGTATAAGGCATGTGCGGACTGGCCAAGAATCCGGCGACGACATATCCCAGCACCAAGGGCTGTTTCATTTTCTTAAACAACAGCGTCATTACGCCTGCACAAAGTAAAATCAGAGCCAGGTCGGCTATCAATGTAGGTAAGTTTGACATCTCCGTTAAATTTTTATCGCGCACAAAATTACACGAAAATCAAAATAGATGCCGGATTAAGGTCAAAAAAAAATATGCCTCAGGCTAAACTTTGTTAACCTGAGGCATACATTAAAAGACTGTTCTTACTCTCTACTGAAGAACGCCCTACTTTCTAAACGGAGGTTTCACCACCACCGCTTTCAATTTACGTCCCCGCATATCGATATAAATCTCCGTTCCCAACTTGCTATATTCCGGCCTTACATACCCCATTCCGATGCCGATCTTCCGCATAGGCGACATGGTGCCCGAAGTTACAACCCCTATCTTAGCTCCGTCTGCATCGACCAATTCATATCCATGACGAGGGATGCCCCGGTCGACCATCTCAAAGCCGACCAATTTGCGTACGGTTCCCTCGGCCTTTTGTTTCTCGAGCATCGCGCGGTTAGTAAAATTCTTTCCATCCACAAACTTCGTAATCCATCCCAACCCCGCTTCAATAGGAGAGGTGGTGTCATCCAAATCATTGCCGTACAAGCAAAATCCCATTTCAAGCCGGAGCGTATCACGGGCACCCAACCCGACAGGCTTGATCCCGAATTCCTTACCCGCCTCAAAAACGGCATTCCATATCTTGTCAGCAGCCTCCGGATAGAAATACAGTTCGAAACCTCCTGCACCCGTATATCCGGTATTGGAGATAATCACGTTTTTCTCACCGGCAAACTCCCCGACCTTGAACGTATAGTAAGGTATGCCCGAAAGGTCGATATCCGTCAGCTTCTGCAAGGCAAGAATCGCTTTCGGTCCTTGAACAGCCAACTGTGCGATGCGGTCCGAAGAGTTTTCAAGTTCGGCACCTTCGGTATTATGTGCGACACACCAGTTCCAGTCTTTCTCAATGTTAGCAGCATTGACCACCAGCAAGTATTTCTGCGGATCATACTGATACACCAGCAAATCATCTACAATTCCCCCATCCTCATTCGGGAAACAGGTATATTGTACTTTTCCCGGAGTAAGTGCCGCCACATTATTGGACGTTACTTTTTGAAGAAAGGCCAAAGCATTGGGTCCCTTCACCCAAAACTCTCCCATGTGGGATACATCAAACACGCCCACAGCATTGCAAACAGTCAGGTGTTCGTCAATGATACCTGAATATTCGATGGGCATATTATAACCGGCAAATTCGTGCATTTTAGCACCCAAAGCTATGTGCTTGTCGGTAAACGGAGTGGTTTTCATGATTTATGAATTATGATTTATGGTTAATGAATGAATTACGCTTTTTGGGCAACAAGTTCCGCTATCTTCACAATCACCTTCATCGCCTTTTCCATGTTCTGGATCGGCACGAATTCATAGCGTCCGTGGAAGTTCAGCCCACCTGCAAAGATATTGGGGCAAGGCAGTCCCTTGAATGACAGTTGTGCCCCGTCCGTACCACCACGGATCGGTTTCACATTCGGTTTCACTCCGACAGCTTCCATTGCAGCAAAGGCTGTGTCGATGACATGCATTACAGGTTCAATCTTTTCACGCATGTTGTAATACTGGTCACGCAGTTCGAGTACGGCAACATCTTCCCCATATTCGGCATTTATCTTTCTCACCAGATGAGCGACCTCCCGTTTACGGCTTTCAAATCTCGAGCGGTCATGATCCCGTATTATATAAGTGAGTGTTGTCTGCTCCACATCCCCCTGAATACCGATAAGATGATAGAATCCTTCGTATCCCTCGGTGTGTTCCGGTGTTTCGTGACGCGGCAGCATGCTGACAAACTGATTGGCTATACGAATAGAATTAATCATTTTATGTTTGGCATAGCCCGGATGTACGTTGCGTCCTTTAAAAATGACCTTAGCGGCAGCGGCATTGAAATTCTCAAATTCCAACTCCCCTACTTCACCGCCATCCATCGTATAGGCCCATTCGCAACCAAATTTCTCTACATCAAACTTATGCGCTCCTTCTCCGATCTCTTCATCCGGATTGAAACCGATACGGATCTTTCCGTGCTTGATTTCCGGATGTTCCTTAAGATAAGCCACAGCAGAGATGATTTCTGCAATACCTGCCTTATCATCCGCTCCCAATAAAGTTTTTCCATCGGTTACAATCAGATCTTCTCCTTTATGAGCCAGCAACTCGGGAAACTGCACCGGACTGAGCACGATTTTCTCTTCTGCATTAAGCACGATGTCCGATCCTGTATAATTTTCCACAATGCGGGGTGATACATCTTTTCCACTCATATCTGGACTTGTATCCATGTGGGCAATAAAGCCGATGGTAGGAACAGCTTTGTCCGTATTTGCCGGAAGAGTGGCAAAAAGGTAACCGTGTTCGTCCAATGTAATCTCTTCCAAACCTAAAGACTCCAATTCTGATTTCAGATATTCGGCAAAGACCATCTGCCCCGGAGTACTGGGAGTAAGCCGTGTCTCTTCACTTGATTGAGTGTCAAAGCTTACATACTTCAAAAAACGTTCTACTAAAGTCATATTATTTACGATTAAAAAGTTCATTATTTGCAATTGACAATACAACTGCCGTAAAGGTAGAAAAAGAGCCGTGAATTGACAAGCAATTCACGGCTCTTTTTTGGTGATTTCCTTAGATTCCATTACTAAAAGTCAATCAAAAGTGGCTGCTACCATCGAAGCAGTGGGTGCACACCTGGCATTTTGGTAGTCCGATAGCCTCTATCAACGTTTCCAGTGTATTGAATTTCAATGAAGAAAGTCCGAAACGCTCGGCAATGACACTCACCATTTTCTCGTATTCCGGCGAACCGGTAGTGGCATATTTCTCAAGATTCTTGTTTTCATCCCCCTCGAGTTCTTTGATGATACGCCGGGTAATCAGTTCAAGCGTACTTTTGGAAGCAGTAAAGCCGATAAAAGGACAGGCATAAATCAACGGAGGGCAGGCTATGCGCATGTGCACTTCTTTCGCTCCATAATCGTAAAGCACTTTCACGTTATCACGCAATTGGGTTCCGCGCACAATGGAGTCGTCACAGAACAACAGGCGTTTGCCATTGAGCATGGCACGGTTCGGAATCAGCTTCATCTTTGCCACGAGCGAGCGCATCTCCTGATTGCTCGGAGTAAAGCTACGCGGCCAAGTCGGTGTGTATTTGGAGATGGCCCGGTGATACGGCACTCCTTTTCCTTCGGCATATCCCAATGCCATGCCAACTCCCGAGTCGGGAATACCGCATGCGCAATCTACTTCGGACTCGTCTTTCTGCCCCATCTTCAGACCACTGGTGAAACGGACTTCTTCCACATTGCGTCCTTCATAGCAAGACGTAGGAAAGCCGTAGTATACCCACAGGAAAGAGCATATCTGCATGCCTTCATCGGGTTTGCGCAACTGTGTGATTCCTTCGGCACTCAAATGCACGATTTCACCCGGTCCCAGATACCTGTCTATCTCATAATCCAGATTCGGGAAACTGCTTGACTCACTGGTAGCGGCATACGCTCCCTCTTTTTTGCCAATCACCACCGGTGTACGTCCCCATCGGTCACGGGCGGCAATGATGCCGTCTTCTGTGAGCAAAAGCATGGAGCAAGAGCCCTTGATGTGTTTATACACATTCTCGATACCTTCCACAAAAGTTTTTCCCTGAATAATAAGTAAAGCGACGAGCTCTGTCTGATTGGTGCTGCTGGAACTTAATTCAGCAAAGTGCATGTTTTTGGTGAGTAGTTCGTCTTCTAATTCTTGAAGATTGACGATTTTTGCAACTGTGACAATGGCGAAACGCCCGAGATGAGAATTGATAACGATAGGTTGTGCGTCTGTGTCGCTGATGATACCGATTCCGGCATTGCCTTTGAATTTATCCAGATCGGATTCAAACTTGGTGCGGAAATACGAACTTTCCAGATTGTGAATGGAGCGGATAAATCCTTGCTCTTTACTATAGGTTGCAAGACCGCCCCGTTTAGTCCCCAAATGCGAATTATAATCTGTACCGTAAAACAAATCGGTCACACAGGGCGTTCGTGAGACTGTTCCAAAAAAACCTCCCATATAAGATTCTTTTTAATTAGTGTTAGTTTTGAAAAAGATGCAGCAAAAGTACAAAAAAGAATCCGACCGAAAAAGAAAATAATGGGGCAATTAATAAATAGCCAACATGCCAATGTGTCAATTAATAATGTGAAAATGGGCTAATGTGCCAATTAACAATAATGTGGAAATGGACCAATATGCCAATGTGACAATTAATAATAATGTGGAAATGCCTAATCAATAAATTAAATAATGTGACCATACATTAATGCCAATGTGCCAACCAGCCGGCAAAATGAGCGCGCAGCTAATTGGCACATTGGCACATTGGTAAATTATTTAAATTTCTTCATCTTTTTATCTGCCGGAGCAGCTTCGATAATGCTCATTGCAAAACCACCGCTACGGGCGAGTTTAGTAGAAATCTTTGTTTTGTGGGTTACCAATCCTTTCTTTATCTGGTAGGAAGTAGGATTGGACTCATAATCGGCATCTTTCCCATCGGCATACAGGGTGGCTACGTATTGTTTATCCGGATCCAGAAAGTCGAGTGTGAAAGTTGCCGTACGGGCATTTTCATCGGTAATGCCACCTACAAACCAATTATTGGTACCCTTGGATTTACGGGCTACGGTAATGTAATCTCCCGGTTCGGCCTCCAGATATTTGCTATCGTCCCAGTCTACAGCCACATCTTTGATAAACTGGAAAGCATCCATGTAGCGTTCATAGTTTTCAGGAAGATCGGCAGCCATCTGAAGCGGACTGTACAGCGTCAGATAGAGAGCCATCTGTTTGACCAGTGTAGTGTGCACAAAACTATGTTCACCTGTCAGGAAAGAGAGTTGCGTATCGAAAATTCCCGGAGTGTAGTCCATCGGACCGCCAATCTGACGGGTGAAAGGAAGCAGTGTTGTATGGAAAGGTTTGCTTCCGCCAAACGCTTCGTATTCGGTGCCACGGGCAGACTCATTGCCGATGAGATTCGGGTAAGTACGGCAAAGACCGGTAGGCCGAACGGCTTCATGGGCATTTACACAGATCTTATAATCGGCTGCTTTGGTTACAGCATAAAGATAGTGATTGTTCATCCACTGCCCGTAATGGTGCTCACCGCGTGGGATAATGTTACCTACATAACCGCTCTTCACGGCGTTGTAACCATTGTCTGCCATAAACCGGTAGGCCTTATCTATATGACGCTCGTAGTTACGTACAGATGCAGAAGTCTCATGATGCATCATCAATTTCACACCTTTACCGGCAGCATAAGCATTCAACATTTTCACATCAAAATCGGGATAAGGAGTGACAAAATCGAACACATAATCTTTTGACTGACCGAACCAATCTTCCCAGCCTTCGTTCCAGCCTTCTACCAATACTTGGTCGAATCCGTGTTCGGCAGCAAAGTCAATATAACGTTTCACATTTTCGTTGTTGGCACCATGCTTACCGTTGGGTTTCGTTTTTGAATAATCCGTTTCGCCCAGTTTCACGGAGGGCACGTCATCCGTGTAAGCCCAACTGCTTTTTCCGGTAATCATTTCCCACCATACGCCTACGTATTTCACCGGTTTAATCCAAGAAACATCTTCGTATGCACAGGGTTCGTTCAGATTAAGGGTCAATTTGGAAGCAAGAATATCACGGGCATCGTCACTTACAATCACCGTACGCCACGGAGATTGGCAAGGAGCCTGCATATATCCTTTATCACCCACCGCATCAGGAGTCAGCCATGATTCGAATACGAGGTTCTTGTCGTCCAAATTCAAATGCATGCAAGAGTAATCCACCAAAGCGGCTTCGTGCAGGTTGATGTAAAGGCCGTCGGCCGTTTTCATCTGCAAAGAAGTCTGCACGCCTGTCGGTGAAAAAGAGGTCTGTGAGGCATTACCGGTAACGGCGTCTTTCATCAATCCGCGGATCTCCGATAGTTTGGATTCTGTATAATCATATTCCTGCGTATCGTAATCACCGGGAATCCAAAAAGCGGTATGATCGCCCGTCATGGCAAACTGCGAATGCTCTTCCTTGATTACAAAATAATTCAGATTTTCCTGCAATGGGAATTCGTAACGGAATCCCAATCCGTCATCGTACAGGCGGAAACGGATAACGATATTACGATTCTGTGCTTTCTGATCCAGTGTCACAGCCAGCTCATTGTAATGATTACGGATGGATTTCACTTCTCCCCAAACCGGTTCCCACGTTTCATCGAAAGTGCTCGTCTTCACACCGGCCAACGTAAACCCGTCCATCAGTCCGGGATCGTTCTTCAACTCCAATCCGAGTTTGGATGGTTTGATTACCTCTTTATTCTTATAGGAAAGTCCGTACACCGGTTCGCCTTGTGCGTTTACCGTAAAATCAAGTTTCAAAAACCCGTTAGGAGAAGTAATGCTTTCGGCAGTTGCTACTGTACTGATCAAGAACAAGGAGAGCAACAAGAAAGCCATTTTAGTGGTTAGTGTTTTCATGTG
>CAVCAX010000113.1:0-5203 GCA_963599995.1 Coprobacillus sp. CAG:698
CGGCTATCGGCTACTGACTTTTTAACGAATGATTATCACTTACATTGGAAACCATACGGGATAAAACCACACCGAATCCCACAGAACCAAAACATACAAAAGACACAATAAACGCCAATAAAGTGACACAATTTTCAAATATCACGATTTATACTAACATACACTTTGTTCAAAAAGCAGCAAATAGAGCAAAAAGTGCATAAAAGAATGAATAAAACATACCCTTTCTGCATATTCTTACACAAAAGAGGATAGATATGCACTTTATTCCAACCGATTTATCCGGTTTTCTCCGGGAGAAAATTTCAGTTCCTCGTAGAGGAACGAGTTGTTCCTCTACGAGAAACTATAAGAGTCTCTAGGAGGAAGGTGTGTTTTCTCTTATAGAAGCCGTTTTTTACGCTAACTGCTAATAGAAGTCAGACTGTTTTGAAAAAGAATAAAGGATGGCATATACGTATTTTTGAGACAAACCGAAAGCAAAATGCCCCAAAGGCTATCTTAGCAATAACCAATCATCCATATCAATATCCTTTTGGAACACCCAATATAGAAATGCAGAAGATTTTTTGCGTCAACAAGCTCTCTTGCTTTAATAAACGGATTCTGCAAAAATAAAAATACCATATTGACATTTTGTAAAAGACACTTCCGCCTTTTCGTATGAAGTCCGGTCATGTATTTCTATTTCTAATTCGTATCTTTGCACTCCGAATACAAGTACAACTCAAAGAATGGATACAGAAAAGAATACCCAAAGAACCTCCGGCTGGTGGGCACTTAGTCCGCTATTAGTTTTTCTATGCTTATATTTAGCCACTTCGATTATCGTCAATGACTTTTATAAAGTGCCTATTACCGTTGCATTTCTAATATCCTCATGTTATGCCATTGCCATTACCAAAGGATTAAAACTGGATCAACGGATATACCAGTTCTCCGTTGGCGCTTCAAACAAAAACATCATGCTCATGGTCTGGATTTTTATTCTTGCCGGAGCTTTTGCCCAAAGCGCCAAACAAATGGGCGCTATTGACGCAACTGTAAATCTCACTCTGCACATACTTCCGGAGAATCTGCTTTTAGCAGGTATCTTTATTGCTTCTTGTTTCATATCGCTCTCTATCGGCACCAGCGTAGGAACCATTGTAGCGCTAACTCCGGTTGCTACCGGATTGGCACAAAAAACAGGGGTAGACCTCCCTTTCATGGTAGCTACCGTAGTAGGCGGTTCCTTCTTTGGCGATAATCTGTCATTCATCTCCGACACCACCATCGCCTCTACCAAGACACAAGGCTGCGTAATGCGCGACAAGTTCCGGGTAAACTCCATGATTGTGGTCCCTGCCGCACTCATCGTATTGGGAATTTATATCTTTCAAGGACTATCTGTCATCGCTCCGGCACAAACGCAGGAAATCGAATGGCTTAAGGTTATTCCCTACCTGATTGTATTGGGAACAGCCATTGCCGGTATCAATGTAATGATCGTTCTTCTTCTCGGTATCATCAGTACAGCCATTATCGGAATCGCCACGGGCAGTTTCAGCATATTCGAATGGTTTGGCGCAATGGGTAGCGGCATCACCGGGATGGGCGAGCTTATCATTATCACCCTATTGGCAGGAGGCATGCTCGAAACAATCCGCTATAACGGAGGAATCGATTTCATTATTGAAAAGCTCACACGTCATGTCAACGGCAAACGTGGTGCCGAACTAAGCATTGCCGCCCTGGTAAGCATTGCCAACCTCTGTACTGCCAACAACACAATCGCCATCATCACTACCGGACCGATAGCCAGAGACATTGCCGGCAAATTCAATCTCGACCGCCGCAAAGTCGCCAGTATCCTCGATACTTTCTCCTGTTTTATACAAGGTATCATCCCTTACGGAGCGCAGCTGCTGATGGCTGCCGGATTGGCCGATATCTCCCCTATCAGTATCGTCGGGAATCTGTATTATCCTTTCACGATGGGAGCATTGGCGTTGTCGGCCATCCTCTTCCGCTATCCACGCCGATATTCATAAAGAACATCCCATTCCCAGATTTGAATATGAATGTGCCAATACAAATCATCCCTGCCACAGCAGTCTGCAGCAGGGATGATTTTGTTAACAAGAGAATTTTATCACTTATATTCCGCCCAACTTTTTATCGCAATATCCTCAATGTCCATCGTACAGAAAGCATTGATAAACGCACTTGCCAAACGTGCATTGGTAATCAACGGAATATTCAGGTCGATAGCTGCACGACGGATTTTGTATCCGTTATCAAGCTCACCGGCTGTAAGATTCTTCGGAATATTGACCACCATATCTATCTCCTTATTATGGAGCATCTCAAGAGCCTGCGGATGCTTACCCGTCTCGCTCGGCCAATAAACAAGCGTACTTTCGATACCGTTTTCCGCAAGCGAACGATGTGTTCCTCCGGTAGCGAAAAGTTTATAGCCCTTATCTACCAACATACGCGCAGCTCCCAGCATATCGACTTTCTGTTTCGGAGTACCGGTAGAGAGAAGAATGTTCTTCTTCGGAATACGGTAACCTACGGAAAGCATCGCTTTCAGAATGGCGCAGGAAGTATCGCTTCCGATACAGCCCACCTCACCGGTAGAAGCCATGTCTACCCCCAATACGGGATCGGCTTTCTGCAAACGGTTGAATGAGAACTGGGATGCTTTGATGCCGACATAATCGAGTTCGAAAAGATTCTTCGAAGGCTTCTCCACCGGAAGGCCGAGCATTACCTTGGTAGCCAGTTCGATAAAGTTGATCTTCAGCACCTTGCTGACAAACGGGAAACTACGCGAAGCACGGAGATTACATTCGATTACCTTGATGTCATTCTCACGGGCCAGATACTGGATGTTGAACGGACCAGAGATATTCAGTGCCTTTGCAATCTCACGGCTGATACGCTTGATGCGGCGGACTGTTTCTACGTAGAGTTTTTGCGGCGGGAACTGAATGGTCGCATCACCGGAATGTACACCGGCAAACTCGATGTGTTCACTGATGGCATAAGCGATAATCTCACCGTTTTGTGCCACAGCATCCATCTCCACCTCTTTGGCATGCTCGATAAACTGGCTTACCACTACCGGATGTTTCTTGGATACATTGGCCGCCAATTTGAGGAAACGCTCCAATTCGTCCTGGTTGGAACAGACATTCATCGCCGCTCCACTTAGCACATAAGATGGCCGGACAAGTACCGGGAAACCTACTTCATCGACAAACTCATTGATATCGTCCATCGAAGTAAGTTCGCGCCAACGGGGCTGATCCACCCCGATACGGTCGAGCATGGCAGAAAACTTCTCACGGTCTTCGGCATTGTCGATGCTCTTGGCAGAAGTACCGAGTATATTGACCTTCTGCGCATCCAACCGCATGGCAAGATTATTCGGGATCTGGCCACCGGTAGAGACGATGACTCCATGCGGATTTTCCAGTTCAAGAATATCCATCACACGCTCAAAGGTCAGCTCATCAAAGTAAAGACGATCGCACATGTCGTAATCGGTAGATACAGTTTCCGGATTATAATTGATCATGACGCTACGCCAACCTTCCTTGCGGATTGTGTTCAACGCCTGCACACCGCACCAGTCGAATTCAACGGAAGAACCGATACGATAAGCACCGGAACCTAACACGACGATTGATTTGTGATCGCCCAGATAAGTAACATCATTGGCCACACCGCTGTAAGTAAGATACAGATAATTGGTCTGTGCCGGATATTCGGCAGCCAAAGTATCGATCTGCTTCACAACCGGAAGCACACCTACACTTTTACGATAATTGCGGACATAAAGGATGCCTTCTTCCATATCGCCTTCATAGCCGATGGCGCGGGCTATCTGAAAATCAGAGAAGCCTTGCCGTTTGGCTTTCTTCAACAGTTCGAGAGGCAACTCAGTGATCTGTTTATGATTATTCCCCCAGCTATGCAACTCTTCGGAAGTACGCATGATGTTCATCAGTTTCTGCAGAAACCACTTATCTATTTTCGTCAGATCATGCACCTGATCAATGGTATAGCCGGCACGGAAAGCCTTCGAGATAACAAAAATACGTTTATCCGTAGGTTCCCGCAACGCCTTATCGATGTCGGCAATGACAAGTTCTTTGTTCTCCACAAATCCGTGCATTCCCTGACCAATCATACGAAGTCCTTTCTGAATAGCTTCTTCAAAAGTGCGGCCGATAGCCATCACCTCACCTACCGATTTCATGGAAGAACCCAGCTCTTTATCGACGCCATGGAATTTACCCAAGTCCCAACGGGGTATCTTACAGACCACATAGTCCAGTGCCGGTTCGAAGAAAGCACTGGTAGTTTTCGTTACAGAGTTTTTCAGGTCGAACAACCCGTAGCCGAGTCCCAATTTGGCAGCTACGAAAGCCAACGGATACCCTGTTGCCTTGGATGCCAGTGCCGATGAACGTGAAAGACGGGCGTTCACCTCGATCACACGATAGTCCTCCGATTCGGGGTCGAACGCATACTGCACGTTGCATTCGCCCACAATACCGATGTGCCGTATGATGCGGATGGCAAGCTCGCGCAATTTATGGTAGTCCTTATTCGTCAGTGTCTGAGAGGGAGCAATAACGATAGACTCACCGGTATGAATGCCCAGCGGATCGAAATTCTCCATGTTACAAACAGTGATACAGTTATCGAACCGGTCGCGCACCACCTCATATTCCACCTCTTTCCATCCTCTCAGTGATTTTTCTACCAACACCTGCGGAGAGAAAGCAAAAGCCTTTTCTACGAGTACAGTCAGCTCCTCCTCATTGTCGCAGAAACCGGAGCCGAGTCCGCCAAGAGCGTATGCGGCACGCACAATCACCGGATAACCTAAAGCGGCAGCGGCACGACGGGCATCTTCTATATTCTCGACGGCTTCGCTCTTTATGGTTTTTACATCAATCTCATTCAGCTTTTCAACAAAGAGTTCCCGGTCTTCCGTGTCAACGATAGCCTGCACGGGTGTACCCAGTACCTTTACATTGTATTTTTCAAGAGTGCCTTCTTTATAAAGAGCCACCCCACAGTTGAGCGCAGTCTGTCCGCCGAAAGCGAGCATAATGCCGTCCGGTTTCTCTTTCTGAATAACTTTCTCCACAAAATAAGGAGTGACGGGGAGAAAATAAATCTGATCGGCCACCCCTTCACT
>CAVCAX010000113.1:5213-6497 GCA_963599995.1 Coprobacillus sp. CAG:698
CTTCACTGGTCTGTACCGTGGCAATGTTCGGGTTGATAAGAATTGTTTCTATCCCTTCCTCTTTCAAGGCTTTCAGCGCTTGCGATCCGGAATAATCGAACTCACCGGCTTCACCGATTTTCAAAGCACCGGAACCGAGAAGCAATACTTTCTTTATATTTTGTTCTTTCATTATAGTCGGTTATTTTAGCAGATTTACAAATTCATCAAACAAGAACTCCGTATCCGTCGGTCCACTGGCAGCTTCGGGATGGAATTGTGCAGAAAACCAGGGATTTGTTTTGTGTCGGATACCTTCATTCGACCCATCGTTCATATTGATAAACAAAGGTTCCCAATCGGCACCCAATGTATTGTTGTCCACTGCATAACCATGATTCTGACTGGTGATGAAGCAACGTTCCGTCCCCACCATGCGTACCGGTTGGTTATGGCTGCGATGTCCGTATTTCAATTTATAGATTTTGGCTCCTCCGGCTTTGGAAAGCAGCTGGTTGCCCATACAGATACCGAAAATAGGAAGTTTCGGATTCTGCATCGCCTTACGGATATTCTGTACGGCAGCATCGCAGGTATCAGGATCGCCCGGACCATTGGAGATAAACAATCCATCGAATTCCAGTTCATTGAAATCATAATCCCAAGGCACACGGATCACCTCGACATCACGCTTCAACAGACAACGGATTATATTGGTCTTTACACCGCAATCGACAAGCACCACCTTCTTTTTTCCTGCTCCCCGGTTGTAGCGGATGACCTCTTTACAGCTGACCTTATCCACATAGTTGACTCCTGCATAAACCGCTTCCGGAGTATTCTGCGGCTCATCATCAAATACGATTTTTCCCATCATCACCCCGTGTTCACGCAATACTTTGGTCAGTTCGCGGGTATCTATTCCAGTAATTCCGGGTACTTGCTCACGCTTCAGCCAATCGGCAAGGCTCTCCACTGCATTCCAGTGGCTGTATTCCTCCGAATAATCACTCACAATAATGGCTTCTGCATGGATTTTTTCACTTTCCATAAAGGTAGGCAACCCATTGGGTTCGAACGTAAAAGGAGGTACTCCATAATTACCTACCAACGGATAAGTAAGGGTCATCAACTGACCGGCATACGAAGGATCGGTCAAGCTCTCCGGATAACCAGTCATGGCGGTATTGAATACTACTTCACCTGCCACCGGCTTCTCATAGCCAAACGACTTGCCATGAAAGCGGCTCCCGTCGTCGAGGATTAAAGTTACATTTCGCATCTTTTATATTTACGATTTGACGA
>CAVCAX010000114.1:0-4041 GCA_963599995.1 Coprobacillus sp. CAG:698
GTGATACTCTGTTTTAAGGGAGACCCCTCATCTCCCACCGTCACCCGCTTATTGAAAAGCATAAAGTCGGTTATAACAACGGGCGGCACATAGTCGTTGGCAACAAAAGTGGAAGGATCAAAAGAAATAAATCCGTTAATACTCCCGAAATACAGATTGCCATTCTTATCCTTATAGCTGGACTGATAATTGAACTGATTATCCAGCAATCCGTTGGCCCGTGTGTATACTTTGAAGGTCTCCTTCTTCGGATTAAAACAAAGCAGCCCTTTATTGGTAGAAATCCAAAACAAGCCTTTATTGTCTTCTTCAATCCGGTAAACGACATTACTCGGCAGTCCTTTCTCAAAATCATAACAAGTAAAATCGGAGGTGGACGGATCAAAACGGCAGAATCCTCCTCCTTGGGTAGTAACCCAAACGTGATTCTCGCTATCGACAAAGACAGTAAGTGCTTTGTTTGAAGGAAGACTGCGCGGTTTATTCTCGTCATGCACAAAATGTTCCCATTCCTTCGTCCGGATATTCTGTCGGTAAACACCTTTTACATAAGTTGCAAGCCACAGATTTCCCTGTTTATCCTCAGTAATGTAATAAACAAACACTCCCGATAGTTCTGGAACAGAAGAGAATGTATCCTTTTCCGAATCATATCTTATCAAACCGGAGGGGGTTCCCAGATATAATTGTCCGGAAGTCGTCCGGAAAACAGAAAAAATATTTTTCGGCAGGTTGGCATAATGCTTAACCTTCCTGGTTTTCAGATCAATTCTGTTTAGACCTTGCGAAAAGGTACCTACCCAAAGATTATCATCATCAAGACAAAGTCCATGAATATTCTGATAAATCAAAGGATCTTTAAAAGGTTCTACCGAACGTGTCGCCGGATTAAAATGAAACAACCCCTTGTCTTCTGTACCTATCCATAAAGTTCCGTTTCGGTCTGCGCAAAATTCCCTGACACGTTTTCCCATCCGGTCTGTTTCCGAACGGGGATAAAACTTCTCAAAATAGGTGTATTGCCGAGGATAATAATTCACTCCGCCAAACCAGGTTCCCACCCACATCCCTCCCTCACGGTCTTTACAAATCGCATAGACCGCATTATCGGAAATAGAATAGGAATCACCATATATACTTTGCAAATGAGTTTTTTCACCCGTACGTAAATTATATACATAGATACCGGACTCCGTACCTATCCACAGAACATCATCGGAATAGAAAACCATCTCTCTCACAAAAAGTCTCTCCCCGGAAGCAGCAGTCCCCGGAAGTAGGGAAGACAAGGTCCCGGAAGTTAAATTCACCTCCATCAATCCATCGTCAGTCCCTACATAAAGGCAGTTGTAAGGACCGGGAAGTAACTTATTGATTCTTTTGCCTTTAAAAGGAGCTTTGGTTCCCGAAGAGAAAACCGGTTCCAATGTATGAAGTCCGTCTTTGGAACTGTACAAATTACCATCGTGTATATCCAACCAACACACGTCATCCTGATCAAACACAATCTGACCGGCATTCTTTAACCGTTTTTTTCCAGCTGCATCAGTCTGTAAATGCTCCAATGTGCCTCTGTTTGTATCGTAACAAAAAATACCCTGCCTTTCCGAAACAATCCAAACCCTTCCTTTACGATCACCTTTTATGGTATGAACAGTCTGTTCAATCGTAGTATTTAAATTGCTCTGTATAACGAAGCGTTCCACTTTTTCTTCGGAAGGAGAGTAAATATAGACTCCGACATCCGTCCCGATCCATATCTGCCCGAGGTAATCTTCGTACAATGACGTTATAAAATTATTACCGAGCGTTCCCGACTCTTTCATAAATATTTGGAAAGAGACACCGTCATAACGGTTTAATCCATCTTTTGTGCCAAACCACATGAACCCGAAACGGTCTTGAATAATAGCAGCGACGGTATTCTGTGACAATCCGCTATTAATGTCGAGTGAACGAAAAGCATAGCGTCCCATATCCGGACCGGCAAACATAGAGGAACGGTATAATATCAAGAGAAAGCAAAAGATAAATACACGATGTGTTTTCATACTATATTCCTGTTTTAGAAACTGTTTTGAATCTCTACAAATATCTTTTTTGATTGGCTTTCGCCTATGTATCGAGTGATTTTCCGGTTCGAAAAATCCACATCAAATTATCAGACGGTAAATTCAAAATGGTTTCTCAATCTTTCATGAATTTTTCCGCCCGTCCGGGAGTAAGCAATTCCCAAAGTGAAGCAACTGTCCAACCGGGAGCAAAAATATTATTATAATACCCTTTACCATTTTTACCATAATCCCAATTTGTGTGCTGAACAACCTCAGGATAATACCCCACTTTAGCCACACCGCACAAATGTCCTTCATGTGGAAGCAATTGTCGCATAGAAGTGGAGATTACATTGGAAAATGCAGAGAGACGGGGCTCATCATACTCTTTTGCAAGCCAATTGAGTACGGAACCGAACTCGAAAACGAAAACATCTATATGATTATTCTCGACCGAAACATTTCCCCAACCGCGCGTCTTGAAACCAAGATCTCCCAACATCTCACCGGCTGCAAACGGAACATCCCACACATAATACCAGGAAAGTGCAAAATAAGCAGCTTTACGCGCAAGATCCGCATAATGTTTCCGTTCTTCTCCTTTCGTAATCAGCGCCAGATAATAAGTTGCCGTAGCTGCATAGAGAGAAGCCTCCTTATCTTCACAATTCGCATCAAGTGTAGACGAAAAATAATCGGCTTTGGATATCAGTTCTTTCTCCAGATAATCAGCTGTACGCTTGGCGCTTTCCAAATAGCGTTTATCCTTGAAGTACTTATAAGCCATGACGAGCGGAAGCGTTGCGGAGGGAGTACTTCCGCCACTTTTATCGGCAATGGTGAAATCATCCTTAAACTTGCGGGGAAAACTGCCATCGGCATTCTGCATCTTCAAAAACATATCGAGTATATTCCTTAATCTGTGTTCCCACTCGGGATGTTTCCTACCATTCGCTCTCTCGTAATCCAAATAATGAAACATTGCATACACCGCTTCCGACTGACGGCGGATACTATTGGCCGGCCTGTCTTCTCCCTTCGGATCGTTGATAAAGCTTACACGTTCTCGAAAGAAACCTCCCGGTGTAAAACCGTTTTCCAGATAACTACCGAATATCTTTCTACAATCTTCCAACAACTCCTGCCGACCGTGTTCATTGCCGTATTCCCAGGCATTGAAGGCATTGAGTAAGACACGACCGACAAATCCTACTTCGGCCACAGGGGGATTATCACATGTCAGGACATGCATTCTGGGACTTGCATAATAAGAGAGAACAGGACCATCGATAAAACTTTCAACGAAATAATTACTCATTACCTCTTTCATTTTTTCGGAAGAATAAGGCGTACTTACAGGCTGTGGTTGGTACATGTCATAACCATACTCCCAAGTACGTTGTACAAAACCGGAAAAATCATCCGAACTGCCATGTGCGATTTCCCAAGTAAGCATCACTGTTTCTCCCTTTCCTAACTTTTGATATGCTTCGACCTCTGGTGCCAAAGTCAACTTACGAACATAACTTTTAGGAACTTCGCGATAGGGAAAGCCAAAGGAAAGGGCAGCCTTTCCGTTATGATTGACAAAACCTGTAAATCCAATGGAAGTTTTGCCCGAAAGAATTACTTCCCCCTCACTGTGAGTGGTCAAAGCATCATGATAGAAATCATCTTTGCGAATCACCGTCAGGAACTGTCCGTCTTTTGCATTATAAATTCCCGTCAAAGGAGTACTGAGGCGATCCTCACGAACTTCCCAGCTATCGGATGTATGAAAAGAGGGTGCCCCTTGAGGTGACCGAAGGTTTTGTCTGTACCAGAAACCGGGCATATAGAACTGACAGTCACTATGACAGAAAGAAGTGGAAAGTTACTGGCTGAAATTGAAATAAATATCATCCAAAGCAGTAAGCGTCACTTCCATCTCCCAACAATCGTTTTGGTTTCTGACACGCTCCGTAATTACTAATGGTAACTCTTGAGA
>CAVCAX010000115.1:0-7547 GCA_963599995.1 Coprobacillus sp. CAG:698
CGATATATCGCTATCTGCCAAATATTCAAAACATTATAATTCATCGTACTCACGTTAATCATCATCGTATCAAAAACATGCGTTATAAACTGTCAGCCCCTTCCGCCGTAAAGGCTACCATACAATTGCCCGCTTCCAAAAGCATCAGTAACCGTGCGTTGATTCTCAATGCACTTGCCAAAGGCACCACTCCGCCATACAACTTGTCCGATTGTGACGATACTCTCGTCATGATCAAAGCCTTGAATGAAAACAACGAGACCATAGACATCATGGCAGCAGGAACTGCCATGCGCTTTCTCACAGCCTATCTGAGCACGACTCCCGGAGTCCACACCCTCACCGGAACAGAACGGATGCAGCAACGTCCCATACAGATATTAGTCAATGCTCTTCGCGAATTAGGAGCACAAATTGATTATGCCGGCAAAGAAGGCTATCCCCCCTTGCGCATTTATGGAAAGGAATTGACAGGCAGTGAAATCACCCTGCAAGGCAATGTCAGTTCCCAGTATATATCTGCACTGCTGATGATCGGTCCTGTACTGAAGCACGGACTCCGTTTGCATCTCAGCGGAGAAATCATCTCCCGCCCTTATATCAACCTGACGCTGCAACTGATGAAAGATTTCGGCGGACAGGCTTCCTGGCTTTCGGAAAACAGCATCGAAGTATCTCCGAAGCCTTATACACCGGTATCCTTTACGGTAGAAAGCGACTGGAGTGCAGCCTCTTACTGGTATCAGATCGCCACTCTGTCGGAAAAAGCGGAAATCGAACTTATCGGTCTGTTTCCCGACAGTTATCAGGGAGACAGCCGTGGCGCGGAGATATTTACACGGCTGGGGATAGAAACCGAATTTACCCGCAAAGGAGTTCTCCTGAAGAAAAACGGGACGCTCCCGAAACGGTTGGACGAGAACTTCATAGATATCCCCGACTTGGCACAGACATTTGCTGTAACCTGTTGCCTCTTAGGTATTCCCTTCCGCTTCACCGGACTGCAAAGCCTGAAAATAAAAGAGACAGACCGCATTGCCGCACTGGAAAATGAGCTGCGCAAACTTGGCTATATCCTTCACGACGAACAAGACAGCATACTATGTTGGGAAGGTGAACGCTGCCAGCCGGAAGCCGAGCCGGTGATAAACACTTACGAAGACCACCGTATGGCAATGGCTTTTGCACCGGCAGCCTTCCGTTTTCCGGAGATGCGTATTGCAGACCCACACGTGGTGAGCAAGTCCTATCCGTCATACTGGGAAAATCTAAGACAGGCAGGTTTCAGGATTATCACAGAATAACAGCGATCAATCTGGACATTTGTGTCATCCCGGTATCCTGTTTTCGAGATTATCACAGAGCAACACTACTGATTCAACTGCACAAAAATCAGATTGCAAGCTGTATAATCTCAGACCAACAGGAGTTCACCACCGGTCATTGCCTGCAAAAACCAGATTATAATCTGTGTTAATCTATATAACCCGTGGTGAATAAATGAGTACCTTTGTCTCCAATTTAAGGATTTCGGAATATGTGGATATTGTTAATAAGCCTGTTATTGCTTGCCGTTGTGGCCATGCTTGCCGGATACATCCGCAACAGACGGCTGCAGAAGAAGATAGATGCCGGAGAGTTGGAAAGCTTTCCCGAAGTGAAAGAAGTAGACGCAGAATGCTGTGGGCAACACGAAGTCTGTGAAAGAGACAGTTTGTTGGCTGCCGTGAGTAAAAAGATAGAGTATTACGATGACGAAGAGCTGGACCGGTTCATCGGCCGGGCACCGGAAGCATATACGGATGACGAAACAGAGATGTTCCGTGACGTATTCTACACCATGCAGGAGAGCGATGTGGCCGGATGGGTACGGAGTCTGCAACTGCGTGGCATCAACCTGCCCGATGATATAAAAGATGAAGTCTTTCTCATCGTAGGGGAACGGAGAATACACCCTTGAAGCGGCAAATACATCTTTTAGAAATGCTAAATACGTCTTTAAAACAATAAATACATTCTGTTTGAGATGATAAATACATTCCAGAGACAAGGAATACATCCCTGAAATTATAATAAGTAGCTCCCTTTCTCCGTTATTAATAATTAGTAAGTTAAGCATCAGAATGGACCTGTTACAATATACTTTTTTTCAACATGCCTTGTTGGGTAGCCTGCTGGCAAGTATAGCCTGCGGCATTATCGGTACTTATATAGTGACACGCCGACTGGTATTCATCAGCGGAGGCATTACGCACGCCTCTTTCGGTGGTATCGGCCTGGGGTTGTTTGCCGGGATATCCCCTATCCTTTCGGCTGCCATATTCTCGGTTTTATCGGCTTTCGGAGTAGAATGGCTGAGCAAGCGGAAAGACATGCGCGAAGATTCCGCCATTGCCGTATTCTGGACGTTAGGAATGGCATTGGGTATTATGTTCAGCTTCCTCGCACCGGGATTCGCACCGGACCTGTCCGCCTATCTATTTGGTAACATATTGACCATCACCACCGGAGACTTGCTGATGCTCGGCATACTCGCGGCATTGCTTATCCTATTCTTCAGCCTGTATATCCATCCGATTATTTATGTGGCGTTCGACCGTGAATTCGCCCGTTCGCAAGGAATCCCCGTAGCAGTATTCGAATATCTTCTGATGATGTTCATTGCCTTGACCATCGTCTCCTGCCTTCGCATGGTAGGCATCGTGTTGGCCATCTCACTCCTTACCATTCCGCAAATGACAGCCAACCTGTTCACTTACAGCTTCAAACGCATCATATGGTTATCCATCGGCATCGGTTTTCTGGGATGCCTGGGCGGCCTGTTCGTATCCTACCATTGGAAAGTACCCTCCGGGGCCTCTATCATATTCGTGTCCATCTTAATCTATGCCGTATGCAAAGTAATAAAAAGATGAGGAATAAGAATGTATGGGCACATTGGCATATCGGCACATTGGCTCATTACTCCCGCATTGGCACATTATTAATCCTCTTGCTGTTTACGGGATGTTCAACCCAAAAGAACACGAAAGGAAGTCGTTTCTATCATGCGATGACCACCCGTTACAATGTATACTTCAACGGGAACGAGGCCTATAAATCGGGATGTAGAGCCATCGAAAAGGGGAATAAAGACAACTACATGGAGATGTTGCCACTCTACCCCATCGGCAATAAATCGACAATCGGTACCGGAAGCGGCGACTTTGAACGCGCCATTGAAAAGTCACAGAAAGCCATTGCCGTGCACTCTATCAAGCGAAAACCTCCCCGGAAACCGGGAAAGCGCTATACACCCGAATACAAGCAATGGTTGGCGCGCCGTGAATTCAATCCGTTCCTGCACAATGCCTGGATGCTGATGGGAAAAGCGCAATTCCAGAAAGGAGACTTTCCGGAAGCAGCCGCCACTTTCTCGTACATCGCACGGCTCTACGCCGGACAGCCCAAAATCACGGCAGATGCACGTATCTGGCTCGCCCAATGTTACACGCAGATGGGATGGTATTATGATGCGGAAGATGTTTTGCAGAAAGTGAATAACGACAGCCTTCCGACAACATTGGCTCCGGCATATTCCAGGACGTACGGACACTATCTGTTGGGAAGCCAACGCTATCGGGAAGCCGTTCCGCACCTGCTCACCACCATCAAAAACGAAAAGAGCAAATGGCAGAAATCCCGCGAATATTATCTTTTGGGACAGCTGTATCAATTACTGCAGGACCCCGCCAAAGCATATCAGGCATACGGAAAAGTCATCAAGCTCAGCCCTCCCTATGAGATGGAACTGAATGCGCATATCCGCCGGACAGAATGTTTTTCCTATGGGGACCTGAGCAACCCCGCACAGGTGAAAAAAGCCACGGACAAACTGTACCGGATGGCACGCAGTGAGAAGAACAAGGATTATCTCGATCAGATCCATTATGCCTTGGGCAACATCTACCTTTCGGCCAAAGATACGGCCCGAGCCATCAAAGAATATCATCTGGGAGTAGAAAAGAGTACACGCGGAGGGGTGGAAAAAGGAATACTGCAACTCACCTTGGGCAATCTCTGCTGGCTAATGGGACGCTATGCCGAAGCACAAACGGCCTATGCCGATGTCACCGGACTGCTGGACAAGACACATCCGGAATACAATGAGGTCACAAGGCGCTCCGAAGTACTGGACGAGTTGGTGCCTTTTGCCACTGCGGTAGAGTTGCAGGACAGCCTGCAGCATCTGGCGTCATTGGACAGCGCTGCCCGTATGGTGGTAATCGACACATTGATAGCACGGGTTATCCAGAAAGAAGAGGAGGAGAAAAGATTGGCCAAAGAGGCCGAACGGGACGCCATGCGCGAGGCGGTTGCAACCGAAAATGCCGCCAATGCCCCGAAGAGACCGACCACTACCCAACCGACTGTCCCTACCGGAGACAATTCCTGGTATTTCTATAACTCACAGTCGGTGACACAGGGTAAGGCGGATTTCCAACGCCTGTGGGGGCGCCGCAAACTGGAAGACAACTGGCGAAGACGCAATAAGACCGTAGTCTCTCTGGACGAGTTCGCCCCGGTCAATTACGATGAACAGACAGCTGAAAAAGACTCGATCGGCAATGACGGCAGTCCGAACGGAAACAGCCCCGGTGAAGGCGAGAGCGAGCGACCTGCCGCTCCGGAATCGGAACTGGCTTCTGACACAACAACTGTTGATGAAAAGAACCCGCTGTTTTACCTGCGGCAGATTCCTTTGACGGAAGAAGCGATGGCAGCTTCCAACGAAATATTGTCGGACGGGTTGTTTAACATGGGCATGATATACAAGGACAAACTGGAAGATTTCCCACGGGCGGAACAGTCGTTCGGACGGTTGATCCATGATTTTCCCGATTTCGCCCAAATGGATGAAGCATACTACAACCTGTTTCTGATGTTGGGACGCATGGAGCGCATGGCGGATGCCAATCTCTACAAGCAGCAGCTGATCGAGCGTTTTCCGGACAGCAAATATGCCAAGACACTCTCCGATCCGGACTTCGCCCACAATGCCGTTTACGGAAAACATCTGGAAGACTCGCTCTATGCCGACACCTACCAGAAGTATCAGGCAGGAGACTATAACCGGGTAGTGGCAAACGCAGAGTTATCCGCAAAGAAATATCCGATGGGGCAACACCGTCCTAAATTCATGTTCCTGCATGCCGTGAGTTCCCTGCAAAGCGGAGACCAGAAGCAGTTCCTCAACGAGCTGAAAGAGGTGGTACAGCAATATCCGGAAAATGAAATCACCGACCTTGCCGCACATATCCTGAAAGGTGTTCAGGAAGGACGTCTCCTGTCGGAAGGCAGTGTCTCTTTCGGAAGTATATGGTCGCGCAGAAGTGCCGACATGGCTTCGGACAGCACACGGACAGCCGGAAGGGACAGCATTCCGGAATTCAGTCCGGAACGTAACACCCCGTTCGTGTTCATCCTTGCGTACGAAGAAGGAAAGGTAGATGAGAACCGGCTTCTTTATGAGGTAGCCCGTTACAACTTCTCCTCATTCATGGTGAAGAACTTCGACCTCGCCTTCTCTCACGACCGTGGCATCGGGCGGCTGGTCATCAGCTCCTTCGCCAACTATGACGAAGCGCAATATTATCAACGCCAGCTCTACGCCGATCCGCACATGAACGAAAAGCTCAGCGGCATGAGGGCAATCCTTATTTCTCAGGCCAATTATGAACTATTGAACCAGTTCTATAGTTTTGATGATTATGATACCTTCTATCAACGCACTTTCAACCCGTTGCCGATCGGTGCGGACGAAGAGCTGCCCATTGACGGCAGTACGCTGGACGAACCGTTGCAGAACCTGCCGCCGGCAGATGAAGACGCTACGGAAGATGGAGAGGACGGTGAAGAAGTAGACGAAACCGGCGGATCTTTCTATGTATACTAAAGTGTATCACACACGGGTATCACCATGAAAGCGCAGCCAAACAGCAAACTGTAAATTGTAAATATCAAGATGAAGAAAGACCGATTACTTTGGGTAGATGACGAGATAGACCTTCTCCGCCCGCACATTCTTTTCCTCGAGTCGAAAGGCTACGAGGTGCATACCGTAAGTAACGGACAAGATGCTCTTGACCGTTGCCGTGAAACGGACTATGACCTGATCTTCCTTGACGAGAATATGCCCGGTATCAGCGGGCTCGAAACCTTGGCACAGATAAAGGACATCTCTCCTACCGTGCCTGTGGTCATGATTACCAAAAGTGAGGAAGAGGACATTATGGATATGGCAATCGGCAGCAAGATAGCCGACTATCTGATCAAGCCGGTCAACCCCAACCAGATACTCCTGTCGTTAAAGAAAAACCTGCACCGCCGTGACATCGTGTCGGAAGTCGCACAAACGGCTTATCAACAGAACTTCGGCAAAATAGGCATGCAGATCAATGACTCTCTGACTGCCGATGACTGGGTAGAGCTCTATCGCCGCCTCGTCTATTGGGAGCTGGAGCTGGAAGCAAGCGACAGCCCCATGAGCGAAATGCTGTCCATGCAAAAGACAGAGGCCAACACCGCCTTTGCCAAATTCATCAAGAGGAACTACCTCGACTGGATGAAAGCAAAGGATCCCACACGCAAAGGGAACGTTTCGCAGGAGGCCCCGATAATGAGTCCGGACTTGATGAAGCGCAGCATTTTTCCGTTGCTCGACCAAGGGGAGAAAGTCTGCTTCCTTGTGCTCGATAATTTCCGCTATGACCAATGGCGTGTTGTAGCCAACGAGTTGTCGGAGCTCTTCACTTTTGAAGAGCAGCTCTATTTCAGTATTTTGCCTACAGCCACACAATATGCGCGCAATGCGATATTCTCCGGACTCATGCCCGATCAGATAGCACACATGTTCCCCGACTTGTGGGTAGATGAAGACGAGGAAGAAAGCAAGAACTTGAACGAAGCTCCGCTGATACAGACCTGTTTCGACAGGTATCGCCGCCAGCATACTTTCTCGTACCACAAGATAAACGATGCATCCGCCGGTGAGCGCCTTGTTGCCCAGCTTCCGAAACTGATGCAAAATGATCTGAACGTGGTGGTATTCAACTTCATCGATATGTTGAGCCACACCCGTACGGAGAGTAAGATGATCCGCGAACTTGCTTCCACGGAAGCCGCTTACCGCAGCCTTACCCTGTCGTGGTTCCGCCATTCGCCGGTGCGTGATTTACTGAAAGAACTTGCAGCACGAAAAGTACGGGTGGTTGTCACCACCGATCACGGCAGCATCCGTGTAGACAATCCTATCAGAGTACAGGCCAACAACGGAGAGATCAACACAAACCTGCGCTACAAACTATCGCGCAATATGTCGTACAATCCGAAGCAAGTATTCGAAATAAACCGTCCGGCAGATGCCCTGCTGCCGTCGCCCAATGTGAGTACGAAGTACATCTTCGCCTATGGACGCGACTTCCTGGCCTACCCGAACAACTTCAATTATTATGTATCCTACTATACCAACACTTTCCAACACGGAGGCATCTCGATGGAGGAAATGA
>CAVCAX010000115.1:7557-12169 GCA_963599995.1 Coprobacillus sp. CAG:698
AAGGGGAAATAAGGAAAAGAATAAAAAGAAGATGAAAGAAGGGACACGGAAGATTCCCGGTGGGGTGCTTTGAGAATAGGAAAGAAAAATAGGATGTAACGAATAGTAAACAGAAATTTGTCCAATAGCAAATAATCCAATAGTAATTTGTTCAATAGTAAATTGTCCAATAGTTATAGTAAACAAGATTATGGAAATTAAAATTCAATCATTAGACCGGATACACGAAGCCGCACGGGAGTTTATCTCCGCTATGGGCGACAACACGGTCTTTGCCTTTTACGGAAAAATGGGAGCCGGAAAAACGACCTTTGTAAAGGCACTTTGTGAAGAGTTGGGAGTTTCGGATGCCATCACTTCTCCTACATTCGCCATTGTCAACGAGTACCGCTCCGATAAGGGAGGCGAGTTGATTTACCACTTCGACTTTTACCGGATCAAAAAGCTCAGTGAAGTCTATGATATGGGATACGAGGACTATTTTTACAGCGGTGCTCTCTGCTTCATCGAATGGCCGAAGCTGGTGGAAGAGCTTCTTCCTGGCAATGCCGTAAAGGTAACCATTGAAGAGCTGGAAGACGGAAGCCGTAAAATCACTCTTTAAGAGACGATGGCACCGCATTACTTTATTCTGGGTCTGTTTGCCCTTGCCGGAGCCATCTCCCTCCTTGCTTCATTGCTAAATTGGGAGTGGTTCTTCACGGCACACAACGCACAAGTTGTTGTCAGACGAATAGGACGCACCCGTGCCCGAATTGTTTATGGCGTATTGGGATTGTTGTTGATTGGAATGGCCGTCTTTTTCCTCCATTCTCTGGGCATTACGATCGAGATGTAATACATATTGCCAATGTAATCATAAAGCAAACAGGGAAACAAGCCGAAAATAAACTCAACAGAAGTTGATTAAACTTCTAAGGGGAAATTTTAAACAGGCTCTTAAACTGTATATCAGATCAATTGTCTCGACTTCATCTCCAGATACTTATTGATGACATCGACAGACAAATTATCGGGTGTAGTAAGTACGGAATAGATGCCGTGCTGTTTCAGCGTGTTTACGATAAGGCGTTTCTCATACGCAAACTTTTCGGCAATGACATGACGGTAATACCCCTCGGTATCTACCGGTTTTCCGGCAACATACGCTTTCAGATCGGCATCTTCGAAGAACACCACCAACAAACGATGCTGGCGGGACAGCTGTTGCAGATAGGGCAATTGCCGGTTCATGCTGTTCAGGTTACTAAAGTTGGTATAGAGTATCAGTAAACTGCGCTTCCCGATATGTTTGGCCAGATGCACGCACAGGGCGGAGAAGTCGGTCTCCCCGAAAGTGGTCTCCTGTGCATAAAGGCTTTCGAGCAAAGTCTGCATCTGCCCCGTCTGCTTGGAAGCCGGGACGAAAGTATCAAAATGCTCGTTGAATGTCACCAACCCCGCTTTATCATCTTTACGTATGGCCACATACGAAAGCACAAGTGAAGCATTGACGGCATAATCCAACAAGGTCATTCCTTTGAAAGCCTGCTGCATGATACGGCCTTTGTCGATCACATTATAGATCTGCTGCGAACGCTCGTCCTGATATACATTGACCATCAGCTGATGCCGCCGGGCACTGGCTTTCCAGTTTATCGTGCGGTAATCGTCTCCTTTTACATACTCCTTTATCTGCTCGAACTCCGTCTGATGCCCCACCCGCCGGATTTTCTTTATCCCCAGCTCCGTAAGATTATCACTCATGGCAAGCAACTCGTAACGGTGCAGCATCAGGTAGGAGGGGTATACTTTTATCTTTTGCGGCTCACCGCCTGTAAAACGGCGCTCGACCAACCCGATACGCGTGGTGACAAACACCCGGATGTATCCGAAGTCATACATCCCCCGCCGGGTGGGATGCAGATGATAGGCAATCGTTTTCCCTTCACCGCTTCCGAGAGACAGTTTAAAACAGATATCACGCTGCTGGAATATGGCAGGCACCTCGTCGATAACCGACAGGCGGACGGGAAAAGGATAATTGCTCTCTATACGCAGACGCACCTCGTTGTCATCTCCGTTCGAAAAGCGGAAGGCGCATTGCCGGAAGCTCCGGATCCCTTTCGTGCGATAGAGAAGAAAAATATCCATAGCAACGGCAAAGATAAAAACAACCAATGCCACCTGTCCCAACAGGAACAGAGTACCCCATATATATCCGCTGCAAAGCAACAGGATAACGACAAGGATAAACAGATAAAAACGTCGGGACAAATACATGAATTTATTTACGATTTGACGATTTACGACTTACGATTGAAATAACTTCTCGGGTCAATTCTACTCTCGGTTCAAATCCTCTCTTATTTCGGCACTTCGACTTTGTCGATGAGGCGCTGCGTTACCTTTACCGGAGAGTGCCCTTCCATTTCCGCTTCCGCAGTGAGAATAAGGCGATGCTGAAGCACATAGGGAGCCACGAACTTGATATCTTCGGGAGTTACAAAATCGCGTCCCTGCAAAAGGGCATACGCCTTGGACGACTGCAACATTGCCACTGAGGCACGGGGCGATGCGCCCAGATAAACCGCTTTGCTGGTACGGGTCTGCTGCACGATAAGGGCAATATACTGCAACAGCGTGCGATCCACGAATACCTTGTCCATCAGCTTGCGGAACGTCAGCAACTCATCGCGGGTTATTACAGGACGGATATCTTCCAGTTTCACCAATGCAGCGTTCGTATGATGACGCTCAAGAATGCACACCTCCTCTTCCAACGACGGATAATCCATTGTTATCTTCATCAGGAAACGGTCGAGCTGGGCTTCAGGAAGTTTATACGTGCCCTCCTGCTCCACCGGATTCTGAGTGGCAAGAATGGTATAAAGCTCTCCCATCCGGTAAGTCGACCCGTCGATACTCGCCTGCCGTTCCTCCATCACTTCAAAAAGGGCGGACTGTGTTTTTGCCGGAGCACGGTTAATCTCGTCTACCAACACCACGTCGGCAAAGACAGGGCCGCGATGGAAATCAAACTCATTGGTTTTCAAATTAAAGACCGTAGTACCCAGCACATCGCTCGGCATCAAATCGGGCGTAAACTGTATGCGGCTGAAGTCGGCATCGATCAGACGCGCCGTAAGACGGGCAAGCAATGTTTTCGCCACACCGGGCACCCCTTCTATCAACACATGACCGTTGGCAAGAATCGCCGTAAGGACGAGATCTACCGTACGCTCCTGCCCCACTATAACCGAAGCGATCTGCGTTTTCAATGCACCGATCTTTTCGGCAAAAAGAGTTAAATCAGTACGCGGCACTTCATTCTGTGCCTCTTCCGCTGAAGCTGCGGAAGGTGTTACTTCTGCCATGGGTTCATTCATATCATTCATAAGCAATCTTATTATATCCGGTTCTTATATTTCATTTATTGCCGTTTTACATCCGGCTCAGTATCTCATTCATGCCGTCTATATAGTCTTTCATCTCCTGTTCCGTTACGTTCCGTTCTCCTTTGAGGACAGGCCGCAAGGCGTCAAAAAGCCTCGCTATCTTCTCTTCCTCCATGCCCGTTTTGCCGGCCACTTTCCGGTAAAGGATTCCTTCATCGCTCTCCTCTTCCACATCCACCTGTATATTCCGCCGCAAAGCCTCTGCGAAATAGGTAAACTTCTTGCGTACCAGATCCGCGTGGTTCTTCCTCTGAAAGTACAGCGTTCCTATCAGTTCGGTAAATTCCAGCGTCTTGTTCTCCGGTTGGCGGATAACCGGAATCGGTCTCTGCCGCCTACGGGCCGTAAACACCATGAAGAGCACGAGTGCAATCATCGTCAGATAAAGCCCCCAGCGAAGAGGAGGCTGCGACAGGAAATAGCGGAACGGCGAACGCTGTTCATACTCCGATTCATTATAAGCCTCCGTGCGATACAACGGCAGGCCTTTCACCGGTGAAAGCAAGCGGAAGATATAAGCGGCATTGTTCTTATCGAGCACCCCATAATTGGTAAACAGCAGAGGGGTGGAGATAAGGACAATCTCCCCTTTTCCCACAGGACGCCGCAGGGCAGACACTTCCGTAGGCTGCTCGGCAGTCCGCCCTCTCCTCACCAACGGTACGGAAAGCGAATCATGCTTTGTGAAAAACGCCCTGCACAGTTGCGGATAGACTTCGAAGATCGCCGCCGGATAAGCGCTTGCCGAATCTGCCAGCCAGAACAGACTGTCGCGACGGTTGACCGTCCCTGCATATTTCTTTAACTCCGATGCGCTAAACCAGGTATAAGACATATCATACCCCAACGTATCGGACAATGAAAAACCGGTAGCCGCCAGTATCACCTTATTTCCCCGTTCTGCCAAACGCATGATTGCCTCTCTATCGAGATTCGTGAACTGAAAACGCTGGGCTATGGCAAGTACGGCAAGAGGTTCGCCTGTGGTATCGTTCTCAAAATTATAGAAAGTCCAGTCATTCAGATAATACTCTTCCGGCCAGGAATCCGCCAGTACATCATCGAAAATAGCACAGCCAAACGGTTGGTAATCATACCGGCAGAAGGTAGGATTCCAGACAAACTTCTTCGGCAGGTTGTACTCCACCAGGAACATGACAGCCAGAAAAAGCACC
>CAVCAX010000115.1:12188-14742 GCA_963599995.1 Coprobacillus sp. CAG:698
TAGCAAAAATAAACCAATGGCTGCCTTTCATAACCCACCTCCTTTGGCTATTAGCTCCCTCTGAAAAACTTGCATCTCCTGATAAAGGGCAGCGGTCGCTTCAAAATTACCATAACGGACGCGAAGAAAACGATTGGTCAATTCGCGGAAAGGAGTCTTCAGAGCATCGCTCTTCATTTCATAAATATACTCGGTCGGTGTTTTATAAAGTTGCCAGTCTATCTTTCCGGTATCACTCAAATGCTTCAGCGTCTGGAGATAGAGCAACCTCACCGCTTCCCGGTAATCCTTGCGGGAGATGGCGGAATCTATCTCTTTCTGAAAATCAACGCCATAAATGGTATCTCCCTCCACCCGGTAGGGCAAAGTCTTTTTCGACCGCACGAACAGCTCCGGACGCTTCTTGTAAATAAACCAGACAATCAGCAAAAGTGCAACGACAAACAACGCAACCAACACCACTGACGTATATTTTTCGGCAAACGCACTACCGAATATTTTCTGCAACAACCTGCCCAACCACAAATTAAACCACGCAAGGATATCGAACTCGGGCGTAATCAATTCACGGTTATAATCATACTCCGGCTGCCCTTGCCAATAGGCAACGGTGAGCGAATCATAAACAATCGTATCGGCAGGTGCAGTCATCCGGTCGTGCACTATCAGAGGTTATCGAAATTATTGATATCTTCTTCCACAGAGACACTGTCCACCACCTCGGAAGCATGTCCGTACTGGTAAGCCAAACCGATCATGGAGAATATGGCAGAAAGATATGTCCCGAAAGCCTGTAGGATTCCCATCAGATAAAGGAAGAAATTATAAACGGGAGAGATGGTCACCGAACTTCCATTATCACTCATGGCAAAAAAGTATTTCACAAGAGTAGCTATATACCAAGGCAACATCGTGATACCCTGCAAGATACTACCGATCAGTCCCATGATCAGTGCAATGAGAAAAACACCTCCCCAAGTGGAGAATCCCAGGCGGAATGTCTTTTTGAACGCTCCCCATATACTGATATTCTCAAACAGATAAATCGGAGAAAACAGCGCCATCGGGACTGCACAAGCTATCACCAACGGAATGGTAAGGATCAAGGTAAAAGGAGTAAGAGCCACCAGCACCCCCACAATCACACATACAGCAATCCCCAACAATATGCCGAACAGCGTAAGTTTCAACAGTCTGCCCACATTTTTAAGCAACAAGGGTTTCAATGAAGACAGCGTGATTCCCTCCAGGCGCTCTTCGCGCTCATTGTAGGTCTTGATCAGCGTATAAACCAGCGAGGTAAGGATGACGGATCCGATGAGGTAACAGATGACGGTCAGTCCGTAGTTCACCCAAAACATCGTTCCGATACCTGCTAAAGGGTTGGCAGCGTCGCTTTCAAGTCCCATCGTAGCATCCATAGACCCGCTCATCAGCCCGTTCATGCTCAATGCCTGAATCAGACACAAAGGCAATATCAGATACGTGGTGAACTTAAACAGAGGTTTCCAGTTCTCCTTTATAAAATCAAAGGAGGCGTTCAACTTATCCCCGAAGGAACGCTTTACATACATTGCTACTTTAGCTTTCTGTGACTCCATGTCGTTTTTTATTTGGTAAGTAAATATAGTAAAAGATAATAAATGCAAGTGAAAGCAGAATAATACCCAGTCTGAACACCGTCGGGAACTCGGTATGCCGCGTGAGGAAACTTTCTATAAAGCCCGCCATGATAAATACCGGAACGGTTCCCACAACGATTTTCAACCCCCTCTTGGCTCCCCGCCGGAAAGAGGCGGCACGTGAATAGGTGCCCGGAAACAGCCAGCCGTTTCCAAGAGCCAGTCCGGCAGCGCCCGCCACGATAATGGCCCATATCTCAAGCGTGCCGTGCAGCCAGATTGCCAGCATAGACTCTGCCAACAGCCCCTCTCCGTAAAAGAAAGTCTGAAAAGCCCCCAACATGATCCCATTGGAAAGCAACATGTACCCTGTACCGAAACTGGTCAGCAGTCCCATCGCAAAACAATTGAAAGATACCATGATGTTGTTCAGCGTAATCCCCAAGAACATAGGTACCTCCTCCGAACCATTATACACCGCCATCGGCTCACCGTTGGCAATATTTTCGAGTGTCATATCCACATAACCGTTGCCCAGAATCAACCGGACAAAATTCGGATCGTTCCAAGCTGAAATGATACCTATCAGCACACTGGCGGCGAAGATGAGAAAAGACACCAGCAATTCCTTACGGGCATCGTACATCGTCTGCGGCACTTCGCGTGTCCAGAAAGTAATGATCCGGGTCCACTTCTCACGTTTATTGCGATAAATCACATTGTGCAGTGCAGAGGCCAGATTGTTGAGATAAACAGTGATGCGGGAAGAGGGATAATGAGTCTGTGCAAAAGCCAGGTCGGCAGTAAGTTCCGTATACGCATCGGCCAGACGGTCGGGATTAAACTTATCAGCTTTCTCCACCACCTTCTCTGTCTCTTTCCATTTTTCAATGTTCCGGCGAATAAACGTAACTTCTTTCATCGTTTAGAGG
>CAVCAX010000115.1:14774-25838 GCA_963599995.1 Coprobacillus sp. CAG:698
TAGAGGGATTCGAATAGAAGTTTTGTTCGAATCCGAAGCAAAAATAAGAGATATTTGATATATTTGCAACGGAACCACGAAAATGTTTAAAGAGAAATGAGCGAATCCACTATTATTACGGGACAGTTTGTACGTATCAGCCAGACACCGGCAAGTTTAGGCGAACGTATGCTGGCTCTGATTATAGACTATGTCTTCCTGTTCGTTTATGTAGTAGGATTCAGCATCGCCTTGTCTTACCTCAAGATTCACACTTATTCCGGCTTTTCGTTCTTCTTTCTTTTTGTGATTGTCTACCTGCCGGTGCTCTGCTATTCGCTGTTATGCGAAGTCTTCAACCGCGGCCAGAGTCTGGGCAAACGCCTGTTGAATCTCCGGGTGGTGAAAGCCGACGGTTCCACACCGAGCCTCAGTTCTTATCTGTTGCGCTGGCTTCTCTTTCCCATCGACTTGCCGCTCACTGGCGGATTGGGAGTTATCGTCATTTTACTGACCAAGAATCATCAGCGTCTGGGTGACCTCGCTGCCGGAACGATCGTCATCAAGGAAAAGAACTACCGCAAAATACAAGTCAGCCTCGACGAATACGACTACCTGACCAAAGATTACCATCCGGTATATCCGCCGGCTGCCGACTTATCACTGGAACAGGTGAATGTAATCAACAAGACACTCTCTTCCGGAAGCAAAGACCGCGCCCGGCGCATACGGCTGTTGGCCGACAAAGTACGTACACTCCTATCCATAAAGCAGGCAGAAGGGAGCGATGAGAAGTTTCTACAAACGCTGTTGAGGGATTATCAGTATTATGCATTAGAAGAGATCTGATAAAAACAGAAAAGATACAATAATAAAAAGGAGGGGGTATCCAGACTCTCTGTCCAGACCTTCTTATTAACAAAATCACCCTTGCTACAAATGTTTGCAACAAGGGTGATTCCTATGTTTTAGGTATTTTGACTTTACCTTCAGTTCCTAACAGGAATTCCGGAAACGAGTTATTCTACCTGCCCCAGAGAGTTTCCATATTCCATTTCTCCCTGAACCACAAAAAAGATTTCTTCGGGATCGAACTCTCCCATTTCGTCTTTCTTGGCCTCCTTAACAATATAGTCCACCACCTGCTCCAGGTCGATGTTGACATACCCGTCTTCATCGGGTTGTGCTTCCAGGATACCGCTTTCTGAGTAATACTCGTCAATCAGATCCAGGAAATAATAAAGTTCATCATCGGTGAACTTCTCTTTCAGTTCCTGCGGCAAATAGTTCTTGATGTACTCGATGGTCTTTTCATCATCGGCATCAGCCAGTAAAAAATCGTCTTCCAGTCCCATATAGTTCAATGTTATTAAGTTGAAAACTATAAATTATAATAAGTTCTTCGTCTTTTCTACAAATACAGGTTTGCCGACAGCCCCAATCTGCTTGTCCACAATCTCCCCGTTCTTAAAGAAGAGAACAGTCGGAATATTACGGATACCGTATTCGGCTGCCATGTCGCTATTTTCGTCTACATCGCATTTGCCGATAATAACCTGTCCCTCAAACTCCGTTGCCAGTTCCTCGATGATAGGAGCAACCATCTTGCAAGGGCCACACCAAGGGGCCCAAAAGTCAACAACAACCGGTTTTCCTTCTGCAAGGATTTCCTTATAATTGCTGTCTGTAATTTCTAAAGCCATAATTTAAAAAGTTAATAGTTAGAATTAAGCAGCCCGGAAGTCTCATGCAACCTCCGTGCTACGTTGCAAATATAATCAATTTATCCGAAACCCAAGCTCCGGACGTTCCTTTAAATAAGAGATCAATTCTCTCCCCACCGACAATTTTACCGGACGTGCTATCAAATCGAGCACCATCTTCTCATCCTTATCGGTTACCTTAAAATAAAGTTCGGTATTCCCCGGATGATCTTTGGTCAGCGAAGACAGCTCTGCCACAAGAGCGGAATTCAAGGCAGACAAGGGAATCAGAATCGTTATCTTCTCCACCAGTTTCTCTTTCACATCGGGGAGCAACTCCATCGAGGTGATCTTGAGATCCAACTCTTCCGGACGCCACTGCTTGGGCTGGCAACGCGCCTTTATGAACAGGAAAGTACCTTCTCCCAGATAACCCTGGAAGGTAACCCAGTCATTCCCGAAGAAGGGAAGTTCCGCCGAGCCTGAATAATCTTCTATCTTGGCAATGCCGTAAGGATTGCCGTTCTTGCTGATTCCTCTGCGCACGCTGGTCACAATGCCCCCCATCGTAATCTCTCTGCCTGCCAAAGCAGCCTTATCCTCAAGTTCGGCCATGTGCGTATTGCAGACATGCTCGAGCACGATGGCATATTCGTCCAGCGGATGAGCCGACAGATAAATACCTACCAGTTCCCTCTCCTTATTCAGACGCTCCAGATCTCCCCACCGCTCGGCCGGCAGAATCTCCGGCGTTGCAATATCGATCACATTCTCTCCGCCAAACAATGAATTGATCGCAGCCGCTTTGTCGGCCTGGTAGCGGTTACCGTAGCGCATCAATGTTTCGAGGAAGACCTCCCCTTTCGAATTGACGGCAAAGAACTGTTCCCGCTTCAACTCCGGGAAACTGTCAAAGCCGCCCGACAGCGCAAGGCATTCCATATTCTTCTTATTACAAGCATTCAGGTTGACGCGCTGCACAAAGTCAAAGATCCCCTTATACGGGCCGTTTGCCCGCCGTTCTTCTATGATGCTCTGTACGGCAGCCTCTCCCACTCCCTTTACGGCACCAAGACCAAACCGGATGTCTCCATGCTTGTTCACCGTAAACTTCAAGTTACTCTCATTCACATCCGGCCCCAAAACCTGAATGCCCATCGCCTTACACTCATCCATCAGCTTCGTGATATCGGTAATGTTCGACAAGCTTCGGCTCATGACGGCAGCCATGTATTCCGACGGATAGTTTGCCTTCAAGTAAGCGGTCTGATAAGCCACCCACGAATAACAGGTGGCATGCGACTTATTAAACGCATACGAAGCAAACTTCTCCCAGTCGGCCCATATCTTTTCCAGGATTTTCGGATCATGCCCGTTCTTCCGGCCGCCCTCAATGAATTTAGGCTTCATGTGATCCAGTTTGTCACGCAGCTTCTTACCCATCGCCTTACGCAATGCATCCGACTCTCCACGGGTGAAGTCAGCCAGCAAGCGCGACAAGAGCATCACCTGTTCCTGATATACGGTAATGCCGTAAGTATCTTTCAGATATTTCTCCATTACGGGGATATCATACTCGATCGGTTTGCGTCCGTGTTTACGGTCAATGAAGTCGGGAATGTAATCCATCGGTCCCGGACGATAAAGGGCATTCATGGCAATCAGGTCTTCAAAAGTCGTCGGCTGCAACTCCCTCAGGTATTTCTGCATGCCGGCAGACTCGAACTGGAACGTGCCGATCGTACGTCCCTCACTATAAAGTTTGTAAGTAGCCGGGTCTTTGATGGAAATCGTATCGATGTCCAGGTTCTCGCCTCTACTCAACCGGATGTTTTCAACCGCCTCTTTAATGATGGACAACGTTTTCAATCCCAGGAAGTCCATCTTGATCAGTCCCGTATCTTCGATAACCGACCCTTCATACTGGGTAACGAGCATCTTTTCGCCCGTTTCCTTATCATCCGCCGTACTTACCGGCACCCAGTCGGTTATATCGTCCCGACAGATAATGGTACCGCAGGCATGCACTCCCGTACCACGCACATTACCTTCGAGCATCAAGGCATATTTCAAGGTATCACGCACCAACGGGTCAGGCGAAGCCTCAGCCGCCTGCAGCTCCGGCACATAGTCGATGGCATTCCGCAGATTCAGTTTTTTATCGGGTATTTTATCCGGCACCAGTTTCGCCAGTCTGTCCGATTCGGCAAGAGGCAGCTTCTGTACACGCGCCACATCCTTGATGGCCAGTTTGGTCGCCATCGTGCCATACGTAATAATATGAGCCACCTTTTCATGCCCGTATTTTTCCGTTACCCAGCGAAGCACCTCACCACGCCCGTCATCATCGAAGTCTATATCGATATCAGGCAATGAGATACGGTCCGGATTCAGGAAACGCTCAAACAGCAAGTCATACTGGATCGGGTCGATTTTCGTGATCTGCAAGCAATATGCTACCGCCGATCCTGCCGCCGATCCACGTCCCGGTCCAATGGAAACACCCATGCTCCGGCCTGCGGCAATAAAGTCCTGCACAATCAGGAAGTATCCCGGGAAACCCATCGTCTTCATGATATGCAATTCGAAAATAAGCCGTTCCTTTACTTCCGGGCTCAAAGGGTCTCCATAAAACCTCTTCGCACCGTCAAAGGTCAGTTTCTTCAGATAATCCGCTTCGAGCTTGATACGATACAGCTTATCATAACCGCCCAGACGCTTTATCTTATCATTTGCCGCCTCTTCGCTCAGCACCACATTCCCATTCTCGTCTTGCGTGAACTCGTCGAAAAGGTCTTTTTCCGTATACTTCTTGCGGTATTCCTCCTCCGTCCCGAAATCTTCGGGAATCGCGAAAGTAGGCATAATGGGAGGATGGTCGATGGAGTAATACTCCACCTTATCAAGTATTTCAAGCGTATTGCTCAACGCTTCCGGAATATCCGCAAAGAGTTCGTTCATCTCCTCGCGGGTCTTCATCCACTCCTGTTTGGTGTAAAGCATACGTTTCGGGTCGTCCAGATCCTTGCCCGTACTGAGACAGATAAGGCGGTCGTGTGCCTCTGCATGCTCTTCATTCACAAAGTGAACATCGTTCGTACAGATCAGCTTGATATTATACTTTTTGGCATATTCGACAAGGTGCTTGTTCACATTTACCTGCAAAGGATATGCCTCGTGGTTCGCACGGGGCACGGTGGCCTTATGCCGCTGAAGTTCCAGGTAATAATCTTCTCCGAACAAATTCTTATACCATCGGATGGCCTCCTCCGCCTCATCCAGCAATCCCTGGGTTATTTTCTTGGGCACCTCCCCACCCAGACAAGCCGAGCACACAATCAGGCCTTCGTGATACTTTTCCAGTTCGTTACGGTCTGTACGCGGACGCATATAATATCCTTCCGTCCACGCCTTGGACACCAACTTGATAAGATTGTGATACCCTTTCTCATTTTTGGCAAGCACAATCAGGTGATACCCGCTCTGGTCAGCCTTTCCTTCTTTCTTGTCCATCGTGCGACGGGCCACATACATCTCACACCCGATGATGGGCTTGAACAGCTTCGCCTCCGCTTCGGCTATCTTAGCCTTACAGCCGGCAATCTCCGCCTCCTTGTCCTCGCACTCCACGTCACCGGCCTCAATGGCTGCCAGCCGCTTCTTCAGGTCTTTTATCTCCCCTTTCGGCCCGCTGTTTTTCTTATTGACATAATTCGTAAATTCCTTGATACCAAACATGTTTCCATGATCAGTAACAGCAATTCCTTTCATCCCGTTCTTCATCGCTTTATCGACCAACGCGCTGACGCTGGCCTGCCCATCCAGAAGCGAATACTGGGTATGGACATGTAAATGAACGAAATCCTGCATATTGATAGGTTGATTATTTTGAGCCATAAAAGTACAATCTATAAGGTTACCAACAAAAATAATGCCTGAAAAGTTATTAACATGTGCATTTCTATCGTCATTTACTTGCTGGATTTTCAAATTAAGTATATTTTTGCAGACAATTATCATTCATTAGCGCACATGGGTCGACTTAAGAAATTAAAAAAGATACGTATTCACCGTGAAGGCACACATATACTATTGGGCAGCTTGCTGTTGCTGTTGCTTGTCAACGCCGCCCTCTATTATGGAATAGAATATAAACTGCCTTTCTATCTGGTGGTTCTGGCCAGTATCATTGTCTACGGATTGATGGTTAACTTTTTCCGTTGTCCGAAGCGCCTTTTCGGAGAAGAGACGGAAAAGATCGTCGTTGCGCCCGCTGATGGTAAGATTGTGGTTATTGAAGAAGTGGACGAGCACGAATACTTTCACGATCGCCGCATTATGGTGTCCATCTTCATGAGTATCCTGAACGTACACGCCAACTGGTATCCGGTAGACGGAACCGTAAAAAAGGTATCCCATCACAACGGTAAATTCATGAAGGCGTGGCTGCCCAAGGCCAGTACGGAGAACGAGCGTTCCACTGTCGTCATCGAAACTCCGGAAGGGGTGGAGATTCTGACGCGTCAGATTGCCGGAGCGATGGCACGCCGCATCGTCACTTACGCCGAAGTAGGTGAAGAGTGTTATATCGACGAACACATGGGATTCATCAAATTCGGTTCACGCGTAGACGTATACCTTCCGTTGGGTACGGAGATATGCGTCACAATGGGACAATTAACGACCGGTAATCAAACGGTTATCGCCAAACTGAAATAAAAACTGTCACAATGGCAAACGTTTTCACCAAATACATCCCCAACACAGTAACCTGCCTGAATCTTTTCTCCGGTTGCATTGCTTGTGTCATGGCTTTTGAAGCACGCTACGAACTGGCTTTTATCTTTATTGTGCTAAGTGCGGTTTTCGACTTTTTCGACGGGATGTTGGCACGTTTGCTGAATGCCCACTCCCCGATCGGCAAGGATCTGGATTCATTGGCCGATGACATCAGCTTCGGTGCGGCACCTGCATTTATCGTTTTCTCCCTATTCAAAGAGATGCACTATCCCGCAAATATCGAGTTCATCGCTCCCTATCTGCCGTATGCGGCTTTTCTCATTGCCGTGTTTTCGGGTTTACGATTGGCCAAGTTCAATAACGACACCCGCCAGACCACTTCGTTTATCGGCCTTCCGGTACCGGCCAATGCCCTGTTTTGGGGTTCACTCATAGTAGGCACCCACGATTTTCTCACAGCCCCGGCCTGCCATCCCCTCTACATTCTGGTATTGGTGATGCTCTTTTCGTGGCTGTTAGTGTCGGAGATTCCTATGTTCTCATTGAAATTCAAAAACCTGTCCTGGAAAGACAATAAAGTCAGTTTTTCCTTCCTGACCGTATGTATTCCACTGCTTATTTTATTGGGCATCAGCGGGTTCGCAGCAGCCATCGTATGGTATATCATACTTTCACTTTTTACAAGAAAAAATAAATAAACAATCCTTTTGGCACGTTTGTTGTACTACCAGTTTCAAACAACGTATAAAACTAACAACCCATGCATATTTTAGGATTAATATTCATTTTTATCATAGCTATCTTCGTTATCGGCATTTCAGTCATAGGTAGCATACTACAAGCCATTTTCGGCTTTGGAAGGCGCTCACGGCCGACCGCACATACTTATACGACATCCGGCGATAGAAGACAACAGCAGAATACCCAAAGAAGAGAGGACGAAGAGGAAGTATATAACGCCGAAGAAGATATCCATCCCCGGAAACACAAGAAGATCTTTACGAAAGACGAAGGAGAATACGTTGATTTTGAGGAAATCAAATAAGAACAAGCCTGTACACAGTACATAGCGCTGTTTTCAGTCAGAAAATTTCTCTCACAGTCTGTAAAAAACAGCTATCCGAATCTATTTTTACCCCCTTCACACCTTTCACCTTTTTGGCTCTATCGGCTTATTCATCGGCAATAGAGGGTGAAGGGGCACTCCTGTATTTTCGTCTACCGTACTTTCCTCCCGATAACAAGTATGCCACGGCCCCGTAAGAACCATGCTTACGAACCGTAAGAACCATACCGACGGGGGTTCACCCTACACCTGCGATAAATAAAGGCTTTGAGAGAAAAAGGTGAAGGAGGTGAAAGGGGTGAAAACATACTGAATGCAGGTAGTTTACACTGAATACAGGTAGTTTACAGAAGAAAATCAGCTCTTTCCTAAAGGCGCTACCTCTTTTCGGGAAACATGTTATATCTTTTTTTGAAAGACGCTACATCTTTTTTTAAAAGACGCTATATGTTTTTTTGAAAGATGTTATGTCTTTTTTCAGAACATGCTACATCTTTTTCCGAAAGACTTAAGTCTTTTCGGGGAGCCTTGCCAAGTCCATTGGCAACTCATCTCCTCGCCGCAAAAAAGGCTTTCATCAGCGCAGCGCACTCTTCGGCAAGAACCCCCTTGACAACAACCGTCTTGGGATGCAATGCCTGTGCGGCATACCGTTGATACCCCCGTTTTTCATCTTCCGCTCCAAAGACCAACCTTCCGGTTTGCGCCCAGGCAATGGCTCCGGCGCACATTACGCAGGGTTCTACGGTTACATAAAGCGTACATTCATTCAGATATTTTCCACCAAGAACATTGGCGGCGGCAGTGATGGCTTGCATCTCGGCATGGGCAGTCACGTCATTCAACGTTTCCGTCAGGTTGTGGGCACGACCGATAATGCGCTCCTTACATACAACGACAGCACCTACGGGCACCTCCCCCTTATCGGCTGCTTTCTGCGCTTCGACAAGCGCCTGCTTCATAAAATAAGTATCATCCAGCATATCATTACATTATCAGCGTCTCATATCGTGCTCACCGAAAAGGGTGGGATAATCTTCTTCCATATTCTTATGGATAAACATAAGAATCGTTTCACGAAGCCAACGCGATTTATTTGTGATCTTGTACTTTTCCAAATACCGGTTCACAATCATCTGTTCGTCTTCGCTTAACAAAATGCTCATCCGCCGTTCACGCTTTGTGACTTCGTCGTGCATTTTCAGACACTTTTTTCCTCTCCTTTTCATATAATTTGCAAAATTACTTTTCCTTCCGTAAAAACAAAGAATAAAAAAGAGTATTTTTGCATTCCGACTGCCAAATTAGGGCTATCAGCTACTGAAATCCAACAGCCGGTTACCGATTTTGAATGATGACTGCTTTTTATTAATGACAACTTTTAATCAGTGACAACTCTAAAGATATTATGGCCGTTCACAATGAATTAGGAAAAGCCGGAGAAACAGCCGCAGTAGCTTATCTGGAAGACCACGGCTATGTGATCCGCCACCGGAATTGGCGAAAGGGACACCTCGAGCTGGATATTGTGGCAGCCAAAGACAATGAACTGATTGTAGTAGAAGTCAAGACGCGAAGCAACAATGATGTCATGCAACCGGAGGATGCCGTAACCGCCCAAAAGATAAGGAACACGGTAAAAGCCGCAGATACCTATATCAAACTTTTCCAGATCGACTCACCGGTGCGTTTTGACATTATCACAGCCACCGGCCGGAGCGATGACTTCAAAATAGAACATATAAAAGAAGCATTTTATCCACCTTTATTCTAAAAAAGACATGAATGTAGAAAGAGCCAGAGAATATTGCTTAAACAAAAAGGGAACGGTGGAATGCTTTCCGTTCGATGACGTATCACTCGTAATGAAAGTGATGGACAAGATGTTTGCCCTTATCGACCTGGAAAGTGCCGGCACCATTGCCTTGAAATGTGACCCGGAGTATGCCATCGAACTGCGTGAGCACTATACAGCCATAGAAGCCGCCTATCATTTCAACAAGAAATATTGGAATAAAGTCTGCTTTGACATGGACGCAGACGACCGTCTGATAGAGTCGTTAATAGACCACTCGTACGAAGAAGTCATTAAGAAATTCACAAAGAAATTACGCGCCGAATATGATGCACTCCCCTGAAACATTCCCTGTCCCTTGGATTCATCTGGCAGAGACTGAATCCACCAACAAATACTTGAATGAACTCTGCAACAAACAATGCGTAGGCGAACTGACTACCGTAACCGCCGACTTTCAGACTTCGGGCAGGGGGCAGCGCGGCAATAGCTGGGAATCAGAAGCCGGACAAAACCTGACGTTCAGCTTTGTCCTTTATCCGGTTTTCCTGCAAGCGCGGAAGCAGTTCCTGCTGTCTCAAATCATCTCATTGGCCATTAAAGAAGAGTTGGAAGAGTACACTGCGGATATTTCCATCAAATGGCCGAACGACATATACTGGAAGGATAAGAAAATCTGCGGCATGCTGATTGAAAACGATCTGACAGGCACGCATATCAGCCGTTGCATTACAGGGGTGGGAATCAATATCAATCAGGAAATGTTTCGCAGTGACGCCCCCAACCCTGTATCTCTGAAGCAAATCACCGGACAGGCTCACGACTGCTACCGGATACTTGCTTCCGTCATGAAACGGATAAAGAACTATTATGACCGGCTGGCAACCGATAAGCCCGGGATTCTGTCTCTCATTGCCGACCGTTATGCCAACTCTCTTTTCCGTAAAGAGGGTTTTCACCGGTATGCCGATGCCGACGGGGAGTTTATGGCACGCCTGGTACGAGTGGAATCTGACGGACGGTTTATTCTTGAAGATCAGGCAGGAACGATGCGAAGTTATCTGTTCAAAGAGGTGCAATACATACTCGATTAAAGCATTACGTCAAAGCATCACGCTGCACAAAGAAGGTGTATCAAAATGCACAAAACTTAAAAATCGCCCCTGCCACAGACACTTGTAGCAGAGGCGATTCCTTTGAAAAGGAGATTTTGACACATCCTCTTTGGTATTTTTTTGGGGACCGGCTAAGCAGCTATTCCAACTCCGCCTCCATCTTTTTTATCTTCTCCAGTGTTTTCATCACTTCAGCCGAAGGGAACTGCCGGACTACATTCTGCAAATATCCCTTCGCCTTGCCGTAACCGTCTGTCATCAGTTTGTTTAACCCGTCTTTATAGCGGGCATACTGCATCCGCGTAGGTGAACTGATTTTTTTATAATCCCGCATCAGCTGCTGCTTTTCCCGCTCTGCCATCAGATAATAATAGTTTCCGACAAAAATATTGGCAGCCAAATGGTTTGCATCCAGTGAAAGCACTTTCTGATAAGTCTGCAAAGCATCCTTTTCTTTTCCACGGTATACTTCCATTTCTGCACAGGTAGCAAGCCATGTCACGTCATTAGGAGTTCTTTGAAGCACTTCTTTACAGAAAAGGTAAGCTTTGTCATAATTCCGTATATTCTTATAATGAGAAGCAAGCTCCTGCGCCATCTTAGTACAGACACTGCCCGACTTATCAACACTTGTCCAATAGAACATCTCCGACTTATCAGCATTCA
>CAVCAX010000115.1:25848-27419 GCA_963599995.1 Coprobacillus sp. CAG:698
GCAGCCATGGCTGCCGAGACTTTCTGCAGCACCTCTTCGGCTGACTGAGCCGAAAGCGTCAGCGGAAAAGAGAGCAAAAAAGCAAATAGCAAAGTTAAGGTTCTCATCTCATTAATACTTATTCAGTTAAGTGTACTGCAAAGATAATGATTTTTATCCTCATTTGTTCAGAAACGGTTTTGATTTTTATTCGGAATTCATCCTACCTTATACTTGAGGGTGTGTCAGAATGTCCTTTTCAAAGGAATCGCCCCTGCTACAAGCATTTGTGGCAGGGGCGATTTCCAAGTCTTGCTCATTTTGACCCTCAACAAGAAGTAGAATAAACCCGGAATAATCAATATCCGGTCATCTTACATAGACTTTGGCAGAACAGGTTGTCCGGTCTTCATTCTGTATATTGACCACATAGAGACCCGGTGCTAATAAGTCACTGCCGACAATACGATTGGAGCCGACTGCAAATGATTGCAACAGTACCCCTTTCAGATTATAGATGCACACTTGTCCGTTCATGGGCGACTCTACGAACAAGCGGTCTGTTCCGGCAAAGACATTAGGCTGTTCATGCTGCTTGGTCACTGCAACACCGGTACCCAAGTGACGGGCTGCCAACTGGGCATCGTATAATGATTGCGGCTGCAGGCCCTTTTGGTTCTGCCCCTCCACATATCCGGTGGTATACACATTGGTATTACGATACTTACGAATTGTCTTGGCCGTGCATCCGATCGCGTAATTCTGTCCGGTCGGCACTTTATCCAGATAGATCATTCCTTGCTGAACATCGCAATTCCAGAATACACAGTGGGTACCGCCCCAGCCGTGCCCGCTACCCATATTATCACGCAGGAACATACCGATCTTACCCGCATTGCTCTTCACGGCCCCCACTTCTTTCCAGTTATCAAACAGGATGCCTTGCGACCAGAGCCTGTGTCCTTCGGAAGATGCCCGAGACAATTCCGAACGGAAATTCTGCACCACGATGCCACTGGCCGTAGCACATCCGTTAGAGAGGTAATGATGACGTCCATTCCGCCCATAGCAATTCTTCAACAGTATCAACTGCGAGCGGTGGTAGGTTTCAAAATTATAATAAGTCCCGCCCGTACACAACCCCGACGGATCTATCGAAAAGCACTCCTCTATCGTGCTGCGTGTTGTGGAAGTCGTCTTGATGCCGGCATGGATAAACCCGGTCATAGACACCCCTTTCACCCAACTGTTCTCCAATGAACTCATATAAATACAATTCTGATCGACATTCGCTTTCGAACTGGTCGGAGTGCGCTCAAAGGAGATGTGCAGATTTTCGATGCCTACATTATGACGGATGGCCGTGATATTATTAATCTTATAGATATAGGCTTGTGCATAAGCCTTGTCGAGTGTGTAGAACAGCGGTGCATCCAATGTGATGACATTCCCGTTTATCTTCCTGATATAACGGTGATAAGACATATCCACATCAGTCGTTTTCCATTTCATCGACTCATCCGTATCCCGCTTGGTATTTCCACCGTACCACACAGCCTCCAGCCAAGCGGTAGTTGTGGGATACTTCACAC
>CAVCAX010000115.1:27492-29121 GCA_963599995.1 Coprobacillus sp. CAG:698
GATCTCCCACCTTATAGGCACTCGCATCTGCCACGCTGAAGTTATAATCACCCGGCATCACCTTCTCCGTAACCACATCGGTACGGTTGCTTCCCGAACCGTTTCCCCAGTTATGCGCCGAACTGTTTCCCATCAGGATCAGTTTTTTTGCCTTTTCCTTGGCGTTTCTTCCATAAAGAACTGTGGAATCCGTCGCTGCAAAACAATTCCCTTCCCCACGGAGAATAACACCGGAATAGGTCATGTTAATGGTTCCGTCCACATTATATCGTCCGGCTTTAAGCAACACCACGCCCCGTATCCCGTTTTCATCAAGGGGATAAGCACCCACCTTATCAATAGCAGCCTGGATGTGCGCCGTATTGTCTGCAGCGGCATCCGGCAGTGGGCTGACCGTTTCCGTCCGTTCGGGTATATCGATCACCGGTATCGGCTCTCCGTTCTTATATCCGGCCTGGCTGAAATCCGGCAAAACAAATCCGTCGGCATCTTGAATATAAGTCAGCGATCCGTTGTCGGCCATCTTTAAGAGTTTCGACTGCCAGTTGTCCTGGGCCCGGAGGATTCCTGCACAGCATACAAAAGTCACTCCCGTTAAAAGCAATTTAGTACCGTTCTTCATAATCATTATTTTTTTGACCTCCAAAGAAAGGCAATATTCCTTATACCGCTTTGCAACATTGTTTCAAATGCTATTACAATTATCCCAATCTGAGAACGGACGGGAGACAGCCCCGACACTTTACGGACGCAGATTCCGCTCCTTCAGATATTGAATCAAAAAGCCCGGTACATCAGTCTGAATAATGCCGGCCCCCAGCGTATCTATCAAGTATCCGTATTCTTTTTGAGGATCATTCAGTGCCGAATCATCATCATGACCTCCAGACATTGTATCCCAAAGTGTATTGTACCAGATCAAGCTTTTACCTTTTAACCGCTTTCCTATCTTTCGGGGCAATGGATTAGAGTCCGAAACGTATGAAAACTCGAAAGCTACAGGAGAAAGTTCCTTCAGATAGTCTTCAATTTTTGACATTGCATCTTCTTTATCCAAATCGACAACCGGCATGAAAATAATTTTATCGAGATATTTCCCGAATTCCTTTTTCACTTGCTCTGCCGGTTGTCTGCCTTTCATAATAATCTGTCCAGTAGTCCCTGTTTCTTCCAATAATGCAAATACCTCATCAAAAAGATTATAGGCCTTATCCAGATTAATCATTATTTTGCCCTTTGCCAACAGCAAGGCTTCCTTCAATGTAGGCACCGTGTGTCTTGTATGTATGCCTAATCCGTTTCTCAATTTCAGTTTCTTTATCTCAGCCAAGGTATAATCACTTATTTTTCCATGACCGGTAGTTGTCCTGTCCAATGTGTTATCATGCATAAGGATAAGATGTCCGTCTTTGGTCTTATGAATATCAAGTTCTACTATATCAACCCCCATTTTGATAACATTCTCAATAGCTACCAATGAATTTTCCGGTGCATAACGCCAGTCTCCCCTATGGGCAACAACCAACACTGAATTATTTTCCGGATTCAGCAAAGTATTACGTATCTCATCTGCCCTATCCGGATTTTGTGCCATTATTTCATTCACAAATAACAAACAAAATATATAGC
>CAVCAX010000116.1:0-3689 GCA_963599995.1 Coprobacillus sp. CAG:698
ACGCATATCATTGATCCAATCTATATCACTCATGAATTCTTCATTGGTAATATTATACATTGCACCTACAAAGTAGAATGTAGCATACCGGTGGTCCTTACTGAATTTGGAAGAGCCATCCGTACGGATAGAAGCATCGATGTAGTATTTCTCTTTATAATTGTATTCACCACGTGCGAAGTATGAGTTGTAGACATATTCTTCTTTGGCTCCTGCAGCGGATAGAGTGGAAGTCAAGATGTTGGAAACTTGAGTTAAACGTGAGTCGGTAATGCCGCTACCTGCGACTGAAAATTTATCAGTACTGTAGGTGATGGCTTCCTGACCGGCAAGCAACGTCATGGAGTGGTCCACTTTAAAGTTTTTCTTATATTCCACCGTATTGGTGAAAGTCCAGGAGCCACCTCTTTGGAATGCCTCGCTTACGCTACCGTTTTCTTTATTCAGAAAATCATGGGGATCCTCTACACTACGTCCTTTATATACATACCCTTCAAAGGCTTGGGCGGCACGGATCGTCAAACCCGGCAATGGATTAAGCTGGACAAAAGTGTTCAAGTTGCCTACAATCTGTTCTCTCTTAACATTGCTGTTGTCAAATTGCACCCAAGGGTTATGAATACCCGATAGGGGAAATGCGTTGTACCGTTCTCCCTGACTCCAGGTTCCGTCCGCATTTTCTATAATTGCATAAGGGAATTCGTCCGGACGGCCGAATTGTGCCAGTACAAACGGAGAACCCAACAAGACCTCTCCGTTAGAGTTTGAAACCACACTTGTAGTACTGTAATCATGGTAGGAAACCGCCGCATTGGCACCTATGCTTATCCAATCATTTATTTTGGAGTTCAGATTCATTCGGAAGTTTTCTCTCGTCATGTTGGAATTAGGTGCCATACCTTCTTGATCAAAATGCCCGGCACTGATATAGTAATTGGTAGAACCAACAGCACCTGAGATGTTGGCATCTAATGAATAAACCGGTACATTATCCTTCAGAATATAGTCTTTCCAGTCCATGTTCAGTCCATACTTTTGGATAAGTGCTTTACGGGTCTGAAAACTTTGATCATTGGCTAAATTAGGATTATACATCTCACTGAATTGCAAGAACTCGTTTGCATTCATCATGTCTTCGTTGAAGTTAGGAAGTTGTGAAATGCCATACTGACCGCGGATCGTGACACTGGCTTTTTCGTTGGTCTTGCCCCTTTTGGTAGTAATAAAGATAACGCCATTGGCGGCACGTGCTCCATAGATAGATGTCGAAGAAGCATCTTTAAGTATGGTTATAGACTCAATGTCATTGGAGTTTATGGAGGTAAATACATCATTTGACACAGGAGCACCGTCCAATATGTAAAGAGGTGCAGTGCCTGCACTTAATGACGATACACCACGTACACGCATACTTGATTTAGACGACGGCTCACCGGAAGATGAGAAAACCTGCATACCGGCAACCTGTCCTTGAAGAGCGTCTGCTGCATTCATTGTCGGCTTGGCTTCTAACTTTTTTGCGGATACCGTTGTTGCCGATCCAACTACGGCACCGAGTTTTTTGCCTGTACCATATCCGACAATTACAATCTCATCAATCGCCTGCGAATCAGACTTTAATACAACCTTCACCGATGGCTTGATATCCACCTCCTGTGCCTGCATACCAATAAACGAAATCTGCAAAGTCTTTGCAGAACTAATCTTATTTTAAATTGCTTATTATTAGTTGTTTACAAAATCATATCAGTACTTTTCCAAGATTATTAGTCCTAATATTATTTCGTTAGGAATCAATATATTATAGATGGACTATACAAATATTATCACACAATTCGTTTACCTTCCTTTCGCCCGAAAGGAAATATAATTATCTTAAAATCAATCACTAATCATACATATATATTACATACGGAAATACCGGTTTGCTACCGGCCGGTTATCGATGCATCGTAAAGTCAACAATTATTATAGTATTTGACAAATGGGTTGTAATGACTTGTAGAGCCATTATATCGGATCAATACTCCATGGTCTTGTAAGAATATGGTAGCTGTATCCGATATTGTTCAAGTCAAACTATCTGCTGATAAAAAAGCGGTTTGAAGATAAAAAACTGTCCTATGATACCGAAAAAAGGCGGCACTTTATTGTTTTTGTACAAACATCAGTACATTTTGCACCCCGAAGACTACTTTTTCTTTTTAGTGTATCCGGAGTTGATGTCATATCTTGTAACCAACCCATTTTTTCTCTACGAGAATCTGGTCGTTCCTCTACGAGAAACGGAGTGTTCCTCTACGAGAAACATATCGTTTCTCGTAGAGAAAAATAGCTAACTATATAACTAATTGATAATCAATGCGATACAGGTATATTTAATTGTCATGTATTTTCGCTTATAAAGTTTCCGGAAAACGGCTTCTTATCAGATTAAGGCTTTGTCTGAAATCGTTACATGGAGTGTTTACCGCTTTTGGCTTTTTCCAAATCTCTGACAATGGTCATATCCATGACATTCGTGTATACCTGTGTCGTTTTTACGCTCTTATGCCCCAATAGTTTTTGTACGGTAGTAATATTCACCCCATTATATATTAATAAGGTGGCATTGGTGTGTCTTGCTGTGTGGAAAGATATTTTTTTGTGTATTCCTGCAAGCCTCGATATAATAACCAGCTCTTTATTCACATTCGAATTATCTCTGAGATTAAAAAAGTCCGAAAGATTATTCCGGTATTTATTCAGTATTTCAAGTCCTTTTCCTTTGAATAACAGATATAAAGGAAGCCTCACTTCTGTCTTGGTCTTTATGGTTTTGTATATCAGCCAAGTCTCCTGTTGAATTTTGACGATGTTTTCGGAAGACAGATTCACGAAATCCGAATAGCGTAATCCGGCATAACAGCAAAACAGAAAAGCATCTTTGGTCTTCTCCAATCTGGCATACCTGTCCTCCAGGTTAAGTTTCTCTATTTTGTAAAGTTCATCCGGTGAAAGGTGGGTATGGCTGTTCTCTACACTTCTGATTTTATACTTTCTGAAGGCGTACTTTTGTATTTCCATATACTCCTTATTTATCGCTGTATTAATATGGCGTTTCAAGTGCTTCATGTGTTTTGCTATTGTGTTCACATGATATCCTTTGGCTTGCAAGTATTGGTCAAAGGAGGATATGAACTCAAAAGTCAGATCGGTAAACGAGACGTCCTTCTTGTATTCCCTTAGTAATGCAAGTGTTGAGAGGTGATTTTGCTTCGTACTCTCTTTCAAGCCGGAATGGATGATCTCTTTACGAAAGAAAGCCAGAAAAGACTCTTCCTCTTCCTGTCCGGTGCTCAATGCCTCTTTCAAGGCCTCCAATGTAACCTCTTTCCTTTGCTGCCACAGTCCTAATTCCACCTTTTCTATTTCAGCCATGTACTCATAAATCATCCGGTTTATGGCATCTGCATTCGGATGGTTCTTTACTCTTCTTCGCCTTGCATCCCATTGTTCCGGCCTCAAATAAACCTTAGTTGAAAAATACTTTTTCTTTCTATTCAAATAGGCTTCTATTTGAACCAAAGCCATCCCCTTTTTATTCAGGCTTTTCTTTCTATTAAATACTAAATTGTAGATAATTTTTTCCATCAGGTTGATTTTGAATTGATACTATAAACAAATAAGACGTGTATATGGTCTATAGT
>CAVCAX010000117.1:0-14730 GCA_963599995.1 Coprobacillus sp. CAG:698
TATCAATACCTGGAAAAATGGTGTGGAACGTGCATTGAAGAAATATATCCAGGATGGTACGGAAGCCAAAGGCAAGAAGTGCCCGAACTGCGGAAACGAAACACTGGTTTATCAGGAAGGATGCCTGATATGTACGACGTGTGGGGCTTCAAGGTGTGGGTAAACGGTTATTCTTTCTTTTGCCTTGATGCAAAAGAAAGAACCAAAGAAAAAATCAAGGCTGCATTTATGTAGCTACTGCACTCCGGCAAAAAGCTAAAAGGGCTCGAACTCGCTTCGCTCAGACAATCGCCCTTTCTACGCTTTTTACCGGAGTTCCGTTTTACGCTACATAAATGAGGCCGGGGAGCCATTCGGGTGGAGGGATGATAGATATAATGATGATGCTCCTATGCGGTGACTCCCGCGCTTTATTCGATGAAACATTCGGCTGGGAAATAATAGATAATAATGATATAAGTACGAGAATATAAAAGAAAGAGGGAATAAAAAAGATGAAACTTTATCTTATAAAAACAATTGAATACAAGACACCCGCAACGGCCTCATTTTTTCTCCGTCAAGCGAACGCCCGCAGTGGAGCGTAAAAAGGGGCGATTGTCTGAGCGAAGCGAGTTCGAGCCCCTTTAGCGGAACGGAGGAAGTGAGTAGGAGAAAAATGCAGCCTTGATTTTTTCTTTTGTATCAAGACAAAAGAAAAGTACACCCCCATCACAAACGTTTGCATAACAATTTAAAATACTTCCAATAATCCCGATACATAATATATAAAAAGAATGTCTTATACTTGCATTATCAATCAACCCGTCTATAATCAAAATCTAATATATATATGACAGTAACGTTTAACATTGAATACCGCACCAATTGGGGAGAAGAAGTAAGGATTACAGGCTCCGCTCCCGAATTGGGAAATAATCAGCTCGAAAATTCCATTCCACTCCATACCGTAGATGGGATTCACTGGACAGTAGAAACTGAAATACAGACTTCCGACAAAGGGACAGTAGACTATAGTTATCTCATTTGGCAAGACGGAAAAGTAGTCCGCCGTGAATGGAACAGCTTTCCCCGCCGTCTTTATCTTGCAGGCGACAGCAAGAAAAGGTACCTTATAAACGACAGTTGGAAGAATCTTCCCGAACAGCAATACTTTTACAGTTCGGCTTTCACCGAATCGCTTTTAGCGCATCGGAACAGGATGGAGGTTCCCAAAAATCATAAAAAAGGCCTGATGATAAAGGCGTATGCTCCATGTATCGATGAAGACCATTGCCTGGCTATTTGCGGAAATCAAAAGACATTGGGAGACTGGAATCCGGACAAAGCGCTATTGATGAGTGACATCAACTTTCCGGAATGGCAAACGGAACTGGATAGCGGTAAACTGAATTTCCCTATCGAGTACAAATTCGTACTCTACAACAAAAAAGAAAAACGTGCCGAAGCGTGGGAAAACAACCCCAACCGCTACATGGCAAAACCGGAGCTGAAAGCCAACGAGACACTCGTCATTTCCGACCGCTATGCATACTTTGACATTCCTGCCTGGAAAGGTGCAGGAGTAGCCGTTCCCGTATTCTCGCTGAAATCAGAAAAGAGCTTCGGTGTAGGCGACTTTGGTGATCTGAAACGCATGATAGACTGGGCTGTCAGTACCGGACAGAAAGTAGTGCAGATACTGCCGATCAATGATACGACCATGACACATACATGGACAGATTCCTATCCATACAACAGCATCTCCATCTATGCTTTTCACCCGATGTACGCCGATCTCAAAAAGATGGGTACACTAAAGGATAAAGAGGCGGCCGCAGCTTTCAACAAAAAGCAGAAAGAGCTGAATGCACTCCCCACCATCGACTATGAGGCTGTGAACCGGACCAAATGGGAATATTTCCGCCTCATCTTCCTCCAAGAAGGTGAAAAAGTATTAGCATCCAAGGCCTTCAAGAGCTTCTTCGATGCCAACAAGGAATGGCTGCAACCCTACGCCGTCTTCAGTTATTTGCGTGATGCCTTCCAAACACCTAATTTTCGCGAATGGCCACGCTATACCACATACGATGCAGAGAAAATAGAAAAGATGTGTCAAACGGGTTCTGCAGATTATCCGTTCATCTCCATCTATTTCTATATTCAGTTTAATCTGCATCTTCAACTGCTTGAGGCAACCACATACGCCCGCGAAAACGGGGTAGTGCTAAAAGGCGACATCCCTATCGGAATCAGCCGCAACAGTGTAGAAGCCTGGACCGAGCCTTATTATTTCAATCTCAACGGTCAGGCCGGTGCACCGCCCGATGATTTCTCCGTAAACGGACAAAATTGGGGATTCCCTACTTATAATTGGGAAGTAATGGAAAAAGACGGTTATAGCTGGTGGATGAAGCGCTTCAAAAAGATGTCCGAATACTTCGACGCTTACCGTATCGACCACATACTCGGATTCTTCCGCATCTGGGAAATCCCCATGAATGCTGTTCATGGATTATTAGGCCAGTTCGTACCTTCACTGCCGATGAGCCGCGAAGAGATAGAAAGCTATGGATTGCCTTTCCGTGAAGAGTTTCTAAAACCTTATATCCATGAATATTTCTTGGGACAGCTGTTCGGCCCGCATACCGATTATGTAAAACAAACCTTTATCGAGCCAACCGAAACCTGGGAAGTGTACCGCATGCGCCCGGCATTCGACACCCAACGTAAGGTAGAGGCTTTCTTCAACGGAAAAACCGATGATGACAGCGTATGGATCCGCGACGGGCTCTATGCACTTATCAGCGATGTGCTGTTTGTTCCCGACCGGCAGGAAGCCCATAAATATCATCCGCGTATCGGCGTACAGCGCGATTTCATCTACCGCTCCCTGAACGATTGGGAAAAAGCCGCTTTCAACCGTTTGTACGATCAATATTACTACCATCGCCACAATCAATTCTGGCAGCAACAAGCCATGAAGAAGCTGCCTCAGTTGACACAATCCACCCGTATGCTGGTATGTGGCGAAGACCTCGGTATGATTCCCGATTGTGTGGCTTGGGTGATGAACGAATTACGTATCCTCACTCTGGAGATACAACGTATGCCCAAAAATCCGGCTTACGAATTCGGGCATCTGGACGAGTACCCGTACCGTTCTGTCTGTACCATCTCCACACATGACATGTCAACGCTTCGCGGATGGTGGGAAGAGGACTATCAACAGACACAAAGGTATTACAATACAATGCTCGGACATTACGGCTCCGCCCCATCGACCGCCACTCCGGAATTGTGTGAAGAGGTGGTACGCAAACACCTGTATAGCAACTCTATCCTTTGCATTCTCTCGTTGCAGGATTGGCTGTCGATAGATGAAAAATGGCGCAACCCGAATGTGCAGGAAGAACGCATCAACATACCTGCCAACCCGCGTCATTACTGGCGTTATCGCATGCATCTGACATTAGAGCAACTAATGAAAGCGGAAAGCCTGAATAAAAAAATAAAAGAACTTGTGAAACAGACTGGAAGAGATCCGGAAAAATAGCAATTCTTCCCAAGCAACAAGTTCATTCTGATATGAATACGTCTTCTCCGGATAAATCAATCCGGAGAAGGCGTTGTTTTTTGATAGATATCCTGTATCTTTGCGCACCTTTTTAAAAAAGCAGAAATGAACGACAAAACAAATAAACGAATTGATTTTGTAGACCTTACCAAAGGAATTTGCATCATTTTGGTAGTTATGGCACATATAGACGGAGCATTTGCCAAATTTGATGAAAATTCAATGATCTCCTGCTTCCGCATGCCGCTTTATTTTTTTATATCCGGCATTTTCTTTAAATCCTACGAAGGCTTCTGGGGGTTTCTTATCCGCAAGACAAATAAATTGCTCATTCCTTTCCTCTTTTTCTATACAGCTGCTTTTCTACTAAAATACATCGTATGGAAAATCGCTCCGGGAGCATTCCAGCTACCGGTTCAGTGGAGTGAAATGCTCGTTATCTTCCATGGGCACGAACTGATTAAATTCAATCCGCCTATTTGGTTTCTAATAGCCCTGTTCAATTGTAATATCCTGTTCTACTTAATCCATTTCCTACGAAACAAACACCTAAACCTGATGTTTGCCCTTACCCTGCTTTTAGGAGCTACGGGATTCTATATGGGAAAATACCGCATCGAACTGCCATTGTACATAGACGTGGCTATGACTGCCCTTCCTTTTTACGTGGCCGGATTCTGGATACGGCGTTATAATTTCTTCCTATTCCCTCACCGTTTTGATAAATGGATTCCGTTGTTTATGGCAATAGCCCTTGTCATCATGTACTTTACTGCCACCACTCCCGGAATGCGTACCAACAGCTACTCCGGAAACATCGCCCAATTCTACATAGCAGCACTTGCCGGCATCTTTATGATCATGCTCTTCTGCAAACGGATCAAGCATATCTCCGTCATATCCTATCTCGGGCGTTATTCGGTCATCACCCTTGGCCTGCACGGTCCCATACTCCACTTTGGCAGACAATTCGTATCGAAATACATCCACAACGAATGGGCGCTTGCTTTCACTCTGCTATTCGTAACTCTTGCTATTTGTATTTCATTGATTCCATTTTTCCTGAAAGCGATGCCGCAGGTAATAGCACAGAAGGACTTGATTAAAATCAGATAAAGAAAACATTTCCGAGTTTTTAAGTATCTTTGCCAAACAGATCATCTTAAGAAACATTATCATGAACATTAACAGTTGCTATATACTCCTAAAAGACATCCATTTCTTTGCCCGCCACGGAGTGGCCCCGCAAGAGACGGTTATAGGTAATGAATTTTATATCGACCTAAGATTAAAAACGGATTTCAGACAGGCTGCCGCCACAGACGAGTTAGATGATACCATCAGCTATGCAGACATTTACGCAGTACTGAAGCAAGAGATGGAAATACCGTCCCGATTATTGGAACATGTATGCGGACGCATCGTGACCAGGCTGTTTCAAGAATTTCCGACCATTGAAGAGATCGAAATCAAACTGTCTAAAAGAAATCCTCCGATGGGAGCGGACATTGATTCTGCAGGAGTAGAAATGCATTGTACCAGAGACTGATTCTCCTAAACTCATTCAGGTATTCTTCCCCCTTTTAACCGATTCCTCTTCTCCCGATCCGTTATTTCTTGTTTTTACGTCTATTTACAGATTCTACGGCTTCCGTTACCACCGGCTTATTCTCAAACCGCTTGGTATATCCGGAATAATCGGGATGAATCCGTTCATAATCGGGATCCATGAACAACGGACTGGAAATGATATGATCGGCCGTAGAACGGTTACAACAAAAAACGATATTCTCCACGGCGGCCAAACAGGTCAATGCTTTCACGTCCGTATCGTGAGGTTGCAGGGTCATCGGATCGGTAAAGAAGAACAAATAGTCGATTTCTCCGTCCACAATCCGCGATCCCATCTGCTGATCACCTCCCAGCGGACCGGATTTCAAAATAGTGAAATCCCACTCTACATCGGGATGCTTCTTTTTAAGAGCTTCCAAAATCAGAGTTCCGGTGGTCCCCGTACAATAGAACTTATGTCCCATTAATAATTCGGAATTCCAAAGTACCCATTCAATAAGATCTCTTTTCATGGCATCATGTGCCACCAAACCAATCTTTCTAACCAGTTTCTTTTCCATTTGCACTATTTTTTAAAGTTAAACAACTGCGAAAAGCGCTTGTGACCTTTCGCATAATACTGCCACAATATACTGTTTTTCAGCTGCTCGGGAATCGGGTTCACGTAAGTTTTCTGTAAGTTCTCTTCCCGAACCTTAGTAAAATAAGAACGAAGCCGTTTGTACTCTTTCCGTGCATGGAGTACCGCCTTGGCATTTCCCAACTGACCCTTGAGCAAAAATTGAAAGGCCGCGATATAATCAAGAATCGTCCGGACACGCATCACCTTACTCAATTCTTCAGAAGGAAGATTTTTGTAAAGCATGATAAGGTTATTACGGAAATTGAGAAATGTCTTACGTGGACTCTCTTTCTTCAACGTCGCCGCACCGACGTGATAAACAACGCTTTGCGGAATACAGACAATGCCTCTCCCCCGAGAACGAAGCCGCCAACAAAGATCAATCTCTTCCATGTGTGCAAAAAAACGGGCGTCGAGTCCACCGACATCCGTATAGTCCTTCAGGCGAATAAACAGAGCCGCACCCGTAGCCCAAAAGACCGGAGCAACGGTATCGTATTGTCCTTCATCTTTTTCCGTCATCCCCATCACACGCCCCCGACAAAAAGGATAACCATAACAATCGATATAGCCACCTGCCGCACCGGCATATTCAAACATCTGTTTTTGACGCCAGCTACGAATCTTGGGCTGGCAAGCCGCTACTTCGGGATGAGTATCCATATAGGTGACAAGCGGATCGAGCCAATGCTCCGTTACTTCCACATCCGAATTCAGCAAAACGACATACTCTGCATTTACCTTATTCAAAGCAAGATTATACCCTCCCGCAAAACCGTGATTTTCGTTCAGCAGAATCAGACGGACAGTTGGAAACTCTTCCCGCAACATGGCAACAGAAGTATCCGTAGAGCCATTATCCGCTACACAGATCTCTACCCCGTCTCCATCCGAATAATGAATCACCGACGGAAGAAACGAACGGAGTATCTCGCATCCATTCCAGTTTAATATAACAACCGATATCTTTTTCATTTATGATAGAATAGTACCCTTCAATGCCGTTCCTTCTTCATTAAATTCACCTAACAGAACATTTACCACCTTATTATCAAGAGAGGGGTCGTTCTCTACCTCCACCCGTATATAATTAGGTGTAAAACCATGCATCGGCAAACCGGCCTTGTTCTTTTCCATCAGGACAGGCATCACCTGCCCCACATGACGGGCATAAAAAGAGTGCGTTTTCTCATCAGAAAGAGCCAACAGGCGCTGGCTGCGTTTATGTTTCTCGTCGGGAGCCACCACATAGTCTATTTTCAGCGCTTGTGTATCCGGACGTTCTGAATAGCTGAACACATGGAGTTGTGTCACATCCAGCCCGGCTATAAAATCATAGGCATTCTCAAAGAACTCTCCGGTCTCGCCGCGTGTACCCACAATCACATCCACACCGATAAAAGCATCGGGCATTACCTCCTTTATCTTTTTCACTTTAGAAGCAAACAAAGCCGTATCGTAGCGGCGGCGCATCAGTTTTAGCACCTCATCACTGCCCGACTGCAAAGGAATATGAAAATGAGGCATAAAACGATGGGAACGGGCTACAAATTCGATTATTTCGTCCGTCAGCAGGTTGGGTTCAATGGAAGAAATCCGATAACGTTCGATGCCTTCCACCTCGTCAAGGGCTTTCACCAGGTCGAAAAAGGTTTCTCCGGTCGTCTTACCGAAGTCACCGATGTTCACACCGGTAAGAACAATCTCCTTGCCCCCCTCGGCAGCTGCCTGACGCGCCTGCTCCACCATCGAAGCAATCGTCCCGTTTCTGCTACGTCCGCGGGCAAAAGGAATGGTACAGTAAGAACAGAAATAATCGCAACCATCCTGTACTTTCAGAAAGAAGCGGGTACGGTCTCCCCGCGAACAAGACGGTGCAAACGAACGGATATCTTTGGTTGCCGTCGTGTAAGCTTCTCCCTCCTCGTGTTTCTGCAAATCACCCAGATATTGAAGCAAATCTTTTTTCTGCTCAGCGCCCAACACCACATCCACACCCTCGATCTTCGCCACATCACCCGGTTTAAGCTGTGCATAACACCCCGTAACCACGACAAAAGCGCCCGGATGTTGCTTCACCAGCCTGTGAATAGCCTGACGGCACTTCTTATCCGCCATTTCAGTCACCGAGCATGTATTCACGACACAAATATCCGCACGCTCTCCCTTCCGAGCCGTACGCACACCCGCTTCCCGCAAAATTTTACCAATAGTCGAGGTCTCGGAGAAATTCAACTTACAGCCTAAAGTATAGTAAACAGCTGTCTTATTCTGAAATACAGTGGTATCTATCATATTTTAATAAATGCATATTTGTGGCAAAGTTACATATTATATGAGAAATGCGATGCATTCTATATAATTTAAGGATTAAAAACAGAGAATTAGGCTCGTACTTAAGTTTTCCAAACACGATTTCCAGAGGTAGATTCCAATCAAAATTTAACCGGAACAAGCGGATAAAAACCTCCAATTTACCCCCGTACAGAGGTTAATTCTCACTTTTTGATTCCTAATTAAATTATTATTCCTATTTTTGCACAGTTTATTAAAAATCGTGCAATGATAAAAGAAAATTTCATCAAATTATACGAGAATAGTTTTCACGAAAATTGGGATTTACCTTGTTATACCGATTATGGTGACGGTATCAGTTATACCTATGGTCAAGTAGCCGAAGAGATAGCCCGCCTTCATCTGCTGTTTAAACATTGCAGTTTGCGGCGGGGAGACAAAATTGCAGTTATCGGGAAAAACAATGCCCGCTGGTGTATTGCCTACATGGCCACGATTACTTATGGAGCCATTATTGTCCCCATCCTCCAGGATTTCAATCCGAACGACGTGCACCATATTGTCAATCATTCCGAATCTGTATTCCTTTTCACCAGTGACAGTATCTGGGAAAATCTGGAAGAAGAGAAGCTCACCGGAATTCGCGGAGTATTTTCTCTGTCAGACTTCCGCTGTTTGTATCAGCGGGATGGAGAGACCATACAGAAATTCATCAAGCATCTGGACGAAGAGATGCGCCGCACCTACCCCAAGGGATTCCAGCGCGAAAACGTACAATATACAACGCTTTCCAATGACAAGGTTATGCTGCTGAATTACACCTCCGGTACTACCGGCTTCAGCAAAGGGGTAATGCTAACCGGAAACAACTTGGCAGGTAACGTCACATTCGGTATCCGCACCGAGCTTTTGAAGAAAGGAGATAAAGTGCTGTCTTTCCTTCCGTTGGCACATGCGTATGGCTGTGCTTTCGACTTCCTGACAGCTACGGCTGTGGGCACCCACGTCACTCTGCTCGGAAAAACACCCTCTCCGAAAATCATCATGAAAGCCTTTGAGGAAGTGAAACCCAATCTGATCATCACCGTACCGCTCGTTATTGAGAAAATATATAAAAACACCATTCAACCGCTCATCAGCAAGAAAGGAATGAAATGGGCACTCAGCATTCCACTGCTCGACGGACAGATTTATGCACAGATCCGCAAAAGGCTGGTCGATGCCTTGGGAGGCCGTTTCAAAGAGATTATCATCGGTGGAGCAGCCATGAATCCGGAAGTAGAGGAATTTTTCCATAAGATAAAATTCCCGTTTACCATCGGATATGGAATGACGGAATGTGGTCCGCTTATCAGCTACGCGCCCTGGAACGAATTTGTCCCGACTTCTTCCGGAAAAATACTCGACATCATGGAAGCACGTATCCATAAAGAAAACTCGGAAGCGGAAACCGGAGAGATCCAAGTGCGCGGTGAAAATGTGATGGCCGGCTATTACAAAAACCCGGAAGCGACCCAAGAGGTATTTACAGAAGATGGTTGGCTGCGTACCGGCGACTTGGGAACGATGGACGCCAATGGCAATCTCTTTATACGTGGGCGCTTGAAAACAATGATTTTGAGCTCAAGCGGACAAAATATATTCCCGGAAGAGATTGAAGCCAAACTGAACAATCTGCCTTTTATTCTTGAAAGCCTGATTATCGAACGGAACAAGAAATTAGTGGCTTTGGTATATGCCGATTACGAATCATTGGATTCATTGGGACTCAACCAACCGGAAAATCTGAAAACCATCATGGATGAAAACCTGAAGAATCTGAATGCAAGTGTAGCCAGCTATGAGAAGGTAAGCCAAATTCAACTTTATCCCACGGAATTTGAAAAGACTCCTAAAAGAAGCATTAAACGCTACCTATATAATAGTATAGCAATAAATTAGCTATGTTGTAAAACATGTTGCGAGACAAATAGAAAGTATTCTTCGAAAAAAAACATAAAAAAAGTTGGTATATCGAGAACAACATATTCCAAAAGTCTATATCTTTGCAGCGTTTTAATAAGCAATTGATTGTATTATAGATTTAAAAAGCAAAGAAAATGAAAAAATTAGTTTTAATGTTCGCAGCTATCGCAGCAGTATCATTGGCATCTTGTGGTAACAAAGCAGCTGATGCAGCAAAAGCAGAAGCAGATTCTATCCGTATCGCTGATTCACTGGCAGCAGTAGAAGCAGCTGCAGCTGAAGCAGCCGCAGCAGCTGATACTACAGTAGAAGTTGTTGATAGCGTAGCTGTAACAGAAACTGTAGCTGAATAATTCCTACAGTTTAGAGAGAATTGAAAGTCTGACGTGAAAAATCACGGACAGACTTTTTTTTATGCTTTCACTTCAAGGTATCCTATTTAGAATAGGAACTTTTCACAAAAGGAGCATTCAACAGATAATCCAGACTCTCTTTCACGCTCTCCTCTACCGGGATACTATAATTCTCGATCTCAGCAACAAGATATTTCACTCCTGCTGTCTTTGCATTGTTGAAGATGGCATCGAAACCCACCATCCCGCTCTGACCGATTTCTCTATGGTCTTTGATATGGAACATTTTGAATCTGCCCGGATATTTCTTGAAATAATCTACCGGACTGCTCTGTCCGCGAACCACCCAATAAACATCCATCTGGAAGAACACGTACTCCGGGTTTGTATGTTCCAACATATAATCATACATCACATTATCTTCCACTTTCTGGAATTCATGATTATGATTATGATAGCCGAATTGCAAGCCCTGCTGTTTGCAGCGTTTACCTATTTCATTGAAATAAGTACAATATGTATCCAAATCCTTTAACGTTTTGGGAACCGACATCCACGGAAGCACAATGTATTTCATACCTGCGGCTTTATGGTCAGCAATGCATTGTCCCCACCACTGAAGAGACTTTGACAGATCGCCGGAAGCTAACTCTTCTTCAGACAGTTGTCTGCCACAATGTGAAGAGAGGACTTGCATACCAGCCGACTCCACGTCTTCCTTAAACTGCCGGGGAGTCCGATCGTAGAATTTACCGTCATTATAATTAGCTGCTTCAACACCGGTATATCCCATATTTGCCAACTTTTTCAGAAGAGCGGTATAAGTCGGATCACACTTTCCATTCTTATTATCGATTTTAGCCAACAAATCTCTGACTGAATAAAGCTGGATGGCTACTTCTTTTTTATTTTTTTTCTTGGTCTGTGCCGTCATTGCCACTGGAATCATAAAGAGAACAGCCAATGCACACAAAAAATAGTTAGTTTTCATACAATAGATATTAGGAGATTACATAATTCCGGTTTCTTTATAAAAAAAAGAAAGACACGAATTACACCGATTCACTGATATCCAATGGCAAATAACCACTAAAAATACGTGCAATCCGCGCAATCCGTGCCTTTCTCTACATTCCTATTCGATTAGTCCAAAACTTTCACACGGATGTTACGATACCAAACATCATCACCGTGATCCTGCAAGCCGATAAAACCTTCGTGATTTTCACCGCCACAGTTATTCAATAATTCAAATGCCAACGGCCATTTTTCTTCACTGAACTTACTTGCCTGCAACATTTCAGTCCACTGTTTGGTCCACAGATGATATTCAACAACGTTCTCGTCGTTTTGTCCGTGAACAACCGTACCTTTATAAACCATAATCTTGGCTTTGTTCCATTCACCAAACGGTTTGGAATTTTGAGGAACAGCCGGAAGCATATCATACAAAGAAGCAGACTGACGGTTGTTGTCCTTACCCAATTTAGCATCCGGGTGATTTTCGTTGTCCAATACCTGATATTCGGGTGCTGAAATATAAATAGGTTCAAGCACATCATTACCGTCTTTATCTTTTGATGTAACCTCCTGAGCCAGATAGAAGATACCGGAATTACCACCCTTAGAAATCTTCCATTCCAACTCCAGTTCAAAATTCTTGAATTTGTGAGCGAAGATCAAATCACCGCCGTCACCTTCTTGGGCTTCACCGCCGCCAGTTCCGTTAAATTTGATACAACCATCTTCAATAGTCCATTTAGAAGGAACACGGTCTTTTCCATAACCACGCCATCCGTTAAATGTTTTACCATCAAAGATCGTAATGTAACCGTCTTTATCTACCGGCAAGTTCAAGCTATCGGTTTCTGCCGCTTTCAAGGATGTAGAGTAAGCCAGCGCTACCGTACTTTGCTCTTCCTGAGCATTTGCTTTTTTCTGGCCGCAAGAAGCGAAGACTCCTGCTGCAAGACAGCAACAAACGAATGGATAAAATACTTTTTTCATGATAACAATTTAATATTTAATGTTTAATGTTCAATTTATCTTGGCATATCCGGCAATCTCCAGCCTTCGCGATAATTGTGTTTGATCAATTCGGCAGCAAACTCTTTGGCGTTAATCGGATCAGTCCATGTCTTATCAAATGTCGGATGACCGTCATGAATTTTAAATCCGTCCTTAACAACGGTTCTGATGGTTTCGTTATCACCGATATTTGTAAAGCGCATATTGGCACCATCCCATTCCAGTGTTCTGTTCAATGCTTGCAGACGGATGGCCAATACTCCCATTGCTACCATTTCATTCATCGGTCCAGCTTCTGAGAAATCAGACTTAGTCATGACACGGCTTGACTTGTCTTCCTTACAAGCACGTACCCAATCCATCTCATGGCCGCCATTCATAGCGTTAGGAACACGACGGCAAACCTTCGGCGCATTAGGCTTACGACCGGAAAGCAGCCAAGGATTCTCACCATAGCATCCGCAAATCAGTGTATCTTTTGTTCCGTGGAAAATCGTCAGACCACCGCCACTCTGCATCAGTTGTTTTCCTTCCGGGAATCCTTTCGGACGCTCCGGCATCATACCGCCATCATACCAGTGCACTTCCACCTCAGGCATAGCGACTTTCGGCATATTTTCACGAGCCGGGAAAATCATCTTAACATGCTGTGCCTGCGGAGCACAAGCATTCAGCAACAAAGTGGATGATCCTTCTACTCTGATAGGATATTGCAGTTTCAATGCTCTAAACGGCTGATGCAAGATATGACAAGCCATATCTCCCAATGCACCTGTTCCGTAATCCCACCATCCGCGCCAGTTCCAAGGATGATAAATAGCGTTGTAAGGATTCATCTTTGCAGGACCTGTAAACAAATCCCAGTTCAATGTGCTGGGGATGCGGTCTGCTTTCTCCGGAACATTCAATCCCTGAGGCCAGATCGGACGGTCGGTAGCACATTCCACTTTAGTCACATCACCGATTTCTCCGTTCCAAATCCATTCACAAACCAAATCCGTACCTTCATCAGATGCTCCCTGATTACCCATCTGAGTAGCAACCCCTGTTGAAGCAGCCAATTTTGTCAACAAACGAGATTCATAAACAGAGTGAGTCAATGGTTTCTGACAGTATACATGTTTTCCCAACGTCATTGCATCAGCAGTGATAATAGCATGTGTATGGTCGGCAGTTGCAATAATGACACCATCGATAGATTTACCCATTTCATCGTACATCTTACGATAGTCCCAATATTTTTTAGCTTTAGGGAACTCATCGAATACACCTTTTGCATACTTCCAGTCCACATCGCAAAGAGCCACGATATTTTCAGTGTCCTTTACGTGATTAATGTTGGCATGTCCCATACCACCAATACCGACTGCAGCAAGATTCAGTTTGTCAGTAGGCGAAATATGCCCGTGACTCATACCCAAGATTGAACTGGGAGCGATTGTGATGCCCGCTAAAGCAGCAGCTCCCGTTTTGAGAAATTTTCTCCTTGAAATGTTTGACATGATTTTGTTTATTAAAGGTTAATAATTTTAGGAAAGTTGTTTCTGATGCAACAATCCATATCCATTTTTCATATTTCTTCTCCGCTCACGTATCTGCTCCAAAGTCTGCAAATTCCCGATAGCAGGCAAATCGTGTTTGTATGTGTCTTTCAAGAATGTCCATGCATATTCGGATGCAACAGCCGAATCGCGCATTAATGGCATACGTGAACTACGTTTCCCCGTTTCTACCGAATCTGCAAATAAATCGCACAATACATCTATATTTTTACCACCGAAAGGTTTCTCCACACGAAGCGTCTGACTGACACCATGCAAATCGACAACAGCGGTCTTAAAGTCATGTGTCATCCGCACAATGCCCTTCGTACCTATAATATCTACATACGAATTGTGTGTCTGGTCTTTTGATAATTGTCCGTAGACAAACCCCTGGGTTATATCAAATACGACTCCGTTCTGGAAAGTACCGTGGCACTGCACCCACCAAGGATCTTTGTAGTTCCACATTCTCATCCCCTGAGCATTCCAGGTCTTATAGTCACACTCAGCATACCAACGGGCAATGTCCACATAGTGCATTCCACAGTCATGGAAAGCAGGACCCTCATAGTCATGTCCCTCACCGGGTGCCAGGCCCGGAGTCATGTGACAGATACGGATAATGGCCAGTTCGCCGATTTCTCCCTGGCGGATATACTCTTTCATCAGGTTATGATACCAGGAGTTTCGCAAATACAGATTGACCGTAGATATAAGGTTTGAGTTTTCTGTCATCTCAACGACCTTCCATTCATTTTCGATCGTATCCGCAACCGGTTTTTCAGAGATGATATG
>CAVCAX010000117.1:14740-15462 GCA_963599995.1 Coprobacillus sp. CAG:698
AAAAAGACCGACTACCTGCACACTTTTATCCTCAAAAATCACTTGTTCATCCTCTACGACAAGAGAGTTTGGAGATAGTTTCTTTGCCAGCTGACGTGATGCCGGATCAGTATCACAAATATAAGCAATATTCCACCGGTTACTTTTTGTCATCGCTTCCCAATAGAAATTCCCCATTCTACCAAAACCGATTATTCCAACTTTAATTCTCGTATCTACTGAAGACTGCGTGTTCATAATTATATTAGGTAAGACTAAATACAATAATAAAAAATATCAGTTTTTACTCTTCAAGCGTTGAGTTTAAAACAGACATTACAAATTTATGCAAATAAATAACAGGATTTTTTGATTACACTGTTTTGTGTAGATACTAAGAATAGTCTTATAACTATAAATCAAATACTTATAAATAAAAGATATAAAAAAAATGTAGATGATTTGGAACGGTATCCAGCATAAAAAGGAAAATTTACACCTCCTGTGTCGAGCTTATTCTCATAATTTCATTCTCGAATTCATCCTTGTCTACCGCAGCCTTCTTTCTCATTTTGGTGCGATAGTTATAGACCGTACTCGTAGAGCATCGGAGAAAATTAGCAATCTTTCCGCTATCGGTTATCCCCAACCTCAGCAATGCATAAATACGAAGTTCCCTGTTCAGCAACGTATCCGGTTTCAAGACAATCCGCTCCTCTTCTTTCAGCAAAGCATTCAAATCA
>CAVCAX010000117.1:15472-16751 GCA_963599995.1 Coprobacillus sp. CAG:698
GGATACAACCCCAAAAAGACTTTATCAAAACGGGCATACAAGGCATTCAGTTCCTCGTCAATAAGCGTGGAAGATTTCAGTTTCTTGATTAATTCGTCGTAGTATTTGTTGACGGCATACTTATACAGGACATTCTGAAACTTCTCCATCTTACTGATATAACTGAAACATACATCAAAAAATTCCGCAATGTACTGCTCTTTCACACTGTTTATCTCGCACAACTGGCCATTCGTGTCATTCAGTTGATTGTTCATCGCATTCAGCTTCTCATTCAACCGCAGAAGTTCTTCGTTACTTCGCGACAATTCCCGCTTAATTTTCAGAATTTTCCGCATCTGGAGATAGATACATATCACCAGCAAGACCAAGAGAAAAAGAATAATACTGGTCGAAATAAGAAAAGCAAGCAGGTTATCTTTGGATTTTGCCTGCTCCGCCTGATACGCAGAATTGACAATGGAATAGAACTTATAAATTTCCATCGCCCTAAAATGAATACCCGAAGAAAGCACATCATCAATGACCGACTGAGTAAATTTAAAAGCATCGGCCAAATTCCGATCCTCATATAGTATCAAGGCCAATGCCTGTAGAGAAGCCGTCTCACGTGTTGCATTCCGAATATCCGTTATGGCAGACATCATGTAATATTTCTTCACCTCATCCGGTTTATTCAAGTAGCTGTACAAGGATGCATACGAATGAGTAATCATGGCATAATTGGGCGAACCCACCTCCTCTGTGTCCATCAATTCCTGAAGAATCTTCTTTGCCTTTACAGAATCGGTTCTGTCATAATAATAAGACATGGCCTGCTTGTATTCAAAAGAATCATGATCGAGAAGCGTTAACAGTGAGTCCAAATAAGCTGTCCGCTGTTTCCCGTATTTGTTACTCGTGGTAGTGATGGAATAATATTCCCAGAACCGGGAATAGGTCTCATAATAGATGGGCAATAATTCACGTGGAAGCTCTGAGCTTTTTATATCTTCAAGGACAATCTCCGCGTCCCTGTATCTTCCACACATTGAATAGAGAAGGCTTAGCTGTAATGCCGACTCATATTTCAGATAAGCCTTGTTTACCTGCCGGGCAATCTCCACATTCCGGTCAATATAACGGATAGCAGAGTCTACTACGAACTTTTTATACTCATCATACAGTTGAATATTAATCTTATATTCCTGTTCCGGAGTTAAATTCGCAGCCTTCAACCGACTTTTTATCCGCTCGATCCGCAGCTCCTTTTGATGAATAAAGACAGGTTTCTCATCTA
>CAVCAX010000117.1:16794-17774 GCA_963599995.1 Coprobacillus sp. CAG:698
CAACTTCTTTCGCCGCATCTTTCACTACGATAATCTTTCTGTCTACTTCATGACCCAATTTAGCCAATGCCTCAGCAATTTGGATGCTACCTACAGAACCAAAGATTGTACCTGTAGAGCTAACTTTAGTAGCAATAGTCAAAGATACACCTTCCAGCTTAGCAGCCATAGCTTCAGCATCTTTCTTGATTTTCTCAAGTTTGTGAGCACGCTGTTTCAGCTCTTCAGCCAACATTTTTTTTGCAGAAGGAGAAGCAATAACGGCTTTTCCAGTCGGGATCAAATAGTTACGACCATAACCAGACTTAACGGTTACGATGTCATTCTTATAACCCAAGTTTACTACGTCTTCTTTCAATATAATTTCCATACTTTTCCTCCTTCTTATTTCATCATATCAGTTACATAAGGCAACAATGCCAAGTGACGTGCTCTCTTCACAGCCTGCGCAATACGACGTTGGAACTTCAAAGAAGTACCAGTAATACGGCGAGGAAGGATTTTACCCTGTTCATTCAAGAATTTCTTCAAGAATTCAGGATCTTTGTAGTCGATATAACGGATACCACTCTTTTTGAAACGGCAGTATTTTTTCTTCTTTACGTCTACTGAAGGCGGAGTCAAATATCTGATTTCTGATTGAACTTGTTGTGCCATGATTAATCCTCCTTTTTGCTTGATTTAACACTTCTTCTTTTAGCAGCATACTCTGCAGCGTACTTATCCATCTTGAAAGTCAAGAAACGGATCACGCGTTCGTCACGACGGAAATTCAGTTCCAATTTGTCGATAACAGTAGGATCTGCTTTGAACTCGATCAATTGGTAAAAGCCTGTAGATTTTTTCTGGATAGGATAAGCCAGCTTCTTCAGACCCCAGTTCTCTTCATTAATAATCTCAGCACCTTCAGCCTGAAGAATGCCTTTGAATTTTTCTACCGCTTCCTTCATCTGAACATCAGACAAAACGGGAGTTAAAAT
>CAVCAX010000118.1:0-1970 GCA_963599995.1 Coprobacillus sp. CAG:698
ACCCTATAAAAATCAAAATGCCTCACCTCGTTTAGCTTTATCTTTTGATAAACTTGACAGTCTTGACTGTATTCCCGAGATGGACTCTTACCAAATAATAACCGTCTGCCAGATCAGTAACGTTTGTTTTGGATATAGCCGATGTCCTGACATTGTTGCCGGCAATGTCATAAATATCGAGTCTGTCACCGGTATTCATTCCCTGTACGTATAGTGTTCCTGATTCATAACGGATACTTACAGCCTCTTCCGGAGTGTTTTGCTCGGAAGTAATCTTACTGAAAATGACATCAAAAATATAATCATCATCAACTACAAAAATGAATTGATTACCGACTAAATCGTCGAACATTGAATCCCCGTCGAATATGAAATCATTGAGTTTATAGCCTGTTTCCGGGATGAAAGTTAAGGTGATTTTAGTCTCGTCCAAGATAGAGGAGACGCCGTTTTCATATACATTGTTTTCGTCATCTGTGATTTCTACAGAACCATTGCCGGTAATGTTGCAGGTAATGCTCCGTCTGGCGGTAATATCTTGGGTAAATTCTACTGAAATCATCGATTCTTTTTCAACAATAAAGGTATTGCCTTTGATTTCAACACCATTTATTCTGATGCTTTTTAATTGATATCCTTTATCTGGGATTGCTGTAATGGTCAATACAGTGCCTTTTTCAATTTGATTTTCTCCGACAATGAGCGGAATGTTTCCGTTCATGACCGTTAGCGTCCCGTTGGTAATTTCAGCCGGCACTGTAACGGTATGGAACACTGCTGCCGGAATACGGCCATCGGCCAATGTCGGTACAGCTTCTGTAACGCTACCACTTATTAAACCACTGTCTGAAGATTTTGTTCCTGTGTATTTAAAGAAAACGGCTTCTTCATCTGTTTTGCCGGAAGCAGTCGCTTTATTAAGAAATGCTCCCTCGCTGCCACCGTCAATGCTGTTGAAAGTGTACCACGCCGTTAGGTCAGGTATGTCTTGAGGGGCTTGGTAAGCTTGTTGAACTTCCGCTGCCGACAAGGCTTTATTGAAAAATTGAAGCTCATCGCAAAGCCCGGAGAACCCCATACCACCAACGAAGAAGATACATGGATTGTCCGGAAAAAGGTCTAACTCCCTGTTCAATTGTATCTCTTCACCGGCTGATATACCATTTTTATATACACTGACTTTGTGAGTGTCATTGTCATAAATGAGAGTCAGATAAGTCCATGTGTCCAGACCGATACGGGTAGAAAGGGTTTGATCGATCTTGTTGGATGCGCCGGCTATCACTTTCAGCTCTCCGCTTTCAGTGGAACTGAGGATGAGGCTTCCGTTATAGTTCATGTGTTCTTGCGGTCCGTGGCCCATGATGACGTTACCTTTATTCTTACTTTCATTGGTGAATTTATCCATATTTATCCACGATGCAAGAGTGAATGATTTTCCCATACGGTCCGTCTCACTTCCGGAACGATCACCCAGAATGGTTTCCGGTACTTGCAGGCGATAACCGCTTGTTCCACTTGTCTGTGGAATTGTTATCGCTTTATTTTCTTCTATAAAAGGATTTTCGACCGGCATTATTTCGTAAAGGACAGGGATATTATCCTTATTCCAGGTAATCTTCAGTTGGGAAATGTTTTGCAGATCAGCCACTTGGATAGAAGTACATGCAACATCCAGTTCGCCTTTGTTGATCCATTTTCCATTGGCACACACAGTTATTGTCGGTTTGTCTGCTGTAGGTACAAATGTGCTGTTATGGAAAATCTGGATTTCATCGATAGAGATGTTCTCGATGAAGCGATAGATCACATATCCGGCATCCTGAGCCTGATAGCCGGCTGCCAAGCTACGGTCATCCAACAGAGTGATTGGATTTCCTTCATTGTCTTCTGCGACAGGAGTGATACGTGAACCCGTTACTTCAAACTCCATTAACTGGAACCAATTTCCCCCGCTTACCGATTTAAGA
>CAVCAX010000118.1:1980-6693 GCA_963599995.1 Coprobacillus sp. CAG:698
ATTTAAGATACAAACGCACGTATCTTGCCGATTTTCCACCGGCATTGCAAGTATACATATTATTGGATATGGCAGAAGCTGTGAACGATTTCACGGTAGTCCAATCTTGAGCATTGTCGGATAGCTGGATAAGAGCTTCTCCGGTAGGTGTGTCTCCATCGGCAAAATGCAGGGTTATATCAAAACGGGCAGCGGATACTCCAAAATCCAATTGAATGTAATCTCCGGCTTTTTGTGCACTGTTACTCCAAAATTTGGTGGAGTAATTGCCGTCTATCACATTTTTTATGCTGTAAGTTTGGTAAGTCCCCATGTTAGTGGTGGCTTCTAAGGGGGCTGAACTCTCAGAAGCGGGCATTCTGAATGAAATTTCATTTATTGGAATGAGTCGGTCGGAATTACTATTGTTCATGATGCGGAAATACGCCATTTGCTCGGTTGATTCTTCTGTCGGTATAAAGCCGGTCCACTCTTTTCCGTTGATGGAGCATTCTGTTGAAAGATTATCGGTGAGAGATGCCGGTAACATTCCGGTACTAACTTCCTTGATTGCATTGAAATAGATACCGGTATATTCTCCCGGCTTTAGTGTGACGGAATTGAGTCCGGATAGTTTGGCTACATTCTCTTCCGTTTGAATATTGACTACGGACAAATTCTTTATGTTGGTGATCACTTCCATCTCCCGTGATCTTTCCGGAAGTAGGGGAGCATGTTCACTTAGCTTACCGGCAAGGAAATCAACGAATGAGTCCAGGTATTTTGGGGTGGGCTGTACCTCTTTAAATTGTTCGTAAGAACTTGTCCCTTTACCTTCGAGTACACTCAGTTGGAATTTCGGATCTGTATGTATCTTTTGGGCATTGGCTTGGGCTATGGCAAAATCGGTCCATGAAGAAAGATCGGATTGATTTTTCATCAGAGAGAGTGACTTGACTACGATGTCCGTCATCGATTCTACTTTTGCCAGCCAGCACTTAATGTCTTCATAGAATAAATTATATTCTTTATTTTCACTGCTCTTTAATGTTTGGAGTACCTTGCAAGCTTCATTGGCTTTTTTCATTTCACTTAAAAGTTGTGTCGCATCGGGGATATTCTCTTTGGAATATGCCGATTGAAAAGCTGTGTAGAGCGACGAGAATTTTTCGCCTTCCGGTGTTTTGGTATCATGGGTGGTATATGCACTCATTACGCCGATAAATGTTTTGAGAGCTTCGGTTAACTCAGGTTCCGTTACGATAGAAGAAAGAGATGCTTCCCAACTGGCTGTCTCATTGAATTTAGTCGGATTCCATGCATAATCAGCCGAACTGAATAACGCTATCTTTGAGGCCTGCCCTTGATTCATCGGATTTAGAACCAACCCTTGTAACGATGAGATCGGAGTTTTATCTTCGATAGTCCAACGCGCAGTGAGACCGTGCATGTAGAGAAATTCGTCATAATCATCGTTTACCGGATTGTTCCACCACATGATGGGATTACGCCCTATCAGACCGGTCATACGGTCGCAGGCACTTCCCCGGATATTGGAAAAACAGTCATATCCCGTAAAGGCTACCAGTACATCCTTATGAATATTCTTGAAAGAGGAGAGGGTAGAGGTACCGTAGTTCAGTGCATATTGTGTCGGGACAAATAAGAGCGGTCCTACTTTGTCCTCCTCTGCCACTCCGGTCTTATTGAATTTTTCGTATAATTTGATTTGGGCTTTATCTGCAAGATCGGACTGGTTGTATGGGTGACCGCTCATGTCATCGATGGATACGCCGAAATGCCGTATACCTAATTTGTACAGGTGATCGAATTTCTCCATGATAGCTTCTACTTCCGGATCCAGATTATTGAAGTTTATTCCTCCTCCTTCGAGTGCCGGATGAATCGACCATATAAAAGCAACATTACAGGCTTTCGCCTTACTTGCCAGTTCGCGCAGGTCGTTTTGTGTGATCAGTCCCATGTGGCGTTCCTGATCGGTTATGGTTGTCGGGTAATCTTCGCGCCATTTGCCGGCATGGTAAGGATCGGCTTTCGGACCATATACAAACATATTCATCTTGTATCGTTTGCAATAGTCCAGTAAGTTAAGCCGGCTATCTGTACTGTACGGATGCCCATAGAATCCTTCTACAATTCCGCGGTATTGTGTGTGGGCATAATCTTCGAAAGTGGCGGTTTGTAGCTTGTTCCCATCAGTTTGTTCTAATATTTGTTCCAGAGTAGCCATACCATAATAAGCCGATCCGGTATTATCGCCCAAGATGATAATATCTCCTTGGGTATGGTTACTGTTTATTTGCAATAGGTGAGGGTCGTATTTATTGCTTGCTGTGGCAAAGACATCTCTTGGCAAAGAATGATTTGCCGCATAGTTATCCACTATCTCTTTAGAACCATTAATACCGATAAGGACATTGGTTTGATTATCGCTAAACGTGTTACTGATAGTGAAACTGATTCCGGCATTAGTTAATACCTCTTGGATGCGTTTTGTGGTAATCTCATTAATACCGGTTTCTTTGACGATATTTACATTTGGGGTTATTTTTATGGCATTTCCGTTCATTGTTACTTTTTGAGGAACAGGGTACACATGATATGTTTGCGCATGTAGGGTCATGTAACATAACAATAGAGTAAATAGAAGGATGTTTTTCATTTTTTTTGAGACTGTTTTTTTATTTAAAAAGGCTGTGTCAAAGCTAAACATACTTTGGCACAGCCTTGTTTTACGTGTTAAGATATTAAATTGTGATAGGGGTTATCTTTTGATAAACTTCACAGTTTTAACTACATTTCCAATAGATACTTTTACCAAATAGCAGCCGTTGGGCAGATCTGAAACATCTGTCTTGGCGATCGTTGATGTTCTGATATAATTTCCGGTAATATTGTAGATGTCGAGTCTGTCACCTACGTTCATTTCGTCAACATACAGCGTACCCGATTTGTAACGAACACTGATAGGCTCGGCAGAAGTATCGTAGATAGATGTAATTTTAGTAAAGATTACATCGAAAGTATAATTGTCATCTATATTTGTGAAATCATATTTATTATCAATAACATCTTCAAATAGTGACTCTCCTTCGAAAGTGAAATCGTCTAATTGATAACCTGCTTCTGGAATAAATGTTAAAATTATGTTTGCACCATTAGGGATAGAAGCCACTCCATTTTCATAGATGTTATTTTTGTCATCTGTGATTTGTACAGAACCATTACCTGTAATATTACATGTTATTGCACGGTTAGGAATAAAGAATTCAGCTTTTATATCTAACTTTTCAGTTACCGTAATATTCATTGTTAGTGTGTTTTTTATCTCATCGAGTTTATCAATCCCGTTGATCGTAAATGTAGTTAGGTTTGCTTGACCTGCAGGTTTGACAGTAATTGTTAATTCTGTTTGATACTCTACCAATGCATTACTTTCAATAACAGTACTGCCCTTTTTAACAACTAATGTGCCGAAATCATTAGAACTGAATGTCACATTGAACTGTTTTTTAGCGAACACCACATTAATGTCTAAATCAGTTTGGCAATTGGCTATTGTATATACTCCATCAGTATTTATATATTCTTTTTGTTCTTCTCCATTAACAGTAAAACTGGATATTTCATAGCCTTCACCTGCAGTCATCACCATCTTGATAAATGTGTTTCTTTCAAATTCGTCTCCATTATTGAATGGGTTTTCTGGATTGTTCTCATCTATTACGCTGAAGCTTCCAATTCCTGAAACAGTATAGTTAATAGTCAGCTTGTTGGAAAATTCAACTGTAACGGTAGCTTCTTCATTCAAAACAAATGTATTTCCTTCGATTTCTGTATTATTAACTTTAATACTTTTTACTTGGTATCCTTCTATAGGAGTTGCTTCAACTGTCAATGTTGTATATTGTGGGACTTTGCTACCTGAAGTGATAATGTTATCTCCATTTTTGATAACGAATGAACCATGATCGGTTTCTGATACATAATTAACTACGAATTTGGGAAGAATATGACCGTCAACTAATGTTGCTTGAATAGGGGTGGAAGTGTATACGTATGCCCAATAAGGAGAACCTTGCCAATTAGTTGTTCCAGAAACTAATCCTGCATTGCATGAAACTCCTGTACCTTGATTGGGTATGTTTTCAATTGAATTCTCGTCAAATTTGTAAAATGCAATTAAATTCTCCGGTGCATTTACATACCCTTCCATTGAGGTGGCAATTTCGGTGGCATTAAGTGTTTTATTCCATATTTGTACTTCATCTACGTCACAAGATGCCCCTCCATTACCAGCAAAGAACACGCATTCGTCTTGAAGCAATCCTATACCATGAGCTTCTGTTCCATTACCGGTTTGTGATAAGTCTCCTGTTACGATTAGTTCTCCATTTTTATATAATTTGATTTCACGTGCATCATCGTCAACTGTAACAGTTAAGAATGCCCATTGACCAATTTCTAAGTTCTCGGTAGTAGATAAATCACTGATTCCATCACATTGTCCTTCATTTATCCAAGCTCTGGCTTTCAAAACTAATTGATTACTATTATTTATGCTCACTCCAAAAGTTCCTTGTGCGCCATAGTAAGGTGACTGTGCATGTCCGAATAATTCTCCTGTGTTTGTATTTAATGGTTTTATCCACACTGACATTGTGAAATTACGGGCACGATTGTCTCCTCTATTTACAACAGCCCCATTTTCCC
>CAVCAX010000119.1:0-353 GCA_963599995.1 Coprobacillus sp. CAG:698
AAATAGAACATTCCATACTCTCTAACAAGTATGGAACGCTTATTTATGAAAGATCAAGGTTATTTTCAGGCAAGGTATAAAAGCCATCCCCGGTCAAGATATGCATGTAAACAAATTCTATTAAAAAGAATACAGAAAGCAATAGAATCAGACGATTTGTAAGTTGAAAAATAACAACAAATCACAAACTTTATAACACATTGGTTTTCAGTACATTATAATACCCTATATTTTCCTCGTAGAGAAACGGGTCGTTCCTCTACGAGAAACACTCGGTTCCTCTATGAGGAACGAGCCGTTTCTCGTAGAGGAATCAATCGAGAATCCATAAGATATGACATCCGGATATAGAC
>CAVCAX010000119.1:363-1848 GCA_963599995.1 Coprobacillus sp. CAG:698
AAATCATATTTTCTCCAAAATAAGCGCTCCCTGCCAACAAGGATTCTACTATTCCGTACTTAATTCGAAAGTCTGTTTATACCAACACCTTTGAAAGTCATCTCCACCGGCTTGATAAAACCGTTTTCATCAAAATACATACGGTCTATACAAACCTCTCTGTGATTCGGTGCCGTATCACCCAACGGATGACGATGATAAACAATATACCACTCGTCTTTCCCCGGAATCTGAATGACCGAATGGTGTCCCGCTCCCGTTCCTACCTTGTCATCCTGCTGCAATATTTTCCCAATACGTTTGAAAGGTCCGAACGGAGAATCTGCAATGGCATACGCCACACAGTAATCCGCACCTTCCCAGCCGCCTTCCGACCACATGAAATAATATTTGTTATTCCGCTTCAGCATAAAAGGACCTTCTACATAATTCTCCGGAGTGACAGATTTATAATATGAACCGTCATCAAAAGGTACAAGACTCAACAAATCCGGACTCAGCTTCACCATATTACAATGTCCCCAACCGCCATAATACATATAATAAGTACCGTCATCGTCTTTGAAGACAAACTGGTCGATCGGCTGGGCGCCATCCACAATCTTATCAATCAAGGGTTTGCCCAAAGCATCTTTAAAAGGACCGGCCGGATGATCGGCTACAGCTACACCGATTCCTCCATACTGCTCATTGTTCTGAATGTCATTACCTCCGAAAAACAGATAATATTTACCATTCGCACGGATAGCTGCAGGCGCCCATAAAGCATATTTCAACCATTTGACATTTTCAATGGACAATACTTTGGGATGCTTGGTCCAATTCACCATATCCTTGGATGAAAAAGCATCCATATAGGTCTGCACATTATAGACCCGGTGAATGGCCTGCGTCTCTTTTTGGAATACGGCAGAATCCGCACTACTGGAACCGGGAGGAAGATCGGACAAGGTGGGATATATCCAATACTCATCATCATATACGACGCCTTCCGGATCAGCGTACCATCCCTCAGCGATAGGATTACCGCTAAACTCCTTCTTTGGACTGCTACATGCCACCAAGAATAGCATCAGCCCCAATACTGTAACAACATTTTTCATATTTCATTCATTAAATTAATAAGTAGCAAAAATAGTCATCAAGCGTTAATGAAAGTATTAATAATTCGTTAACATTTTATTAATAAACCTTTAATAAATCTTTCTCTAAACATAACTGAAGGCACCGGACATTAACTTTTCATTAATTTCCATAACCGCACAAAGAGTCTAAGAAAAATATAAATCTTTTTTTTTGCTAATCTCACAAACCATATTACCTTTGCATGGAAACAATCGCGAATATTATGCAAAAAACAACCATTTTTCTGCTCTTAATATTAAAATCGATACTGCTTGAATCACAAAATATTTCATCCGGACTATATTTTGCCGCTCATAGTGCCATTAAAGAAGAAAGAACTTCTCTAATGCTGTTTCCCCA
>CAVCAX010000119.1:1858-5954 GCA_963599995.1 Coprobacillus sp. CAG:698
GTTCAGGACTGAAAAACATAATTACGGATATGTATTCAGAATCATAATCGATGATGAAAAAAGTTTCGATTTAATATCCAATATCACACCGGAAAAGAAGACATTGAACCTGATAGGGAGCGACAATATCTATTTGGCTTTCAACGAAGAGTTACTCAACCGGCATACATGGAACAAATGGGGACACATCCGATGTTCCATCTATCCGGACAGCCTTCGGCTTGTTCTCGACAACGAAGTGTTGCAAGACCGGTATGCCCCCATAGACCTCAAAAACGTGAAATTCTATTTCGGATATTCCGACCATGAGAAATTCCACTCTTCGGACGTTCCTCCGATGTCTGTACGTAATATAAGAATTACAAATGACAAGAATGAAACGATTGCCTATTGGCCGTTGAAAGAACATCAGCAATACTCCTGTTCGGACAGCCTGCATCATATTCCTGCCAAAGTAACCAATCCTACGTGGGAGATAAACAAACATACCAAATGGGTAAAAGAGAAAACATTGAAGTTGCCGGAATACACACAAATCTGCCATGCTCCTTCGAAAGGCGATATCTACTTTGCCAACAGTTCATCTGTTGTTGCCTATTCGACCATTGATCATACATCGGATACGATTCATGCCGTTCACGGAGTTCCATTCGCAGAAATAAACAACCAGCTCATATACCATCCCTTTTATGATGAGTTATGGTCATACGATTTCGATACCCCGCAATGGATATCTGTTTTCAATTTCGAACAACAGACGTGGACAAACGAAGACCGTGTTATAAAGAACCCGGAGTACTCGCAACACAATGCTTTTATATCTCCCTATGATTCCTGTCTGTATATCTTTGGCGGATATGGCAATTACCGGTATAAGAATCTGATACGTAAAAAGAGCCGGGCACAGGAGAATTGGAAAACGGTGTCTTACAGCGAAGAAATACCTCCGCGTTATCTGAGCGGATCAGGTTATAAAAACAGAGATACGCTGCTGATATTCGGTGGATGTGGTAACCCGCAGGGAAAGCAAGAGTTAGGAGTTGTCAACTACTACGACCTTTATGCAATAGACATCCACACATTCAAGACAAAACAATTGTGGTCTATCCCCGCCGAAGCCAAGAACTTCGCCGTTGGTAATAACATTGTCGTGGATGAGAAAAACAACAAACTGTATGCCTTGTGTTTTCCGAACGATTGCTCGAACAGCTACATCTTATTAAGGTCTTTCGACCTGGACAGTGGAAAAAACTGCACAGACTATGCAGATACCATTCCTTTCTCCTTTAATGATGTGAATTCATTCTGCACGCTTTACTACGATTCTTTGCAGTCGCAACTGTATGCAGTAACCAGTTATAATCACAACAATCAATCAAACATAGACATCTACTCATTGGCTTACCCGCCTTTAAAAATAGAAGATACACTGCAAACGGATACGGGATATAATGCACATTCCATATTAGTAATATTCGCTGTCGGGCTGGGAATCTGTATTATTGCCGGTATGGGTTGGATATACATCTGTTACCGAAGAAAAAAGAGAGGCACAGAAAGTGCTGTTCACGACTCTCCGGCTGCCACAGAATCAGGTAATCTTCATGAAGAAAAGCCGGAAAAGGAAAGTTATGAAATCCAGCCCCAGCCGGCTGTTTGCAAGAAGTCATCGATTCTCTTTCTGGACGGATTTCAAGTATGGGACAAAGAGGGGGTTGATATCACCAAATCATTCACTCCGATCTTGAAGCAATTGCTGATTCTCATCATATTGTACAGTGTGAACAATAAGAAAGGAATTTCGAATGTCACACTGCGAGAACTGCTCTGGTTCGATAAAATGGACGAAAGCGCCCAAAACAACCGACGAGTGAATATCCGGAAGTTAAAACTCCTCTTGGAAAAGCTGGATGGCGCCGAACTGGTAAAAGAGAGCACCTATTGGTCTGTCAAATTAACCCGGACGTATTGTGACTATATAGAAGTATGCAACTTTATAGACAAAGTAAAAAACAATGTGCCGGTCACAGCGGAAAACATTAACAGTTTGCCCTTAAACTTACTGTCGGGGCAGCTGTTGCCATACGTTCAAACAGACTGGCTGGATCCTTTCAAATCCAATTATGCCAATTCTGTATTGGATACGGCAATCAGTTTATCCAAACAGAGCTATATCAAGGAGAACAACGAATTACTTATCCAGATAGCCAACAGCATGTTTGCTCATGACAAGACAGACGAGTATGCGTTGATCCTCAAATGTCAGGCTTTGTATAAAAATGGCAGAACCAGTTTGGCAAAAACCACTTTCGAAACATTCCGCAACGAGTATAAAACAATGCTGAACACTGATTATTCGAAAACATTCAATGAAGTAATCAACTGCAAACTGTAATGAATTAAGCAACACTCATCAACCGTGTTGTTGGTTATTTGCATGATTAAGAGGATGGTTGGATAGGTGATGATACATTGTGCAACTACATACTTTATATATAATGTGAATTCGATATACAAAGTATATAGTTGCTCTTTTTCTATTTCTGCAATGCCTCTACCATTAAAGTTATATTGCTCATAAATAACTTCACCGAAATAGCCAGCAGGATAATCCCGAAAAACTTACGGATGATATAGATACCGCCTTTTCCTAAAAAGCGTTCCACACGTCCCGTCATACTCACCACAAAATAGACCCAGATCATATTCAGCACCAAAGCTATGATGATGTTAACGCTGGCATATTCTGCACGTAGTGAAAGCAAAGTAGTAAAAGCACCGGCACCTGCCAAAAGCGGAAAGACAAGCGGGACCAATGTCGCTTCTTTTATAGGTCCCTGATTCTTAAATATTTCCACATCGAGAATCATTTCCAAAGACATCAGAAATATAACGAAAGCACCGGCCACGGCAAAAGATTCTATATCGACGTGAAAAAGCTTCAGCATCATATCACCGGCATAAAAGAATCCGATCAGCAGCACGAACGAAATTACGGTCGCCTTCATTGCGTTCACATCTTTTCCTTTCTCTTTCAAATTGATAATGATTGGAATAGAGCCTATTATATCAATTACAGCAAACAATACGATAAATGCGCTGATCATCTGTTGAAAATTAAAATCTGCAAACATATTTCCTCCTTTCTTTTTTTGCAAAGATAATCTATTTTTATGCATTTTGCAATATTTCTTTTCCCGAATCAGGAGCTGTTTTCAATCAAAAAAAAGAAATCCCATCAAAACCAAACCTGTTTCCCTATGTGTTCAATTAAGAAATAATAAAAAAAACAAAAAGAGAAGTGAAATGATGACAGCAAGCTTTGATTATGGTTACATTTGTCTCAAATTTAGAAGATTATGCTGTATGGAGACGATGTTTGACACTTTGCTGCAATTGCCTTTATTTCAAGGACTCTGCCATGAAGATTTTACAAATATACTGGAGAAGGTAAAACTGCATTTCACGAAACATAAAGCCGGGGATATGATTGTAAAAAGCGGAACTCCATGTGATAAACTGATCTTTTTACTGAAAGGGGAAATATCTCTGCAAACCACTTCGAAAGATGGATTTCTTACTTTTATAGAGCACGTAGAAGCTCCTTGCGTCATAGAGCCGTATGCTTTATTGGGTATGAATCCGAGTTACGTATCTTCTTATGTAGCCCGCACGGAAGCACACACTATAAGTATCAGCAAATCTTTTGTTCTTTCCAACCTGCTCAAATATGATATATTCCGTCTGAATTATATGAATATCATCAGTAACCGGGCACAAAATATGCACGCCCGCTTATGGGAAAAAGCACCTGTGGATATTGAAGACAAAATCATCCGTTTCATACTTATCCATACGGAAAAACCGATGGGTGAGAAAATCATGAAAATCAAAATGGACGATTTTGCCCGCTGTGTCGATGACACACGGCTAAATGTATCCAAAGTCCTGAACACGCTGCAAGAACAGGAACTACTGGTGTTGCACCGGAAAGAAATCGTCATTCCGGATGTTGCCAAACTGGCTATGTGGAATGAAGAAAGACTGAAATAAAGGCGTTTTCCAATAAAAAATCACCACAGAGTACACAGAGTAA
>CAVCAX010000120.1:0-1437 GCA_963599995.1 Coprobacillus sp. CAG:698
GCGGGGCACTTTCATCTTTTGGGCCAGTAGATCCAGATCATCGGACATCTGTGTGAGCATTTCTTCTTCGGTGATGCCGCAGATGACGGAGTACGGTTCGTCCATACTGATGTTTTCTATGTTGTTCAGTTCGCTGAAGATACTCTGTTGTGGGAACTTGGTGATACCCGTCAGGAATACGTAGCGCAGATAGGGGTCGCTCGCTTTCAGGGGACTGTAGAAATTCTGCATCACGCTTCGGAGCGCGGGCAGGTTCTTTTTTTCGTGGACCACGTCGAGTAACGGGGCATCGTATTCGTCGATGAGGACAACGGTCTGCCTGCCGGTCTGTTCGCAAGCATGGCGGATCAGTCCTTCCATGCGTTGATTTACGTTGATGTGGTTTACGTCACGGCCATAGATTTTCTCGTAATCGGCCAGTTTGGCTTCCAGTTCCTGTATCAGTTGCTCTCTGTCGGCATGTTTGGCGGTGCTCATGTCGAAGTGCAGCACCGGATATTGAATCCATTCCTTTTCCAACCGTTCGATGGCGAGACCTTCGAACAGTTCTTTCCTGCCGGAAAAGTAACTGTGCAGCGTGGAGGTGAGCAGGCTCTTCCCGAAGCGGCGCGGACGGCTCAGAAACATGTATTTGGCGGCTGAATGGGTCATGCGGTAGACGTATTCCGTCTTGTCTATATACAGGTAGTTCTTGTTTCTCAGCTCGGAGAAAGTCTGAATCCCTATGGGGTATAATCTTTGCGGCATTGCTTCCATGTCATTCCATACTTGTTTCATTATACAAAGAAACAAATTAAGTTCCGTTTTTCCTAATTAAAGATGCTAAGATTTTCGAATAGAAGAAGATGTGAAAAATCCAGTCGGGAGAGATTTCACTTCTGTTGTCATAGTGGATCTGTTCATACCTGTTTCTTCTCCACAAATCCGATCGGCATGTCCACTTGTGCGCATCCTAACATGTCCAGCCTTACCGCCACTTTGCTTTTTCCGCCTACCGTCACCAGTTCGCCTTCCAGTCCGGCCAGCGGGCCTTTGATTACCCGCACCGCTTCTCCTACGGTCATGGGAGTGGTGCACAGCTCCACTGCTTCCTCCGAATAATCCAGCATGAATTTGAACTTCTTCATCTGCCGGTCGGGGATGACGGCGGGAATGGATTCTCCCCGCAACACCATGTACCGGCTGACGGCCGATAGTGTGAGTGGCAGTCCGCGCTCTTCGTTGGACACACGGACGAAGATCATCATCGGGATGACTACCCGTTCCACCTTTTTCCGGCGGTCGCTCCATTGGTGGATCTCCTCCTGAATGGGGAGGAAACACTCGATGCCCATTGCGCTGAGGCGGTCGCGGGTTTTCTTTTCGTGATGGAGACGGACGTAGGCGGCAAGCCAGGATTTCATGAATATGGAATATTAAAAAATTAGATACTCGAAA
>CAVCAX010000120.1:1447-5117 GCA_963599995.1 Coprobacillus sp. CAG:698
AAAGAAAACGGAGATTCAAAAAAGAAAACAGAGATTCAAAACGGTAGGATACTACCGGAAGATTCGGTCTGTCCGGGGCGCTACTTCGGTTTGTCCGGGTGCGCTACTTCGGTCTGTCCGGGTGCGCTACGCTGTTACCTGTCACATGCTTGTGTGAGGTAATCTTTTTGTCGAGAGCAAATTCTGATGCAAAGATAGATATTATTTTACTATATCAAATGATTTGTAGATAAAAATAAAATATTTTTGGAGATTATAGGGTTTTGATATTACTTTTGCGGCTTTTGTTATTAACTATTATTAAACAATTGATCATGATTGAAAAAAAGAGACAAAAATCAAGATGTCGAACTTCCTGAAAGAAACGGAGGCGAAGTATGAAGAATTGAGAGCGGCAGGGGCGGAGTGTTCAGAAGAGTCGAGGAGGCGTCTTGCACGTATTGGAAAGGCGATGCTACGTCAGGCGGCGGAGATGCAGCGGAGAAAGGAAATGGAGAAGAGGCGGTGATGCGGGATGCTGAGCCGAAAGGCGGTGAACGGTCAGAGGCCATGATGCGGGATGCTAAGCCGAAAGGAGGTGGACGGTCAGAGGTCATGATGCCGGATACTAAGCCGAAAGCGGTGAAAACGTCCCCAAAAGGTGCCCCCCCCCAAGCCTGGAAAAGGATCGGCGCATGCTCGGAACGATTAGTCTCAAAAGAATGCTGAGCAAAAATCAAGCGGTCTCCGATAAAATATTTTTCTCTGTTTTATGTAGGTTTCTGAAAACGTAAATAGGTAAAAATGAACGCTATGCAGTTTCGAAAACCTACATATTTAACATTTGGACGGTATTCGTTTTTATTCTCACCTTTGCAGTATTGGGCAGGGCACAAAGCTCTGCCTGTTAATTTTATAATCTGATATAATGAGAAAAATTCCTATGAAGGTCTCCTTTTTCATCCATCGGTGGAAGAAGGAGTCGGAGGTGATTACCTTGGAAGAGTTTGTGAACGATATGCGTAGCCCTCGCTGGCGGGTGGCTACGGAGGCTTACCGCGATTACCGGCAACGGGGGATGCAGAAAGAGGCGGCCGATATAAAGGACAAGATGAACGGCATTGTGGCTGCCGGCACTTGTCGGGGCGGGCATGCTGCGGCACAGGTGGTGAGCCTGAGCGGTTGGATGATGTTCGACTTCGACCATTCGGACGCATATACCGGATGCCTGTTGGAGCAGCTCCGTGCGCTTCCCTATGTGGGGATGGCGTTCAGAAGCATCTCCGGCGAGGGAGTCAAGGCGCTGGTGCGCATCGAGGTGGATACACTCGAAGAGTATAAGGCGGCTTACAGGGTGGCGGGCGATGAGATCTCCCATCGCGTGGGGTTCGCTCACGACGGGGCCTGCTCCGATCTGGGGCGTATCTGCTCGGCGGTGTACGATCCGGAGGTGTATTACCGTCCCGATGCCGAACCTTTCGTGTGGCGTGATCCGGCTTGGCAGGGCGTACTGCCGCCTGCACCTGTGCCTGCGTTGCCTGCCGCGGCGGCAAGCGGGTTTATCCGGACGTATCTCAATGACTTTGCTTCCCGCAATTCGTTTGTCCGGGGTACCCGACACGACTTCATGCTGAAGCTCGGAAGAGGTGCCCGGTATAAAGGTTTTTCGCAAGAAGAATTGAACGCTCTTGCCGAAATTACTTCGTCCGAGTTCTCAGAATCCGATTATATTGTGGAAGAATGTGTGAAAGATATTTTGGCTGGTTATCAGTATGTTAACTCTTCAATTTTGCCTCAAAACACATTTTCGAGGGTTCACAAGGTTCAGGGTTCACCCTTGAACCCTCCCGACCGTGTTTTTGAGGAGCCGGATGAAGCAGAGTTGTCCGAAAAAAATAACGAATTGCGTGACTCCATGCCGGTGTTTCCGGAGGAGGTGTACGCGAACCTGCCCGATCTGCTGAAGCGAGGAGTGGTGCAGGCTCGCAGTGATCGCGAAAGGGATATGCTGCTGATGGGGATGATGGCCAATCTGAGTGTCTGTCTGCCATGGGTACGTTTCCGTTATGCCGGGATGGAGTATTCTCCTCATCTTTATTTCGCCGGAGTGGCTCCTGCCGGTACGGGAAAGGGGATGGTGGCGCTTACCGCTTTACTTTCGCAACCCCTGCATGATCAGTATGTCCGGAAGGGGGCCGACGAACGGAAGGTGTACGAGACGAAAAAGGCGGTTTGGGATGAAGAGGTGAAGGCGGCCTTCCGGGCGAAACGCCTTGCTGACAAGACATTGCAACCCGAGGAACCGCACGGGGTGATTCTGATGTTGCCCGCCAATACTTCGAAGTCGCGGACGTATGCCCATCTGAGAGACAACGGGCAGTTGGGTGCTATCATCAATGCCAGTGAGATCAATACGATGGTGGCTGCTCTGTCGCAGGATTACGGCCGGCAGGACGATGTGTATTGTGCGGCTGCCCACCACGAGGATATCTCCTCGTCTTTCAAGGTGGACGGTGAGCCTATTTTCGTGCGCGAACCTCGGTTGGGTATGTGTCTTACAGGCACGCCCGACCAGTTCGTGGGGTTGATAAGGACACAGGAGAACGGACTTTACAGCCGTTTCGGTGTACTTACTGCTCCGGCGAGATGGGTGTGGCATTCGGCGGCTCCGGTAGAGGGGCAGGTAGAGAACCGGACTTTTTTCCGTCTGTTGGGGCAGGAGGTATTGAAGATGCATGGCATGCTGCTGGAGTCTCCTACAGAGGTGGTGTTTTCGTCTGCCCAGTGGGAGGAGCACAGCCGTCGGTTCGAATCCAATCTGGATGGGGCGATGATGGAGGGTTGCGATTCTCCGGGTGCGATTGTGGTGCGTCACGGGTTGTATGCCATGCGTCTGGCGGCGGTGTTTACGGCGCTCCGCAAGGCAGAGAGCCGGTGGTATGTAAAGGAGTACATCTGTACGGACGAGGATTTTCATGCGGCCATGGCCATGGCGGAGGTGTTGCTCGAGCATAGTTTGCTGCTCAGCTCATCATTGCCGGGGTTGTCGCTCAAGGCGCGTCCTTTGCAGCCGTTTCATAAAGTGCTCATTATATTGCAGCGCTTGAAATATCATTTTTCTTATACAGAATTCCTGTCTGTAGCGATGGGGGACGGGATGTCTGAATCAACTGCAAAAAGGCTTTTGAAACGGGGTTTAAAACTTCAATTTATTGGAAATAAGGGAGATAGCTATTTTAAAAGCCGGAAGTGTTGCGGTGAGAAGGGTTCAAGGGTGAACCCTGAACCCTCGTGAACCCTAATTTTTAGAAAAACGGTGACATTTGTTAGGTCGGCTGATATGGTAATAGCAAGCGAATATATGAATAACAAGCGAATATACGGATGGTAAATCGGATATAGTAATGGCAATCGAAGTTGCCAACTAAATCCGGTACACATCATCGTGAACAGGGAGACACGGAAAGATGCTACGTCTTTTATCGGAAGATACTATATCTTTTTTTGAAAGACGCTACATCTTTTTGGGGAAGATGTTATATGTTTTTTTGAAAGATACTATATGTTTTTCTGAAAGATGTTATGTCTTTTTCTGAAGGATGCTATATGTTTTTTTGAAAGATGTTATATGTTTTTTCCCGAAATTTGTGGATGCTCAAATGGGGAAAATTTAAAAATTGAGGGTGTCTCA
>CAVCAX010000120.1:5127-8841 GCA_963599995.1 Coprobacillus sp. CAG:698
GGGTGAATCTTTCTATTTGGGCATTATGACACACCTTCGTGATTTCTAAGTTTCGTGCATTTTGACGTGCTTTCGATTTCGCTGAAGGGATATTTTGATGTATTCTCAATTTCTCCGAAAGGGATATTTTGATGAGTCCTTAATTTCTCCAAAAGGACATTGGCATACACCCTCACGAAAAAATGGTTAGTGAGGCGTGGCGGGTATCAAGGGTCTCCCAGATGTTTGCGGATGATTTCCACTTCGCGCTTCAGGAAGCTGTGCCGGTACTTGTCGTAGCCGTGTTGCTGTAATTCAATCCCAAGTGGGCTGCACTTTCTCATCCACCGGTAGAGCCCCTGTAAGGCTGTGGCAGGTTCCCGTCCGGGGCAGTAAAGGAGCGCTAACTCTATCTTGGTGTACGAACGGATGACGAATGGTTTCTCTTCGCTGTTTGGATCTTCTTTTTCTTTCATATACTTGTTGTATGATGGTTGGTTATCTGCAAGGTGGCGACTAATTACTCGCAAGGTAACGGCTGATTACTCGCAAGGTAACGGCTGATTACTCGCAAGGTGGCGGCTAATTGCTCGCGAAGTAACGGCTGGTTACCTACGAAGCAATTGCTAACTATCTGTAAAAGTTCCTGTCGTCTACTTGTAAAGGTAACGAAAAAGTAGCTGTAAAACAAGCAAATACTCATTATTTTCTCTCTTTTTATCCTTACAGCGGCGGACAGCCTGATTATCCCGATGCAGGCGCAATATTTGGCCATGCACGGAATGGCGAAGATTTCATACCCGCATGTAACTGCTTGCCATCGAAAAGAAAATGTCTTTGAAGGATATAGTGAACGAGGCGATGACGGAATATCTGGAGAAGAATGGAAAGTGACGGCTGCTGCTCTCTGTTTTATAACCGTAATGTTCCGGCAGAAACGTTACGTCAATGGCCGATACTACATATCGGTCATTGACAACCCTTTATAGGAGAGGGAATACCCCTTGAATTCCCCTGTTGCACGCAGGAAAGCTGCTGCTTTAGCTTCTAATATATCCATGTCGATGTTTTCGGCTTTGCGCTTGACCTCGAAAAATGTCGCCGTGTCTTCCAGTTCGTTTTCGGCCATGAGATCAATTTCGTTTTCACCCTTTCTGTCCCACCATCCACCGATACGGGTATAGGCTTGCTGTTCTATCAGCATACGCTTGAAGTAACGTTCAAGCATCAGACCGCTGAAAGTCTCATAATCCCGGTCTATGATCATCTTCACGCTCCCGTAATTTTCTATTTCCAGCATATAGCTGTACTTGTAGATGAAGCGGAACCAGAATGTGAAGAAATTGTCCTCAATGACATAGCGGACATTTTTGGCAGGGCTCTTCTCAAACAGTGGTTGCTTTTTCGATATGATTTCGTACTCTCTCTCCAGCTTGGTGAGGTAGCCGCCGATTTCCTTTCCCACCACGTTCTCGATTTCCGAACGGGAGGTTTTTCCTCGTGCGATGGCTGACAGGATCGAGAAGTATATCCCGTAGTCCTTGCCGAACTCTTCGATAAGAATCGCCTTCCCTTCTCCTATGAAGATGGAGTCGGCCTTTATGATTTGGTCGAGCATGGCTGCCTTGGTCGCTGCTCCGCCATCCACGAGCAGTTGCACGTACTTTGCCACCCCACCGGTGAAGGCATACAAGGCCAGCAGGTCTTCTGCCGTATAGTCCGGATTGTATTCCGCGAGAATATCCTTCAGGACGGTCGGAGTAAACGGGCGCACGGTCATGAAGCGAGACTGCCGGTTATACAGCGGCTCTTTCCTGTCCTTGAATATCTTCGTCATCATGGAATAAATCGAACCGCAGACTATCAAGTTGATGTGGGATTTCGGACTGTACAGGTCCCAAATGCGTTGCATATCACTGAATACCGATTTGTTCACGCGGAAAAATTCCTGGAACTCGTCGATAAAGAGTGTGATGGTGCGTTCGGCCGATAGTTTCATCAGGTACTCGAATATATCGGCAAAGCGTTCCACCCGGCCCATGAGGGGGACACCTAATTTGTTTTCTATTTCAAGCCGGTAATCATCACACAAATCGCCTTCGGCCTTTCTGGCAACAAAGAAATAGAGAATCGGTGCGTCCTCGTAGGCTTTCCAAATGAGTGAAGTTTTCCCGATGCGGCGGCGTCCTGTTACCACCGTGAACTGGGCGTTGTCTTGAGCCGCCTCGCGAATCTTGCGCAGGGAGGCCATTTCTTCTATCCTATCAAAAAATCTCATATCTTTCCTTTTATATGGCGTATTCCGAAACGGCTGTTTCCGAAACAGCTGTTTCGGAACTGCAAATATAACGCTATTTTTTCCTTTTCTCCTTCCTAACTGCTTTTTTCTTCTTTTTACCGACATTTCTCTACCGCCCCCTACCAATGCCGACATATCCCGACAACGCCCGTTGGCGATGTGGTATCTTTGTAGGGTAATCAGATTGCAAGCGTATTTAATTCAAATGTTTAACACTAAAAAAAAGAGTAGTATGAGTAGAAATGTAACGTATTCGGTAGTGGCACGTAGAAACCTTTTGAAAGAGGACGAACCGGTGAAGTATTATGCCCAGGCCCAGGCCAGCGGTGATGTGGAAGTGAAAGAGATGGCGAAACGTATCGAGAAAGCGTGTACGGTGACGCGTGCCGATGTGATGGCAGTGCTGATTGCACTGGAGGATACCATCGTGGAGGGACTCGAACGCGGAGAGATCGTCCGTCTGGGTGAGATCGGGGCTTTCCAGATAGGGCTGCGCGGCAAAGGCGCGGAGACGGAAGAGGACTACAACGTATCGCTGATCCGGAAGGCGAAGGTGAACTTTCGTCCCGGCGTGGCTTTGACGGAGATCCTGTCCGGATTGAGCTTCGCTAAGGTGAGCAAGCTGCCGCTGAAAAAGAAAGGAGAAACAGGCGGCGGAACCGATGGTGACGAGGAAGGCAACGATCCGATAATAAAATAGGCGTTTTCATAGTATCGTTCGTAGTATCGGGAGAGTGACTGCCGGATGCCGTGTGTGTCCGGCAATGAATAAAAAACGTTTTTAAAAACAGAAAGAGTATGAAGAAATGGAAAAGGATTTTGGAGTGGGTGATTGCTGTGCTGATGTTTCTGCGGGGCGGAACCGATGGAAAAGGGAAAGACGATGCGAGAGATTGATCTTATTGTGGTGCATTGTTCCGCCACACGGGCAGACCGGGATTTCACGGAATATGACCTGGAGGTGTGCCACCGGCGTCGGGGATTCAATGGGGCGGGTTATCATTTTTATATCCGTAAGAACGGGGATATAAAGACCACCCGTCCGCTGGAGAAGATCGGGGCGCACGTCAAGGGCTTCAACCTGAAAAGCATCGGTATCTGCTACGAGGGAGGACTGGATTGCCGTGGACGGCCGGAGAATACGATGACGGTGTGGCAGAAGCACTCCCTGTATGTACTGATACGTGCCCTGCTGAAAGACTACCCCGGAAGCAGGGTGTGCGGACACCGGGACTTGTCTCCCGACCTGAACGGAAACGGGGAGATAGAGCCGGAAGAGTGGATCAAAGAGTGCCCCTGTTTTGATGTGAAGAAGTTTATGAATAATTACAAATTAGAAAATTAAAGAAAATAGACTCCTTAGAAATGTTAAATATTTAACATCTCTAAGGAGTCTTTGCTTACGTTGTAAATGTAATTATTTATAAATTCTGAAA
>CAVCAX010000120.1:8851-14571 GCA_963599995.1 Coprobacillus sp. CAG:698
CTACAATGTCATGACTTTATCTGTAATAATTCCATCAGTGATTTCTCTAATTTTATCATCGTTTCTAATTTTATCATCATCCCTAAATTTATCATTGTCTATAAATTATCATCGTCTTATCTTTTATCATCGTTTCATCTGCAATTCCATCTGCGGCTCTCTATGGGGTTTATTCTTTTTCGCCATATCCATAGCCGTAGCCGTATCTTTTCCCGTAGCCATACTTGCCTCCGTAGCCGTAATAGTAGCTGTGCTTTTTCTTCTTCATGTCTATCCCGTTGATGACAAGAGCCATGTCGGGCAGCTTGTTTTCCTTTTTCAGATCATTGATCAAATCGAAATCGCTTTTGAAAGAGTAGTCGGCACGGCACACGTACACGGTGGCATCGGCCACGCGGGACAGGATGAGCGTATCGGTCACCATGCCCACCGGAGCAGTGTCCAGTATCACGTAGTCGAATTCCAGCGACAGTTGCGCGACGGCTTTCTCCAGCGACGGGCGCGACAGCAGTTCGGCAGGATTCGGAGGAACGCTTCCCGAAGGCAGTATCTGCAGGTTCTTGCTTTGCGGAGCGGGCAGCAGCAGCGTGTGCAGGTCGATGTTGTCGTCGGCAAGGAAAGAGGTGATGCCTTTCAGGTGCTTCTGGGTGAACCCGAAGTACTCCGCCAGTTTCGGCTTGCGGATGTCGAGTCCCACGATTACCACCCGCTTGCCCAACAGGGCGAGACTGATGCCGAGGTTGCACGAGATGAACGTCTTTCCCTCACCGCTGATGGTGGAGGTGACGAGGATGATGTTGTTGTCCTTTTTACCTAAGATGAACTGGAGGTTGGTGCGCATGCTCCGGAACACCTCGGACATCAGGTTGTTGTCGTTCTCTTTCACGACAATGGACGAGCCGTTCTTGCCCGACAGATGGTCCGTGGGGACATCGCAGAGGATGGGGATCCGCGTCAGCTTCTCCACATCGGTGCGGCCTTCGATGCGGAAGCGGAAGAAGTTGATCAGCGTGATGACAACCACCGGTATCAGCAGTCCGAGGACAACGGCAATCATCCGGATCAGCGAATAATTGGGGGAGATGGGACGGTCGTTGGCGGTGGCGGCGTCTATGATTTTGGCATTGTCGGCAGTGGCAGCTAAGGCAATGGAGTTCTCCTCACGCTTTTGCAGCAGCATCATGTAGAGCCCTGCCTTGATCTCCTGCTGGCGGGCGATGCCGGTGAGCGCGCGTTCCTGCGTGGGTGCCTGGTCGATGCGGCTGGAGTACTTGCTTGCCTGCCGGTCGATGTCCTCTTTGGAGATCAGCAGGCCTTTGTGCACACTGTTGATGGCCGACCGGATGTTGGCACGCATGGCTTCGAGGTCGCTGTTCTTGCGTACGATCACCGGATTGCTTTCCGATGAGGTGCGGAGCAGGCGGTTGCGCTCCAGTATCATCTCGTTGTACTTGTTGATGAGTGCGGACAGGCTGATGTCGTTGACTCCCACGTTGGCGGGGATTACGGCATCCTGGTTGGCGGGGTTGGCGGTGTAGTCGCGCAGGTATTCCATCAGGTTGAGCTGGGTGCCGATGTCCATCCGTTTCTTCTCGTATTCGGAGCTCTCCTGCACGAAGGTGTTGGCATCGTTGATGCTGGTCAGTCCGGCGCTCCGTTTGAAGTTCTCCAGTTCGGCCTCCGTGCTTCCCAGTTCGCGGTTGATGATCTGGATACGTTCGTCGATGAACTCGGCCGTTTTGGTGGCCACCAGTTTCTTGTCGTTGTTGGCGTCGAGGTTGTACACCTCGATGAGTTTGTTGACGAAATCCTCTCCCCGTTGCTTGTTGGTGGTTTGTATGTTGATGTTGGCAATGGAGGTGGTGTTGGAGGTGCTGGCAATGCTCAGCGCTGCCAGATAGGCTTTGGCCATCTGTAGCGGAGGGGTGATCCGGATGTAGATGGTTTCATCGAATATCAGTTCGCCACCGGGACGCAGCGATAGGGTCAGTCTGCCTGCCGGGGTATCTACCAGCGTAGGCAGTTGCCCGATGTGGGCCGTGATGTCTTTGCCGCCGATGTTTCCGCTGATATTCAGCGTGCTGTCCGGTTGGAGTACGGCTTCGAAACTGAATCCGTGCTTCAGCCGGTTGAGGTCTTCGGCAGCCATTTCCACAGCTATGGGGCTGTCCGTGTAGAGGTCTCGTGAGCCGATATGGCCTTTGGTGGTGTAAGTGGCGTATATCTTCAGGGCGGTCACCGCTTGTCTGATAAGGGATTTGGAGCGGAGGATCTCCATCTCGTTTTCGATGCTTCCGCTTGATGAGAGGAAGCCCATGTCTTCGAGGGCGAGCATCTCGCTGGCGCGGCCGCCTTTCTTGTCGTCTTTTATCATGACGGTGGCGCTGACGTTGTACACCGGTGTGGCATAGCGCAGGTAGAACCAGGCGCCTGCCCAGCAGAGGATGACGGAGAGGATGAACCACTTCCAGTAGATGAGATAGTTGAAAAGGAGGTTTCTCAGTTCGTTCTTATTATCGGTTTCTTCGAAAGTGTCTTCGGGTGTAAATTCTTTCATGAATGACGGGTTGTGATTGATGGTTTATAAATTGTGATTGACGGTTTATAAATGATGTATCGCAGATGAAGTGCCGTGTAGTGCGGATGCTGTATTATATGCTATACGCGGATACTGTATTATATGCTATACGCAGATACTGTATTATATGCTATACGCAGATACTGTATTATATGCTATACGCGGATGCTGTATCATAGATGTTGCGTTATCGTGCGGGATACGTTTCAAGCGCTGCACGGCCTTACTTAAACAGGGCGACAGCCAGTGTCGTCAATGACGTCAGCACCGAAAGTATGCTTATCCAGGGGGTGATGCTGCCCATTTCGGAGCTTCTTATTTTCGATTTCCCCGGTTCCACATACAGGATGTCGTTCTGTTGCAGGTAGTAATAGGGAGAGGAGACGATGCCCGGGTCTTGGAGGTTGAGCAGGATGATTTCTTTTCTGCCCTGTTCGTCTTCGCGGAGCAGCTTCACGTTGTCTCGTTTGCCGAAAATGGTCATGTCGCCAGCCATGGCAAGGGCTTCGAAGACGTTTACTTTTTCATTGGCCACGGTGAACGTGTTCGGCTTGCCTACTTCGCCCAGTACGGAGAATTTATAGTTGACCATGCGTACGTTTACGATGGGTTCTTCCTTCAGGTAGGCTTTCAGGCGTTCGCAGATCATGGTTTCTGCCGCTCCTTTGGTGAGTCCTCCGAGGTGGAGTTTGCCTAAGATGGGGAAGTCGATGTCGCCGTTGTTGTCTACCAGATAGGTCTGTTGCGGCGTGCTGCCTGTGTTGCCTGTGCTGCCCGTTGTAGCCGGTGATTGCAGGTTTCCGTTCAGGTTGAACGGGGCGGCAAGTTCGGGTTCGGAGCAGTGCACGGTGATGGTGAGCAGGTCTTTGGGTAGGATATGGGCATCATACAGAAAGGGGGGCTGCTCTGTGTATTTCAGATATTCACCGTCCTGCATGTATGCGATGTTCTTGTGGCTGCTGCATGAACCGAGCAGCAAGAGGGCGGCAGTAATGAGAAACAATGACTTAATTAATTTCATAATCGGGTGTTGTTTTTATTCTTTATTATGTGAAACTTTTAGTTTTATTTTCAGCTTGCTTGAAGGCTTTGATTTCTTGGCTTACGTGAAGCTTTTGGTTTTATTTTTCAGCTTGCTTGAAAGCTTTGATTTCTTGGCTTATGCGAAGCTTTTGGTTTTATTTTTCAGCTTGCTTGAAAGCTTTTGATTTCTTGGCTTATGCGAAGCTTTGGGTTTTATTTTTCAGTTTGCTTGAAAACTTTGATTTCTTAGCTTACGTGAAGCTTCTGATTTTCAGCCGTATGATGTCCGACAGGAATTTCGGTGTGGAGACGAAGTTCCGTTTCCACATCCTGCGGGGTTCTTTGATGAGCCGTCCCAGCCATTCCAGTCCCATGCTGATCATCCATTTGGGAGGGCGTGGCGTGGTGCCTCCGTAGAATCCGAACACGGCTCCGATGCCGGAGATGAGGCGAGCTTGAAGTTGCTTCCGGTTGGCGGCAATCCATTTTTCCTGCTTCGGGGCTGTCATGCCGACAAACAGGACATCGGGTTTGAAGGCATTTACGGCCGTTATCATGGCGGTGGTTTCCTCTTGAGAGAACCGGTCGCGGTAGGGAGGACTGTAGGTGCCGACCCGTATTTGCGGATGCTCAGCATGGATGCGTTCGGTGATCAGCGCCAGTGTACGTTGGGAGGCTCCGAGGTAGAAGACGGAACCGGACACTTTGTCGAGCTGCTGGAGCACGGAACGGTGCAGGTCGGCTCCGGCAATCTTACGGATGTGTATCCCGAAAAGCCAGCGGATGGCGAGCACGATGCCCGTTCCGTCGGGGATGAGCGCATCGCTTTGCAGGAGGGCCTGCTTGAATTCCGTATCCCGATGGGAGGTGACCCAGGAATGCGGGTTGATGGTATTCACCACCACTTGCCGTTCGGGGATGGAGTCGAAACGGTAGTTGGTGGTGACGGAGAAGTCGCCCAAAGGGATGGATGGGGACTGTTCCGATACTTTATCTGACTCGAAGGGGAGTGTCGTCATCCTCTTCTTCCCAAGCCTGTTGAGGACGGTGTTGAAAAGGATTCCTGCTGCAAGGTCGATTGCCAACAGGAGGTTGATGTTGATGTCGAACAGACTGTGCAGGAGGATGTTGAGTGCGGTGATACACAGTGTCGCTGTTGTCAGGATCAGGGTGATCTTGACGTGGCTGCAACCCAGATCGAGTAGTTTGTGGTGGATATGGTTGCGGTCGGGCTGGAAAATCGGTTTCCCTTGACCGGCACGTACGCACATCACTCTGGCGGTGTCGAACAGCGGCACAAACAGTACGGACCAGGCGATGATGATGGGTGGGATGCCCGTTGCACTGCTACCGGAGGCAGGGTTTGGCATGCTGTAGTATATGGCAAGGAAGCTGAGCATGTAGCCCAATGTCAGGGAACCGGTGTCGCCCATAAACAGTTTCCGCTTGGCAACGGTGTTGTAGTATAGGAAAGGGACGAGGCTGCCTGCGATGGCGAAGGCGAGGATGGAGGTGGTCCGGTTTCCGGCAAGGAGGAGGCTGCCGCCCAGAATGGCGGATGCGGTGATGGAGAGTGTGGCAGCCAGCCCGTCTACTCCGTCGATGAGGTTGAGGGAGTTGATGATATAGACGGTCAGCAGCGCCGTGAAGGGGATTCCGATATAGGCAGGCAGTTCGTATATACCCAGCAGACCGTAGAGGTTGTCGATGTAGGTGCCGGAGGATATCAGCAAGAAAGCGGACAGGATCTGGATGACGAATTTATGAGAGTAACGGACGCCGATGAGATCGTCTTTAATGCCCAGCAATACCAGAGGGAGTGCCCCGCATATCATAAAGGAAAGGCGGATGATGGACTGCGCGGAGTAACTGACGAAAAACTCAGTGGTATACATGGCTTGCAATCCGGATACCGGTAGGAAGCTGAGCAGGATGACGGGGAAAAAAGTTATGCCGGCAAGTCTGGGAATCGGCTTGCTATGGGACTTCCGCTTGTCGGGCATATCGTATAGACGCTTTCTTCTTGATATCAGAAGAATACGGGGCAGCATGATAAAAAAAAAAAAAAGAGCAATAAAAAAAGACGCTGCACAACATGTAATCACACCAAATGTAGAGT
>CAVCAX010000121.1:0-6600 GCA_963599995.1 Coprobacillus sp. CAG:698
GGTTTGTGCCGTATTGAATTCTTTCTCGTTTTTTTGATAAATATCTGACGCCAACCGGGCAACGATACGGGCTTCCGAACGGTTCGTTTTTGCCGATGCTCCTGCAGGCTCCGGTTCGGATGGGTAGAAAGCGAGGCGTGTGATGTCGGTCGAATCTTCCAGTTGATGAGGCAACCCTACGGGTAGCAGGCGTCCTTCGTAGAAAGCACGGTTGGCAAAAAGGGCCACTTCGGGGTGCATACGTCCTTGCCGGCAAAGCATGTCGGTTGAGAGTTGGAAATTGAGATCCGGGAGTTGGGAATTGCCTTCGGAAAAGGAGGAGGTATTGCCTTCAGAGGGTTTGGAGTGGCTTTTTGCATGGCGATAAAGGCGCTCGAAAAGAGAGTCTTTGAGGTTGGTCAGTCCGATGGCGCGCAATGGCTCATGGTGTATTTCAGACTGGTCTTCACGTTGAAGGACAACCGCCGGAAGTTGTTTATGGTCGCCTATGAGGATGAATTTCCCGATGGCGTTATCTCCCGATATGCTGCGGGCGCAAAGGATGCCCAATAACTGAGGCTCAAGAATCTGGGTCGCTTCATCGACAATGGCTACATCGAATTTTTTCAGGCGGAAAAGCTCCGGCTTGCCGGAAATGGAGGCTACCGTGCCTATGAATATCCGGCAGCGTGCAATACGGGCGGTCACTTCCGAACGGCGCATGCAAGTTGACAACTCATTCTCTATCAGATGGCTGCGATAGATCTCGTCACAGGACAGTTCGCTGCCTATGCGGATAAAGTCCACTTCGGGACGGATGGAAGAGAGTGATTTGCAGATCTCATCTACGGCACGGTTGGTGTATGACAGCAGAAGTATCTGTGCCTGTTCGTCCCGATGGAACGTTTCTACCATTTTCTTAAGGGCGCAAGAGGTTTTTCCTGTCCCCGGAGGGCCTACCAGCAGGAAATAGTCTTTGGCCGCTTGTGCTTTGAGGGCAACACGGGAGAAGTCATCGGTGGCGGCAGTGATGCGGGGAATGAAGGACTCGTCAAAGGCAGGGGGACGTTGGGCGAGAAGCAGGTCCCGGCGGTCTTTTGTTGCCGATGCAAAGGCAGACAATCCGTAGTACATATTGCGGAAAGTGGTATCCATTGTGTCGTGCTCGATGGCATACAGGCTGTCAGGAGGCAGGACCGAAGAGTTCTGCTGGCTGGCACGTAGGCGGACGCGTATCTCTTCTTCAGTGATTGTTTCGATATTGCCTTTGAATACCATCTTGTTGGTGACATTATCGGCATCGGTGTTGCGTTCGTATAGCACAATGGAATCTCCTTGCCGGAAGTTGGGGAGAGCTTCCTCCCGGAATATCTCTCTGGATAAGATGATAGAGGCTTTATGCTCATCGGCTGCGTGGTTCTCTTTGATGCGCAGGTCATAAAGAATTTCTCCGGCTTCGGATTTCTCGGCAAGTGTAGAGAGCCATAAGGCAGCAGCTCCTGTGCGTCCTTCATAGTCTACATCTCCGGATTTGGAAGTGTAGAGCTCTTTGGTTATAAAATTATACAAGGCATAGAAATAGGCTTGCTCCAAAGGAGACAGGGCGGCAAGGTGTTGTGCGAATGTGTCGATGGAGGGGCGCAGGTACTGTTCCCAAAAGCGGCCTTGTAATCCCCGTTCATTGAGAGTCTTCGCTTGGACCGACTGCAGTTTGGTGGCGGTATACTCAAGACTGTTATGTAATTGTATGCCGTATTCATCGGCTACGATACGGTTTCGAAGATCGATCACCCGGCGTACCATGGCCCATGACGGACGGGCCGGGTAGAGCAGAGGGTAACGTGTATAAAGCAGGTAGGCCTTTACCCGGTGGTGGTCCATCTTCATCGAATATTGGAGTACCGCCTGATAGAGCAACATCTGTACCTTGTTATTCTCTTTCGGCTCTACTTTATTGCGGATGCTGTATTCGTCTCCTTTGCCGGATTTCATTTCAATGAACGATGACATGTCCCGTTGCATATAGTCGAGACGCCCTTGCAGACCGAGCGCCTCACAGATGTACGAGGGCTCGAGTACGGCATCCGTCTTATCCATTTCATATCCGGGGGCGTGGAATGTATCGGTCACAACTTCCCGGATGTGTTCAAAGTGCATTTTACAATCTTCAAAGAATTGGCGCTCCTTCTCTTTGTCCTGCAGGTCGGTGCAGGCGGCCAGTTCAATGGGGTAACGGCGGAAGGCCTTTTGCATGCACGAGAGGTAGTCCACTTCTCCATTTGCATGGATCCATTCGTCCAGAAAAAGGTTGGCTATGTTTCCTAATAACAGCGGGCGCGCATTTTCAATAGGTTGTAAACGCGCCAGAAAGTAGTTGGCAGGATGATGCCCATACTCCCGGAAACACTCGGCGAGCGAGCTGATATCTATCAGATAATCCGGTTCGAGAACGATGAAAGCCGGACAGAGTATTCCGTTGTCATCTATGTTTATATCCAGCAGATTGAGTTGTGCATGCCGCCAAAGGAGTTTGCATGTTTCTGCGAACTCTTCGTTGATTTGAGGAATATTGTAGCGCACCCGCAACGGTTCGTCGGCAATATTGTCCAGTGGCGTTACATAGAGGAAATGCTCATCGGAATGTTGGAAGCATACCCGCATGCGTTCTATTTTTCTACGGGTGGGCGGAGCGATGATGTAAGTGGCATCTGCCTGGGGCAGCAACCTGTATAGCTCATCCGGAATGTCGCTCCCCGAGAGCCTTTTCAGGAAAAAAGCGAGAGTCTTGGCATCGCGCAACAGCTTTTCCCGTTCGGGCTCTGTCCGGCGGTTCAGCACCGCATTGGAAGTCAGACGGAAAGTATGCAGACGGTTCTGTTCCGCAACCGATAAACCGATGCGTGCAGCTACAAAACTGATTCGCGCGGATAGGTCGGTCATTTGCAGGCTTTCATTCTGCATCTGGCTACGGCAGAGACGTTCGAGCAGGTCACGCATTTGTTTATAGGCTATGCCGAGTTTATTGTCATCAATGCGGCAGACAGTCAACAAAATATCAAATGATTCTTTTATCTCCTTATTTTCCATGTGTGCAAAGATAATGCAAAACAATCGGAAAAGAATGAGAAAGTGGGGGGATAAGTGTAAGAGGAGTGGAGATAAGTACCTGTCATAAGACTTAAAATCCACTTCTTCCATATATGAAAAAGCTGCATCGACAGGCGGTCGACACAGCTTTCTCTATTTATAAACATTTATGTGTGGAAAGATTAATCCAGTACGATAGGTTTGTATTTCGGAACCAATGCCTTCATTACGACCCAACCGATGAGATAGGCCACTGCACAAACACAGAAGATGATGAAGTAACCGGCAGGCTTACCCTCAAATCCCATGAAAGTCATTTGAGTTTCATCTGCATAAACAAACAGGTTACCGGCCACTTTCTGAAGAATCATAGAGCCGAAGCCACCGGCCATACCGCCGATACCCGTGATACTTGCAATAGCCGTTTTAGGGAACATATCACTTACGGTAGAGAAGATATTAGCCGACCAGGACTGGTGAGCTGCTCCACCGATACCGATCATGATTACGGGGAACCAGGGAGAGATAGTACCCAATGGCTGTGCCAACAATACCAGCAACGGGAAGAATGCGAAGATCAACATCGCTTTCATACGGGCAGCATAGGGGTTCATTCCAGTTTTGTTGATGAAGATCGTAGGAAGTTTACCTCCGTAAATAGACAACATGGTGATGGCATACAGCGTGAAAATCAATCCCATACCCAACGGGCTGGATGTTTTGATGTCGAATTGTGTGAACAAATAAGAAGGAGTCCAGAAAAGGAAGAACCACCATACACCGTCGGTCATGAATTTACCGAAGGCAAAAGCCCAAGTCTGTTTGTAGCTGAAGCACTGCCAGAATTTCATTTTCTTCTGGTCTTTCTCTTCTACGTATGGAGCAGCGCCTTCTTCGTGCTTGTCTTGTTCGATATATTCCAATTCGGCTTTGTTCACATGCTTGCTCTTTGAGGGAGCTGTATACATGAATACCCAGAAGCCCATCCAGATAAAGCCGAGACCACCGATAACGATAAATGCCATTTCCCACCCCCATACTTTAGCTAAGATAGGAATAGTCAGCGGAGCAATCAATGCACCGATGGATGCACCGGCATTGAAGATAGAGGTGGCATAAGCACGGTCTTTTTTGGGGAAGTATTCGGCAGTAACCTTAATGGCGGCCGGGAAGTTTCCTGCTTCACCAAGTGCCAATACGCAACGGGCGGCAAGGAAGCAGTACATACTGATGGTGGCGATTGTTACAACAGTGACACCTGTTGCGGAAGCCAGCTCAGCAGCATTGTGAAGACCTACAAAGTGTTCGGTTATTACTCCGCAAAATGCATGGAGACAAGCACCTGCCGACCATACGCCGATAGCCCAAAGGAACCCTTTCTTAGTACCCATCCAGTCGATGAATCGTCCGGCAAATAACATACAGATTGCATATACGATGGAAAATACGGAAGTAATAGTTCCATAATGTGATTCGTCCCAGTGAAATTCCGGTTTGATAAATTCATCCCACGTCAGCGAGAGCACCTGGCGGTCGAGGTAGTTTACAGTTGTCGCGAAAAATAACATAGCACAGATGGTCCATCTGTAGTTTGTCATTTTACCCATAGCATTTTGAATTGTACTCATGATAAATGATTTAAAATTATTAGTTCTGATTCTGGGCCAAAAATACACATTATTTGACGCAAACCAACATATTTATTGTCTCTTTTGCTGTAAATTTTGTCTGTTTTATACCAAAATCGTCCAAAAGTGCCGGAAAACTACGTTATCGTACACGAAAATGTATGTTTGCGCGCACGAAAACTTATAAATACACCTTTTGAATCGAAAACTCCACACCTTATATAAAAGGAGTCGCTATCTTTGTCTCATTAAGTAGTAAATCTAATTACCAATAACAGAAATGAGAATGAAGAAAAACTTGATTTGTAAAACTTTTGTGATGGGAGCTTTGCTTTGCTCTGCTTCGTTGGCAGCCCAGAAAGTGAGTGAGAAACTTCCATGGTCCGTGCGTATGACGGAGTCGGAGATGATCCGTTGTCCCGAATCGTGGCAACTGGATTTTCAACCGAAGTTGAAATGGGACTATTGTCACGGATTGGAACTCGGAGCAATGCTCGATGTATATGATACCTATGGTGGAAAGAAGATATATGATTATGCCCTGGCTTATGCCGATACAATGATTCATGATGACGGCAGCATTGTGACTTATAAACTGCACGAATATAATATCGACCGTTTGAATTCCGGTAAGTTCCTGTTTCGTATTTATGAGGAATCCAAGGATGAAAAATACAGGAAAGCCATTGATTTATTGCGTAGCCAGCTTGATACGCATCCGCGCAACGAGGATGGCGGTTTCTGGCACAAGAAGATTTATCCGAATCAGATGTGGCTGGATGGTATTTATATGGCTTCACCTTTTTATGCGGAATATGCTTTCCGCAATAATCGGGTGAAAGACTATGCGGATGTGGTGAATCAGTTTATCACGGTGGCACGCCACACCTACGATCCGAAAAACGGCCTGTATCGTCATGCCTGCGATGTGAGCCGCAAGGAGCGTTGGGCCGATCCTGTTACCGGCCAGTCCAAACATTCTTGGGGGCGTGCTATGGGATGGTATGCCATGGCGTTTGTCGATGCACTCGATTTTATTCCGAAACATGAGGCGGGAAGGGATTCGATGCTCGTTATTCTTAATAATATCGCCGAACAGATAAAACGTTTGCAGGATCCTAAGACCGGACTTTGGTATCAGGTACTCGACCGGAGTGGTGATAAGGGGAACTATCTGGAATCTTCTTGTTCGACCATGTTTGTCTATTCTTTGTTTAAAGCGGTACGTATGGGATATATCGATTCTTCTTATCTGGATGTGGCATTGAAAGGGTATAAAGGTATTCTGGACAATCTTATCGAGGTGGACAAAGACGGACTGGTAACCATAACCCAGGCTTGTGCCGTGGCCGGACTGGGCGGAAAGAATTATCGTTCGGGAGATTATGACTACTATATTAATGAAACCATTCGCAGCAACGACCCGAAAGCAGTAGGTCCGTTTATTATGGCGAGTCTGGAATACGAACGTTTACAAAAGAAATAAAAGCGTATGAATAAGTTATTGAAAACAGGTCTGTTGCTATTGCTGATCTGCACCGGCACTGTACAGGCGCAGCAAAAGCAAGACACGATTGTAGTAGCCCGTGATGGAACCGGTGGGTATCGTACTATTCAGGAAGCGGTAGAAGCCGTCCGGGCTTTTATGGATTACACCGTTACCATATATATAAAGAATGGACTGTATAAAGAGAAACTGATAATCCCCTCTTGGGTCAAGAATGTGCAACTGGTAGGTGAGAGCGCTGAGGGTACTATAATAACCTACGATGATCATGCCAATATCAATAAGATGGGTACTTTCCGCACTTATACTGTTAAAGTGGAGGGAAACGACATCACGTTTAAGGATCTGACCATCGAGAACAATGCCGCACCGCTTGGGCAGGCTGTAGCTCTTCACACC
>CAVCAX010000122.1:0-1722 GCA_963599995.1 Coprobacillus sp. CAG:698
CGACTCATTCGCCCGGAATTTGAATGTCCTATCCGGATTCCAGACCACCTCCCAACCTTTAGAAGAGACAGAAACCCTCCCTAAGAAGAGCATCGTTTTTAAAGCAGACAAAGACATAGCCCCGGAAGGATATGAACTAAGCATCCAACCGGATGGAGTTATCATACAGGCATCCGACCGCAGTGGTGTTTTCTATGCTATACAGACAGTAAAACAGCTGTTACCGGCAGCCATCTATGGAGGTCAGGCTGAATCGGATATTCAATGGACATTGCCTTGTGTAAGTATAAAAGATGCTCCGCGATTCGGATACAGAGGTCTACATATCGATATTGCCCGTCATTTCTTCCCCAAAGAAGAGATGAAAAAGATACTCGACCTTATGGCTCTCCACAAACAGAACACATTGCATTGGCACCTGACTGATGACCAAGGGTGGCGTATTGAAATAAAAAAATATCCCCTACTGACAGAAATAGGAAGTATCCGTAACAAAACCATGATAGGTAAAGAGTGGGATAACTATGACACGACTCCATACGGTGGATTCTATACGCAGGAAGATATTAAGGAAGTAGTTAAATATGCAGAAGAACGCTGCATCAATATTATTCCGGAAGTCGATCTTCCTGGACACATGATGGCGGCATTGGCAGCCTATCCCGATTTAGGATGTACGGGCGGACCATACGAAGTATCCGGCCAATGGGGAGTGCGTGAAGATGTATTGTGTCCGGGGAAAGAGAAAACCTTTACATTCATAGAAGATGTATTAACAGAAGTAATGGAACTGTTCCCTTCAGAATATATCCATATTGGCGGTGACGAATGTCCGAAAATCCGTTGGGAAAAATGCCCGAGATGCCAGGCGCGTATTAAAGCCGAAGGGTTGAAAACAAATGACAAACATAAAGCGGAATTCTTCCTGCAAAGCTATGTTATGGCCCGCGTAGAAAAATTGTTAAACGATCACGGACGAAAAATAATCGGTTGGGATGAAATCCTGGAAGGAGAACTGGCACCTAATGCAACAGTGATGTCATGGCGTGGAATGGATGGTGGAATCGAAGCGGCACGTTTGAAACACCCGGTAATCATGACACCCAACAATTATGTATATCTGGATTATTACCCCACAATGAACACACAAAATGAGCCGTTGGCTATCGGCGGATACAATCCTATTGAAAAAGTATATTCATTAGAACCTGTTCCGGCTGCGCTGAACGAAGAAGAACGTAAATACATTATCGGTGCCCAAGGCAATCTGTGGACAGAATATATATTAAGCAATGAACATCTTGAATACATGTTATTACCTCGTCTGGCAGCACTGAGTGAAGTACAATGGACGCAATCGGAAAACAAGAACTGGGAACGTTTTCTCGGGAATCTTGATCATATCCTGACCATATATAATGAAATGGGCGTAAATTATGGGAAACATATTTATGAGATAGCAGCCCAATACGATGTACCGTCTTCGGATGGCACAGTGGAAGTTACATTGAGTACAACAGGTGATGCTCCGATCTATTATACACTGGACGGAACAGAACCTACCGAAAAGAGCACACGCTATCATAAACCTATCAAGATTAAAGAGAATTGTGTATTGCAAGCCACTGCCATAAGAGAAAATATCAAAATCAGAACTTTCCAAAAAGAGTTCCAATTCAATAAGGCGACCGGTAAAAAAGTGACTTTGAACACTGCCCCCAC
>CAVCAX010000122.1:1732-2319 GCA_963599995.1 Coprobacillus sp. CAG:698
TGCCCCCACAGAGAAGTATACATTTACCGGAGCTTCCATACTCACAGACGGATTACGCGGTGATTTCAACTACAGCACCGGATATTGGTTGGGTTTCTTTAATGAACCGATGGACATTACAATTGACCTTGGAAAACCGACTCTCGTATCTTCTGTAAAAATAGGTGCTATGATACAGGTGGGAGAATATATATTTCCACCGACAAAAATCACAGTATGGACTACTACCGGTGAAAACGGTGAATTTGTAAAACAGGGAGAAACCAGTATTCCCTTGGCTACAGCCGACATAAAAGACGGATTGGCAGAATACAGTTGCCAGTTCAAAGAAGTGGAAACTGACCGGATAAAAGTTTTAGTGAATACAACGTCCTACATACCCGATTGGCACGGTGCCCGGACGGAAAAAGGGCATCTCTTTGTAGATGAGGTTATCGTAGAATAAGTATCTGAAGTTTCAATTAAAACAGGAAGATGTCAAAACTAAAATGACCATTTCGAATGTTACAGATTGTAACTGCTAAACCTTAAAGAACCGTATCAAACTCTGTTTTGAGCAATGATACGGTTCTTTCTCTGAATATAAT
>CAVCAX010000123.1:0-3303 GCA_963599995.1 Coprobacillus sp. CAG:698
TTCCGTTGAAAGTAGGCGGAGCATTTCACTCTCCGTTGATGAACCCTGCAAAAGTGGAACTGGAAGCCGCTATCAATGCTACGGAGTTTCACACTCCCAAATGTCCGGTATATCAGAATGTAGATGCTTTGCCTCATACCGATCCTGCTGAAATCAAAAAGAATCTGGTGGCCCAGCTGACTGCTTCCGTACGTTGGACTCAAGCCGTAAAGAACATGATTGCCGATGGTGCTACGGATTTCACTGAATGCGGACCGGGTGCTGTACTTCAAGGATTGATTAAGAAAATAGACTCTACCGTTTCTGCTCATGGTATAGCATAAACTGTTTTCTTACTGAACAAATAAAAACAGGGCAAGCCGTCTCAAGTGAATGTTGGGGCGGCTGTTCTTTTTTAAAACATTCTTTCATATACTGTTTCGATTCCCGCTTTTTATCGTATCTTTGCTTTGGAGTGTGAGTTTCGATACAGTTATCGCATAGTTTCTCCTTCTTTATATATCAATTATTAAGAACAAGTTTCTTCCTTGGTAATCTCCTCTTTCACTCTGAAATAATTAGTAAAAACAGAAAAATGTATGGCAAAATCCGTAACAACAGAAAAACGTGAAAATGAGAAAAAGAAGCTCGCCCGTCGGGCTGAGAAACAAAAAAGAAAAGAAGAAAAGAAATTGGCTCCGAAAGCGAATAGCCTGGATGACATGATTGCTTATGTCGATGAGAATGGTATGATTACCTCTACCCCACCGGAAGAAAGCATCAAAAAGGAAAAAATCAAGCAGGAAGATATTGTGATATCGACTCCTAAAAAAGAGAAAGAAGTACCGACTATAATGAGAGGGCGGATCGAATTTTTCAATACATCCAAAGGATTCGGGTTTGTCAAAGACCTTTCGGGTACTGAAAAGTACTTTTTCCATATAAATAACACAGCGGGGGATGTTGTCGAAAATGATATTGTAACATTTGACTTGGAACGTGGCATGAAAGGTATGAATGCAGTAAACGTCCGCCTTGAAGAGAAACCGGAAGTGTAAATTCTGAGGTTATCAAAACGCTCTTATATAAAACCACCTCTGCTACAGGTAAATCTGTTTGGCAGAGGTGGTTTTTATATTCAGGTGCCTACACCTTCCTTCTCTTTGCAATTCCGGAATAGCCGGAACCGATAATTCCGATCATCCGCAATGGAAATAGTTTCTGATTAAAGTCACCATCTCGATGGATTCGGTTTTAACATTGCTGCGCATACCGGCATCGTCATAAGCACGTAACTTGGCAATGATATCATCTATCATGCCCGGACTGAATACATTGTATTCTTCGAAGAATGAGCGTTGTTTCTCAAGACAATCGGCAGATGCGGCGCAACTGTCCGGCAACTGAGCCAATGTTTTCAGTTTGTTCTTATTTCCTTTATTATGTATGTTAACATCCACATAAGTTCTTTCGGCCACGGCCAGTGCATCTGGCATCTCAAACCCATGACGACAGGCTACGGCCAGTCCGGCCATTAACTGATAGATATCTGCCGAACCATCCGGCGAACGCATTTCTATGGTCTGCTTTTGAGTGGTGTCATAGTTGGAAGGACTTTCCAGCGGATTGGCCAGCATACACATATCGGTCTTTGTTGCCCATCCCAACGGAACTCTTACCAATACCGAACGGTTGCGGTCGCCCCAACAAATGTTGGTGGGTGCTTCCTGATGTGGCACTAACCGGAAATAGGAAATTGGATTCTTGTTTCCGAAAGCAGTAATGGAAGGTGCTAAGTCCATCATGCCGGCAATAGCCTTGCGGGCAGTCTCAGACAATACGCCGTCCTTTAGCATCTGGTTCTGTCCGTCTTTCATGATGCGCACATGAATATGCAGACCGGAACCTGCCTTTCCTCTGGCTACTTTCGGTGCGAACGTAATGTTGTTTCCATAAGAATAGGCCAGATTACGGATGATCCATTTGGCAATCATCAACTGATCGGCTGCATCTTCGGCACGTAACGGCAGGAATTCAATCTCATTCTGCTCGTAGCTGATACCGGCCTGTACAAAATTACCAACCTCGGAATGACCATATTTTACCTGTCCGCCTGTTTGTGCAATGTATCTCATGCATTCTGTACGGAAATCATTGAACTTGGAATAAGGAATAGACTCGTGATAACCGCGTTGGTTGATTGGTGTATACATATCTTCGTCTTCTGATATGATGTAATACTCCAATTCGCCCATTGCCTGAAACTCCATACCGGTCACCTCTTCAAATGCTTTACAGGCTTTGTGCAAGGTGTATTCGGGAGAACTTTCCAATGGTTTGCCGTCCTTATCGAAATAAGAACAAAGCAGGGTCACGGTAGGCATTTCGGCAAACGGATCGACAAAAGCTGTCCGAAAGCGAGGGATTACATATAAGTCACTATTGTCGGCTTCAATAAACGGGAACAGGTTGGAACCGTCTACACGCTCTCCGCAAGTCAGAATTGCGTCCAGATAGGCCATGTTGTTGATTACAAAGTTGAGCGTTTTCAGTCGTCCGTCCGCAGCCGGATACATAAAGTTGACCATGCGGATGTCTTTTTCTTGAATATACGTGATAATGTCTGCTTTCGTAAATTCAGAAGCTGGTTTTTGGAGAAAAGCCACTAAAGGATGTGGGCTCATTAACAATTCTTGATTCATAATACATTGTTGTTTTTATTATTACACGGTTAGAGAGTTTATTCTCCAAAGGTAACAAAAAGTCAGTAAAATCGCCTGAATACATTAATAATTAAACGTAATTACTTTACAAATATTAAAAATATAACATTTACCCCCTTTTTCTCCTTCTATTTAAACTCTATTTATAAAGAAAATACCAATCTTTGTTTGGCAGGAGACGCTTTCTTTTATGGGAAATCTATCTTATTTGAAAATCACAACCATCCCCTCATTGGAATGAAATCGAAATAGCAACACAGTATGTTATATAGACGTACCTTGTTTGGTGTGAACAGATATGCCTGCCCCGTAGGAAGAAAAATAATAGCGGTTTTGTTCGTTCAGGCTATCAGGGTTTTGTACATTTGCAGCCGATTTACAAAAGAAGAAAAGATTGTCAATATGATACAGAATCCGCAACGCCCCGTAAGTTCCATTGCTTTTCCTATACTTATAGCATTGAGTATCTCTCATTGCCTGAATGATTTATTGCAATCTGTCATCACGGCAGTTTACCCATTGTTTAAAGAAGATCTGGAACTCAGTTTTGCCCAAATCGGATTGATTACCTTGGTTTACCAAATGTCTTCTTCTGTTTTTC
>CAVCAX010000123.1:3313-4188 GCA_963599995.1 Coprobacillus sp. CAG:698
ATTGTTTTTTGATAAGCGTCCGGTGGCATGGACGCTCCCGGCCGGAATGCTTTTTACGATGGCCGGCATGCTGAGTCTTGCTTTTGCTTCCAATTTGCATTGGGTGCTCTTTTCAGTGTTCCTGATAGGCGTCGGTTCTTCTGTGCTTCATCCGGAAGCTTCGCGTATCACTTCGTTGGCTTCAGGCGGCAGACGGGGACTTGCCCAGTCCTTGTTTCAGGTAGGTGGAAATCTGGGTGGCTCATTGGGCCCCTTATTAGTGGCCTTGTTGGTGGCACCCTACGGACGTAGCCACATTTCCTTATTTGCCATTCTGTCATTGATTGCTATTTTAGTAATGATTCCTGTATGCAGATGGTACAAAGGGTATTTAACCCGGATTAAAAGTGCTCCTGCGGCGATGAGTACGCATTTGGCAATGCCGTTGTCTATGAATAAAACTGTACTTTCCATCAGTATCCTGCTCATTCTGATCTTCTCCAAATACATTTATATGGCAAGCCTCGGCAGTTATTATACGTTCTATCTGATTCACAAATTTGGAGTAAGCGTACAGCAATCCCAGTATTTCCTTTTTGTGTTTCTGGTTGCTACGGCTATCGGAACATTGGTCGGTGGCCCCATCGGTGATCGGATCGGACGAAAATATGTAATTTGGGTATCTATTCTCGGTACGGCTCCTTTTAGTATGCTGATGCCGCACGTAGGACTCGCAGGCACGGTGATACTCAGTTTTTGTGTCGGCCTGATGCTCTCTTCCGCTTTTCCCGCCATTCTGCTATATGCACAAGAGTTACTCCCTAATAAATTGGGGCTTATATCCGGACTGTTCTTTGGCTTTGCATTCGGAATAGCCGGCATTGCTTCTGCCGTAC
>CAVCAX010000124.1:0-13077 GCA_963599995.1 Coprobacillus sp. CAG:698
GAGGCTGGTCGAGAAGGTGATCGATGCACGTCTGTCGGGGCGGTCGCTGCTTGGAGATTCGGTGTTTGCCGATATGCATGCTGCGAAAAAGGGCAATGCGGCTGCTACTGTTTATACTCGTGTGCGCTCGCTCGATATGGGAAAGATGACGGATGGCGCACAGGGACGGACGCCTTTGGGAGGATGGGTGGAATTTGATATGAAGCTGAATGGGGATGCCATTTATTTCTCGGGTGTCAACCATGACACGGATACTTGTCTGACATTTATGAATATGTTGCGTAGACAACAATCTCTTGAGGAATTTCCGGGGGAGGTCCTTCCTGTGACGACTTTCTTTTTCAGTTGCCGTTCGGTCAGTGATCTGCAGTCGGCGCTCGATTTTGCTTCCGGTGAGCGGAGCCTGGCGGGTGTGACAATGTCTGCCGACTCTGTCGGAGGGTGCGATGAAGCGTTTGCGTCTTATCTGAAAGAGTATGTCTCACATGATATGACCACCTGTCTTTTCGCATACAATGATACCACGAAATATCCGGCTGCTGTGGCGAGTTTCCCGGTTCGGGATGTTGTGCAGGCTGGGCGTATGCTTAAGGTGTTGGTTAACAGCTGTTCAGAGGGGCAAAAAACGGTGTCCGGTCCGGTTATAACTTTTTGTTATACTCCGTCCGGAGCATATCCGGTGTATTTGCTGCCTTGTCATACGTTGTTTGCGCAACTAACGGGGATTGTTTCATCGTCTTTGCATACTTATGCATGTTTGTATGGCGGACGTTTGTTGTTGGCTCCTGATGCAGAGAGTGTTTTCAGTTACATCCGCTACTTGGATGGAGGAGAAGTGTTGGAGGGTGTGTCCGGTTACAGGGAAAGCATAGTCGGATTGTCTGATATGTATAATTTTATGTTCGTAGCCGATTTGGGAAAAGTTTTTGCACAGCCCGAAAATTATGTACGTTTGCTTCCGAATTTCTTTTTCCGTAATCCGGATTTTTTCCGTTATTTTGTTCTTTCCGCTCAGTTTTCCTGTACGGATGGGGTGGCTTATCCCAATGTGGTTTTGCAGTATAAAGGGGAGTGAAAAGAGATCTTTTCCATTGATTTTGATGCTGTCGTAGCCGGAAATTACACAGGAAAACGTCGGTTTTTGGGTTGAAAATTACATCGAAAATGCCAATTTGGTAGTCGGAATTAGCATTGGAAAACGTCGGTTTTCTGGTTGGAAATTGCATCGGGAATGCTAATTTTGTAGCTGAAAACTGTGTCGGAAATCCCTCGTTTTACAGTCGGAAATTACATCAGAAAACCCTCGTTTTGCAGTCCGAAATTGCCCTGGAAAATACCCCGTTTTATGGTCGGAAAATAGCATCGGAAAACATCAGTTTTGTAGTCGAAATTTGCAACACGAGATGCGGGCGTTTTTGATACGTTTTGAGCAAGTTTGAGAAAACGACGCCTCGGGAGAGGGCACGGATTTTACTTAATGGTCTGATTATCAAATGCAATTTGTCTATAACGCGCGTGAAAGAAGAAAAGAGAAGAGAATATATACACTCAAAAGAGAAAGAGTGCGCGTTTTTTCTGCCGGAAAATGGGCACCGTTTTTACGTTGTCCGGGCATTGTTTTCAAGGGTGGTAAGCACGGTCCTCGGAGAACATAACGACCGTACTCGCAAAAAGCAAATACGGTCGCTATATTTTAGGGGGTGGAGGGTTGGCCTGATTTAGAACGGCAGGTCGTCTTTGGCATCTCCGGCAATGAACTCCGGAGCAGCTGTCGGTGCCGGAGGAGGAACCGGTGCTCCCGGAGCGATCGGTGCCCCTGTGCCTACACGCTCAACCTTCCAAGCGCGGATGCTGTTGAACCAGCGGTCTTGCCATTGGCGCGCATCGATGTCGAAAGACACGGTAAGTTCTTCACCCATCTGGATGTTGAATTGCTCTATCTTGTCAGCGCCAAATACGTCGAAACACATTTTGCGCGGATATTGGTCGTGGTTTTCGATGACATACTCCTGAGATTTCCATTCGTTCCCAGTTTTTGAAACTCCGCCTCTGGGTTGGAGTATTGCGATAATTTTTCCTGTAAATTCCATTGTGATAAATTTAAATTCAGCGGCGAAGTTACGATATTTTAGGAATATTCGAAATACAGCCCTGTGTTTTTTCTGCTGTTTTGTTGGTATACCCCAATCTTTTTTCGTAACTTTGTGCATTGATAAAATTAAAAATTAAACATTCGAAAATATATGAAATTCATCGTTTCAAGTACTGCGCTTTTCAGCCATTTACAGGCTGTCAGCCGTGTGATAAACTCAAAGAATGCGTTGCCTATTTTGGATTGTTTCCTCTTCGAGCTGGAAGATGGAACGCTGTCTGTGACCGTCTCGGATAGCGAAACGACGATGGTTACCTCCATCGAAGTTAATGACAGTGACATGAACGGTCGTTTTGCCGTGACCGCCAAGACTCTGCTCGATGCTTTGAAAGAGATTCCCGAACAGCCGTTGACTTTCGAGGTGAACACCGGAACGTATGAAATAACAGTGCAGTATCAGAACGGAAAATACAGCCTTGTGGGCCAGAATGCCGATGAATTCCCGCAATCGGCAGTCTTGGGAGACAATGCCGTACGGGTGGAAATGGACGCACAGGTTCTGCTGAACGGAATCAACCGCAGTGTGTTTGCTACGGCAGACGACGAATTGCGGCCGGTGATGAACGGTATTTATTTTGATATCACCACCGAAGACATCACGATGGTGGCTTCGGACGGACATAAACTGGTGCGTTGCAAGACGTTGGCTGCCCGTGGAAACGAGCGCGCCGCCTTTATTCTGCCTAAGAAACCGGCCACGTTGCTCAAAAATCTGTTGCCGAAGGAAAGCGGAATGACCGTTATCGAATTCGACGAACGCAATGCCGTGTTTACGCTCGAGAGCTACCGCATGGTGTGCCGTCTTATCGAAGGCCGCTACCCGAACTACAACTCGGTGATACCGCAAAACAACCCGCACAAGGTGACAGTGGACCGTCAACAGCTGATCGGCGCTTTACGTCGTGTGTCCATCTTCTCGTCACAGGCAAGCAGCTTGATCAAACTGCGTATTCAGGAAAACGAGATTGTGATTTCTGCACAAGACATCGACTTCTCTACTTCGGCCGAAGAAACACAGGTGTGCCAGTATACCGGTGCTCCGATGAGTATCGGCTTCAAATCGACTTTCCTGATCGACATCCTGAACAATATCTCGGCAGAGGAGGTGGTGATAGAACTGGCCGATCCTTCACGTGCCGGAGTAGTGGTGCCGGTGGAACAGGAAGAGAACGAAGACCTGCTCATGCTGCTGATGCCGATGATGCTGAACGACTGAATATAGTTGGATATTGAGTGATTTGAAAGTTGAAAGTTAGCTGCGCTATCATTCTGTTGCATAGTAACTTTCAACTTTTAATTTTCGATAGGGTAGGCGAGGCTAACAGGACAGGTGTCCGATGTTTATGGAACAGACGTTCGATGGCAATAGGGCAGATGCTTGATGCCGGCAGAGACAAGTACTTGATGCCAACAGGACGGCCGTTTGATGTCAACAGGGGCAAGCGCCAGGTGCCGGCAGGAAAGATGTTCGACGTTGACAGGACAGCCTCGATGCCGGAAGAATAAGCTCTCGGTTTTCAGATTGCGATAAAGAAACTTTCAATTTTCAACTAAAAAGAAGCGCTCAAAATTCAACTTAAGAAGAGGCTTTCAACCAAAAAACAACAACTAAAAAATGAAATTGAACTTAAAGAACCCCATTGTTTTTTTCGACCTGGAGACAACGGGTACCAATATCAACACAGACCGGATCGTAGAAATTTGTTATCTCAAAGTATATCCTAACGGCAATGAAGAGGCCAAGACTCTGCGTATCAATCCGGAAATGCACATTCCTGAGGCTTCTTCGGCCATTCATGGCATTTACGATGCCGATGTGGCAGATTGCCCCACATTCAAGGAGGTTGCCAAAAACATTGCCAACGACATTGAAGGCGCTGATCTGGCGGGATTCAATTCCAACCGTTTCGATGTGCCGGTATTGGTGGAAGAGTTTCTCCGTGCCGGGGTCGATATAGACATCAGCAAGCGTAAGTTTGTGGATGTTCAGGTGATTTTCCACAAGATGGAACAACGTACACTTTCGGCTGCTTACAAGTTCTATTGCAACAAGAATCTGGAAGATGCGCATACGGCCGAAGCCGATACGAGGGCTACCTACGAGGTGCTGAAAGCGCAACTTGACCGTTATCCGGAGTTGCAGAACGATATAGCCTATCTGGCCGATTATTCCAGCTTTAACAAAAATGTGGACTTTGCAGGCCGGATGGTTTATGATGACAACGGAGTGGAAATTTTCAACTTCGGAAAGTACAAAGGGCAGTCGGTAAGTGAGGTGCTGAAAAAGGATCCGGGTTATTATAGTTGGATTCTGAACAGTGACTTTACGCTCAATACGAAAGCCATGCTTACGAAGATCCGACTGAGGGAGATGGGGAATCTGATTATGAAATGACAGGGTTCTATGAATCGTAATCATTCGTCAGTCATTGGATTCATCGGCATCACTCACTGATTTCATCAGTTATCAATTTCTTGATTCGTCAGTCATCGATCCATTAGATTCATCAGTCATCAATCATTAAAATCATCAATCATTGATCTTTTCATGCTGAAAGGTAAAAAAATAATTTTAGGAATTACGGGTAGTATCGCTGCATACAAGGCTTGTTACATTATTCGCGGACTGGTAAAGCGGGGTGCGGAAGTGCAGGTGGTCATCACGCCGGCGGGAAAAGAGTTCATCACTCCGATCACGCTGTCTGCATTGACGAGCAAACCTGTTATCAGCGAATTTTTTGCCCAGCGTGACGGTACCTGGAACAGCCATGTGGATTTAGGGCTGTGGGCAGATGCCATGCTGATAGCGCCTGCTACGGCTTCCACCATCGGCAAAATGGCGAATGGGATAGCAGACAACATGTTGATAACGACCTATCTGTCCGCCAAAGCTCCGGTGTTTGTTGCGCCGGCGATGGACCTCGACATGTATGCCCATCCTTCTACGCAAGCCAATCTGGAGACTTTGCGCTCGTATGGAAATCACATTATCGAGCCGGGCACCGGATTTCTTGCCAGCCATCTGGAAGGAAAAGGACGGATGGAGGAACCGGAAAACATCATCCGCATCCTTGATGAGTTTTTCTCGTCCTCCGGTGATCTGGCAGGAAAAAGGATATTGATTACGGCCGGTCCTACTTACGAGAAAATCGATCCGGTGCGTTTCATCGGAAACTATTCGTCCGGCAAGATGGGCTTTGCGCTGGCCGAGGAATGTGCCGCACGTGGAGCTGAGGTCATACTGATCACCGGACCGGTACAGATGCAGACGAGTCATTCGCATATCCGCCGCATCGATGTGGAAAGCGCTGCCGGAATGGCAGAGGAAGCAGAACGCCATTTTCGGGAGGCCGATGCCGGAATACTTTGTGCGGCAGTGGCCGATTTCACGCCTGAAACACCGGCAGACCATAAGATAAAGCGCGAAAAAGACGATTTGGTGTTGCGCCTGAAGCCTACCCGGGACATTGCCGCCACCTTGGGACAGATGAAGACCGGACGGCAGAAACTGATCGGTTTCGCTCTTGAAACAAACGATGAAAAGCATAATGCCCAAAGTAAACTGGAGCGTAAGAATTTTGACTTTATCGTGCTCAACTCATTGAATGATGCCGGTGCCGGATTCCGTTGCGACACCAATAAAATCAGTATCATCGACCGTCAGGGGAGCACGGATTACCCGCTGAAACCGAAGGCTGAGGTAGCGCAGGATATTATTGACCGTTTAGTGGAGGAATTGCGATGAAGGCGGGGAGGATGCGAGACAAGTGGAACGGTACGTTGTTGAGAATGCTGGGGATCTTTGCTGCAATCTCGCTTCCTTGGGGGCTTTCGGCTCAGGAACTGGACTGCAAAGTGGCCGTCAACCATTCGCAGGTGCAGGGTACTAACGTGCAGGTGTTTAAGACATTCGAAACGGCGCTGACCGAATTTATCAATGAACGTCACTGGACGCAGGCGCAGTACGAAGTGAACGAACGCATCCGCTGTTCGATGAATTTCACCGTGAAAAGTTATGACGAAGCAGAGGGGCGCTGGGGTTGCGAACTGATTGTGCAGTCTACCCGTCCGGTCTACCAGTCGGGGTATCAATCACCGGTACTTATGTTCAAAGACAACAACGTAGAGTTCAATTATCGCGAATTCGATCCGTTGGAACTGCGTGATAATCAAGTTGACAACAACCTTACGGCCATCATCGCCTACTATGTCTATCTGGTGATCGGCTTGGACATGGATACGATGGCACCGGAAGGCGGAACGGAGATACTCCATGCTGCGGAGAGTGTGGTAACGGCAGCGCAGACGCTCAACGAAAAAGGCTGGAAAGCGTTTGACGACAGTCGCAACCGGTATGCCGTCATCAATGATTATCTGGATCCGGGCATGAGTCCTCTCCGTCAGATGATGTACGATTATCACCGCAAAGGACTGGATGAAATGGCAACCAACGCCACTCGGGGACGTGCCGCCATCACGACCTCGCTTGCCGGACTGAAACAGGCACGGGATAACAAGCCGATGTCTTCATTGCCGCTCATTTTTACGGAGATAAAAAAAGATGAACTCATTAATATTTATGGTGGGAAGTCGCCTGCCGCCCAGAATGAGCGGGAAACGGTTTACCAGATTGTTTCGAATATCAATCCTTCGCAAAAGACATCGTGGGATCAGATAAAGTCGAAGTAGTGAGACATGCCTGATGTGCGGGATATTGCAACAGCACGGTGCTGTCTTTTCCCTGTATCCGGGTTGAGATTTATAAATTGAATAATTAAAATATAAAAAATATATGTGTATATCGCCAATCGGCACAGTCAATGGTTGCCTTTTTCAATGATTAGCAAATTAGATGATTGCCTCATTGAATGAATTGTCTCATTGAATGAATTGCTTCATTCAATAACCGGCAACATTCAATAATGGCAACATGGAGTAATTACCTTATTCAATAATTGGCACATTGCACAATTGGTACATTATTACTATTATGTTACGTTCACTGTATATTCAGAATTATGCTTTGATAGAGAAGCTGGATATCCGCTTTGAAACGGGATTCTCCGTCATCACGGGCGAGACAGGTGCCGGGAAGTCTATTATACTCGGTGCCATCGGCCTGTTGTTGGGGCAGCGTGCCGATGTGAAAGCTATCCGGCAAGGAGCATCGAAATGTATTATAGAGGCTCGCTTTGACATTTCCGCTTATGGAATGCAGTCTTTTTTTGAAGAGAACGAATTGGAATACGAAGACGAGTGTATCCTCCGCCGTGAGGTGCAGGCTTCGGGCAAGAGCCGTGCATTTATTAATGATACGCCTGCTTCGCTGGCACAGATGAAAGAACTGGGAGAGCAGTTGATAGACGTACATTCGCAACATCAGAATCTGCTGCTGAACAAAGAGGGTTTCCAACTGAACGTGCTCGACATTCTGGCACACGATGAAGAGGCCTTGTCCGCTTACCACCAGACCTATGCCGACTGGAAACGGTTGGAGAAAGAGCTGGACGAACTGACGGTCCGTGCCGAACAGAGCAAAGCCGATGAGGATTATATCCGTTTTCAGCTTGAGCAGCTTGACGAGGCACATCTCTCCGAAGGTGAGCAGGAAGAGTTGGAACAGGAGTCCGAAACCCTCAGTCATGCCGAAGAGATCAAAGCGGGACTGTATCGTATCGAACAGACGTTTGCTGCAGATGAAGGCGGTCTGTTGCCGGCACTGAAAGAGAGTGCCGCCATGCTTTCGTCATTGCAGAAGGTGTATCAGCCGGCTACGGAGCTTGCCGGACGTATGCAAAGCACTTATATCGAATTGAAAGATATCGTCGATGAAATCAGCACTCAAAGCGAAGATATAGAGTTCAATCCGGTGCGGCTGGATGAAGTGAACAACCGCCTGAACCTGATTTATTCTTTGGAACAGAAACATCGTGTGCAGACGGTGGAAGAGCTGGTAAGACTGACGGAAGAGTACCGCGACAAACTTGCCGCCATCACCTCCTTCGACGACCGTATTGCCGACTTGACAGTCCGGCGGGATGCACAATATAATAATGTGAAAAAACAGGCTGCCCTGCTCACCAAGGCCCGTGCCGCTGCCGCTCGCGAGGTAGAGAAGCAGATGGCTTTCCGATTGGCGCCGTTAGGGATGCCCAATGTGCGCTTTCGGGTAGAGATGGGCGTGCGCAAGGAACCCGGAATGCAGGGGGAAGATACGGTGAGCTTCCTTTTCTCGGCCAACAAGAACGGTGCGCTGCAGAATATCTCTTCCGTGGCCTCCGGAGGAGAGATTGCCAGAGTCATGCTGTCTGTCAAAGCCATGATAGCCGGTGCGGTAAAACTTCCCACCATCGTGTTCGATGAAATCGATACCGGTGTGTCCGGAGAAATCGCCGATCGGATGGCGGATATCATGCAAGAAATGGGAGAGCAGGAGAGACAGGTGATCAGTATCACCCACCTGCCGCAGATAGCAGCCCGCGGACGTGTGCACTATAAGGTATACAAGCGTGACAATGACACGGAGACGAACAGCCACATCCGTCGCCTTACCGATGAGGAGAGGGTGGAAGAAATAGCACACATGCTGAGCGGAGCCACACTGACGGAGGCGGCGTTGGAGAATGCAAGGGCGCTGTTGGGAACAGAGTAGATAGAACGATCAAAATAGTAAATGAACAGATGATTGATAAAAGTGAAATGATTTTCGGCGTTCGTGCCGTGATAGAGGCTGTACAGGCCGGTAAAGAGATTGATAAGATTCTGGTGAAGAAAGATATTCAGAGCGAATTGTCTAAGGAGTTGTTCGCCGCCTTGAAGGGTACGCTCATTCCGGTGCAGCGTGTTCCGGTAGAACGTATCAACCGCATTACCCGTAAAAATCATCAGGGTGTGGTGGCGTTTATTTCCTCCGTTACTTATCAGAAAACGGAAGACCTTGTGCCTTTTCTTTTCGAGGAGGGCAAGAATCCTCTCTTTGTGATGCTCGACGGCATAACGGATGTGCGCAACTTCGGCGCCATAGCGCGTACGTGCGAGTGTGCGGCGGTGGATGCTGTTATCATCCCTGCACGTGGCAGCGTATCGGTGAATGCCGATGCCATGAAGACTTCTGCCGGAGCCTTGCATACCCTTCCGGTTTGTCGCGAACAGAGCCTGAAAAGTACTTTGCAATACCTCAAAGACAGTGGTTTCCGTATCGTTGCTGCAACCGAGAAGGGAGACTACGACTACACGAAAGCCGACTATACCGGTCCGATGTGTATCATCATGGGGGCGGAAGATACGGGAGTGTCATACGAGAACCTTGCTCTCTGCGATGAGTGGGTGAAGATACCGATGCTGGGCAGTATCGAGTCGCTCAATGTTTCGGTGGCTGCCGGTATCTTGATTTATGAAGCGGTGAAACAACGGCATTTGGAGTAGTAGGAAATCATCTGTCGGTTTTTGCTTTTTAATGTTAAACTTAAGTAGAAAAAAAGAGGTCTCTTCCCGACCTTCTCCGTGGGAGAGGAAGTTGAGTTAGTTTTGTAATTGATTAATAACGATGAGTATCTGTACTCTCTCTCCTGCGAAGAGGGTTGGGGAGAGGTTTTAAAAACAATAAAATGATGAAGAAAATCTTGTTGCCTTTTATATGTGCCTGTCTGTCGCTGCAATGCACTATGGCACAGGCACCCAAATGGGTGGAAAAAGCCAAGCGGGCTGTGTTTTCGGTGGTTACTTACGACAAAAACGATAAGATTCTGAATACCGGAAACGGTTTTTTTGTAACCGAAGACGGGGTGGCATTGTCCGATTATTCTCTGTTCAAGGGAGCGGAACGTGCCGTTATCGTTAATTCGGAAGGAAAACAGATGCCGGTGGATGCCATTCTGGGAGCCAATGATATGTATGATGTCATCAAGTTTCGGGTAGCCATCACGGAAAAGAAAGTACCCGCCCTTGCAATAGCCACCGTGGCGCCTGCTGCCGGTGCAGAGGTCTACCTGCTGCCTTATTCCACCCAGAAAGACCGCACATGCACATCGGGAAAGGTGAAGAAGGTGTCAAAAATTGAAGATAATTACAACTATTATACGCTCGACATGCGGCTGAAGGATAAAATGGTGAGTTGTCCGGTGGCCGATGCCGGCGGACAAGTATTCGGATTGGCACAAAAAGCGTCCGGACAGGATACCGCCAGTATCTGTTATGCTGCCGGTGCCGCTTTCGCTATGTCGCAAAGTATCAGTGCATTGTCGCTCGGCGATATAACCTTGCGGAATATCGGCATTAAGAAAGGACTGCCCGATACGGAAGAGCAGGCGCTTGTGTATTTGTACATGGCTTCTTCGCAGGTAACTCCGGAAGAGTACTTGTCGTTGCTCGATGATTTTGTGAAACAGTTCCCGAATAGTCCGGACGGATACCTCCGTCGTGCTTCGGTGTACGCTTTGGGCGGCAAAGAGGATGCGGACTTCGAAAGGGCGGATGCAGACATGGAACAGGCTTTGAAGGTAGCCGAAAAGAAGGATGACGTATATTATAATATGTCCAAGCAGATTTATAATTATCTGTTGGAGAACCCCGAAAAGGCCTATAAAAACTGGACTTATGAGAAAGCCTTGGATTATGCGCACAAGGCCTTGGCCATCGATTCATTGCCTGTGTATGTGCAGTTGGAAGGCGACATCCTGTTTGCCAAACAAGACTATCCTGCCGCACTTGCCTGTTATGAAAAGGTGAACCGGAGCAATCTTGCATCGCCTGCCACTTTCTTCAACGCTGCCAAGACGATGGAGATGATGAATGCCGACCCGAAAGAAATTGTCGTTGTGATGGACAGCTGCATTGCCCATTGTCCGCAACCATTGGCCGTGGCGGATGCTCCTTACGTGCTGGAACGTGCGCAGATGAACATGAATGCCGGACAATACCGGGCAGCCATGTTCGACTATGATGCCTATCTCAATGCCGTGAATGGGCAGGTAAACGATGTGTTCTATTATTATCGCGAACAGGCGGCTGTAAAAGCGCGCCAATACCAGCGTGCCCTCGATGATATAGCCAAAGCCATTGAGCTCAACCCGAAAGAACTGACTTATCGTGCAGAGCAGGCCGTGCTAAACCTTCGTGTGGGACGTTATGAAGAAGCACTGAAAGCCCTGAATGAAGCACTGGCAATCGACCCGAAGTATGCTGAAGCCTATCGTATCATGGGCATCTGCCGGATACAGATGAAAAATCCGGAAGAAGCATGTGGCTGTTTTGCAAAAGCCAAGGAGTTGGGAGATCCTAACGTGGATGATCTGATTAAGAAACATTGCAAATAAGATAACGCTGTTTAATAAGATAACGTTGCCCCATAAAATAACGTTGCTCCATAAGATAACGTTGCTCCATAAGATAACGTTGCTCAATAAGAAAGTGAAACCCCTGTTTCTCGTAGTAGGAACAGGGGTTTCTTTTTGGAGATTTCATAAAAACACTCTCTCTCATCTCTCTCTTAGTCAAGTTTAGGTCTCATCTTAGGTATAGATTTCGATTCTGGTTTAGGCTTCATTTTCAGTTTAGTTTTTGCTTTCAGTTTAGATCTTGTTTTCAGTTTAAGTCTTGTTTTTGGTTTAGGTCTCTTTTTCAGTTTAAGTCTTGTTTTTGGTTTAGGTCTCTTTTTCGTTTTATTATAGTTCGTTTAGGTAATCTCTTTATGGCTAATTGTACTGCCCGATTCGCTCTATCGCATTCCAATTAACTATATAGTAAATGTCGCTTTTTGCAGAATACTGCATGGACAACTTACTTTTTTTCTTATAATTTTCATCAAAGTCTTTTTTTTCTTACCTTCGAAGCAGAATTATGGGAGGTCTCTCTCCCCCCTTTTTTAATAAAAACACAATGAAAAAAGTAATTTGCAGTGAAAAAGCTCCCGGAGCTATCGGCCCTTACAGCCAGGCTATCGAAGCGAACGGTATGGTATTTGTATCAGGCCAACTTCCTATTGATGCATCCACGGGGATAATGCCCGAAGGGATAGAAGCACAGGCCCGTCAGTCTTTGGAAAACATCAGGCACATTCTCGAAGCAGCCGGATTGACAATGTCTGCCATTGTCAAAACGACTGTTTTCCTTCAGGATATGTCTTTGTTTGCAGGGATGAATGGTGTATATGCCACTTATTTCGACGGTGCTTTTCCGGCTCGTTCGGCTGTGGCGGTGAAGGCTTTGCCCAAAGATGCTTTAGTCGAGATCGAGTGCATTGCGGTTCGCTAACAGATCGGCTACAATGAAACTACTGCCTCCTACAAAGATAAAATCTTTCGGGAGGCTTTTTTCTTGGGCGGCGCGTACGGCTTCGGTCACTGTGGGATAAGTATTGCCATACAGTCCGAATTCGAGGGCGGTTTTCTTCAGTTCCTCTTCCGGCAGCGCCCGTTTCACGCTGGCCTTGGTGAAATAATACGTTGCATCCTTCGGCAACAGGTTCAGTACGCCGCGGATGTCTTTATCATTTACCATCCCTATCACAATGTGCAGGTGGTCGTATGCGATTGATTTTATCTGTCGGGTGATGTAAGAAATTCCGCCGGTGTTGTGTCCGGTGTCACAGATAAGGAGAGGATGTTCACTTAACTTCTGCCAGCGCCCCATCAGTCCGGTCAGCTCGTTGACGCGGGCAAAGCCGCGGCGGATGTTTTCTTCTCCGATGTCGTACTTCAACGCTTTCAGTTGCGACAGGGCATGGAGTATTGTATTGGTGTTTTTAATCTGGTAATATCCCCCCAATTCTCCTTGCAGGTGACCGTATTCGCGGGTCTCGTATAACAATCCGTTATCATTGTTTTCCACTTTTAAGATTTGGTTGTCATCTTCTGCAAAAACAATGGGTGCATGCTTTTCCTTGGCTTTTTCTGCAAATACGGGGCGGGTCTCTTCAGTAGTTTCTC
>CAVCAX010000124.1:13087-14337 GCA_963599995.1 Coprobacillus sp. CAG:698
GATAACGGGAATTCCGCTTTTGATGATTCCGGCTTTTTCCTCCGCTATTTCGGCCAGTGTACTCCCTAAAAATTGAGTGTGGTCAAAGCTGATGTTGGTAATGACGCATAGATCGGGAGTGATGATGTTGGTGCAATCGAGGCGCCCTCCCAAGCCGACTTCAATGACTGCCACATCCACCTTCTCATCGGCAAAGTAGCGGAAAGCCATGGCGGTGGTCAGTTCGAAGAAAGAGGGATGCAACGGTTCGAAAAAGTTCCGGTGCTTCTCTACAAAATCCACGACGTACGCTTCCGGCATCATCTCTCCGTTGATACGGATACGCTCGCGGAAATCCACCAGATGCGGCGAAGTATAAAGTCCTACCCGGTAACCGGCTTCTTGCAGTATGGCTGCCAGGGTGTGCGAACAGGAACCTTTTCCATTGGTTCCGCCCACGTGTATCGTACGGTATTTCCGGTGGGGATGTCCGAAGTATTCATCCAATGTTTTCGTGTTTGCCAATCCTTCTTTGTATGCTCCGCTTCCGATTTGCTGGAACATGGGGACACTCTCATATAAGTACTTTAAAGTGTTCTGATAGTCCATCTTTTATAATATTTAACTGGCAAGAAATCTCTTTTGCCCTTTTATTTCTTATCTTAGGTGCATCAATCCTTCATCGCAGTGACCGATTGCTTTACCGGATTGCAAATATCAACATTTTAAATCTAATAGAGTATGGGAACAAAGAAAAATTTTGTGCTTGACACAAATGTTATCCTTCACGACTACAATTGCCTGAAGAATTTTCAAGAGAATGATATCTATCTCCCCATTGTTGTGCTCGAAGAACTGGATAAGTTCAAGAAGGGAAATGAACAGATCAACTACAATGCCCGTGAGTTTGTCAGGGAGCTTGATCAGATAACCGATGACAATCTTTTTACCAACGGCGCTTCGCTGGGTGAGGGACTGGGGCGTTTGTTTGTGGTTACCGGCGAGGTCGATTCTCCTGTGGTGCGTGAATCGTTTCCTTCGCGCAAACCCGATCATCAGATTCTGGCCGTTGCCGACTATTTGGCACGGAAATATGCCGATATGAAGACTGTTCTGGTGACCAAAGATGTCAACTTACGCATGAAAGCCCGTTCCATCGGAGTGGTGTGCGAGGATTACATCACCGATAAGGTGATTAACATCGATATCTTTGAAAAATCCAACGAAGTTTTTGAAGGCATTGATCCGGCATTGATCGACCGGATCTATTC
>CAVCAX010000124.1:14347-15166 GCA_963599995.1 Coprobacillus sp. CAG:698
GAATTCGAGTTTAAGGATGCGATTCATCCTAACGAATGTTTCATTCTGAAGAGCGACCGCAGCAGCGTGCTTGCCCGTTACAATCCTTTCACGCATACGGTATGCCGGGTGAATAAGACGAAGAATTACGGAATCGAACCCCGTAATGCCGAACAGAGTTTTGCTTTCGAAATTCTGAATGATCCCGATGTGAAGTTGGTGGCTCTGACCGGTAAAGCCGGTACGGGTAAAACACTGTTGGCATTGGCTGCGGCTCTTGCCAACTTGACTGATTATAAACAAATTCTGTTGGCACGCCCCATTGTCGCATTGTCAAACAAGGATTTAGGCTTCCTCCCCGGTGATGCCAAGGAGAAGGTGGCACCGTATATGCAGCCGTTGTTTGATAACTTGAATGTTATTAAGCGGCAGTTTGCAGCCAATTCCACCGAAGTAAAACGCCTGGAGGATATGCAAAAAAGCGAACAACTGGTTATTGAAGCACTCGCTTTTATACGCGGACGTAGCTTGAGCGAAACTTATTGCATCATCGATGAGGCTCAGAACCTGACTCCTCATGAAATAAAAACCATTATCACACGTGCGGGTGAAGGTACTAAAATGGTGTTTACCGGAGACATCCAGCAGATTGACCAGCCTTATCTGGACAGTCAGTCCAATGGATTGGTCTATATGATTGATCGTATGAAGGAGCAAAACCTTTTTGCACATGTGAATCTTGTGAAAGGTGAACGTAGTCAGTTAAGTGAATTGGCCAGCAATTTGATGTAGTATTTTCTTGATGTGGCAATAGTAGGAAAAGACATGACAGGGTATGGT
>CAVCAX010000125.1:0-7061 GCA_963599995.1 Coprobacillus sp. CAG:698
TCAGAAGGTGGATTGGCTGCTATTACCATTAAGATAAAAGGCACTGCCGATACTCGTGCGCTGTCAGGAGAAGAGGCCGGTTCGGCTAACGAAAACGATATCAATCTGTTGGAGTTCTTTGTTTTCAATGCGGATGGCTCATACCAGAAGTATTTCAAGCCGGCAGCTTTGGCCTCCGACAATCAGTATACATTCCTTGTCAATGCCGGCAATCTTACCATCCTTACCGCTGTCAATCAAAGTCTGGGCGAGCCCTCTCCTGCTCCTGCCTCTTTGGCCGATTTCAAAAGAAACAGTCTGTACAAAGGTCTTTCTCTGGATGGTTCAAACTCCCGTGCCGATATTAGTGCTGCAACGGGATTTTCCATGGCGGCAGAGGGAGTGGTCAATGTCGTGGAGGGCGAAACCAACACGCTTAACCTTTCGGTCCGGCGCCTGCTGAGTAAGGTTGAAAGTCCTAAAACCGATCCTTCGGTTCAAATCACTGTGCCCGAAGCTGATTTGCTTAAGATATTGGGACTGGATGAGAGCGGGACGGTTCCGGTGGACTTGAAATGGACATTCGACAGCTATATGGTAATCAACGGCATCAATCAGTCGCAGGCTTTTGAATATCAGAACCTGACCGATTGGAAACGTTTTGCCACTGCATCCAACTTCAAAACAACATTCTCTACAGATGGCAAAACGGTTGAAACCGTCTATTCTGCCAAAAACGATGATGCCGGTGAGACAACGAACGGATTCTTGCCTGCTGCTTATTCCAAGCCGGTATATGTGTATGAAAACGTTCCTACTGCCATACAGGGAGGCGATGGATTGGCTGCAACCGTGTTTGATAAAGACGAAGTGGTGGCTTTCATTATCCAGGGTACATTCTCGGGCACAGGAGTAGACAACGTCACTCGTTATTGGAGAGTAAACCTGCTGAAAGATGATATCTGGAAAATCTATCGTAACAGTATCTATCGCATAACGATGAAGAACGTCAAGACGGTAGGTTGGTCTACCCCTAAAGAAGCAGAGGAGGAAGGTCCTGTGGTCGATCCCACCGAAAGCTCAATTTCCATCAATATTGAAGTTGCCAAATGGGATGTAAGGACGCAGGAGGTTGATTTATAATAAGATACTGATATCTGATTTTCCCGGAGGGAGTAGGTGATCCGTATCCCTTCGGGAAACAATTAATAGAAAATTATACCGTGAAGAAAGTAATTCTGATATTGTCGTTAATACTATCCTGTGCAGGGTGCATACATGAAGGGCCGCACTCCGGCTGTGATTGCTGTGATTGTGAAAATGAACCGTTAAATCTGATCTTCACGTATGATGGCACTACAGCTGACTTTGACCGGCTGGTAGCCGGCGATATAGAATTGTATCTGTATGACAGCGAAGGCAAAAAAATAGAAAAGAGAGACATCCCCTATAAAAATATAAAAGGAGGAAAGCCGTATTCCCTTGAACAGCAATATGCCGGAAATACTTATCTGGTAGCATGGACCTTACCGGAAAGTGGGTCCACGAATAAGATTCCGATCACCTTCCTTGATGAAGAAGAGTATTCTACTGCAAGATTTACGATGAATGTATGGCCTATGCAGCAGTCGCAGAGGCAATTCCGTACGCAGTTGCAGGAACAATCGCCGGTATACAGCGGTTCTGCACAGGAACTGTTTCTGGAAAGGCTGACATTTATCCAGAATCCTCTGGAGGAGAAAACCATCGAGGTGGATGTCAAGAAAATGTTATGCACCATAACCGTCACCATAGAAGAGGGAGACGACTTTAGAACTCAGTATCCCGGAGAAATCCGCATGAATATCGACGGGGCATCCCATTCGTATAAGGTGGCTGAGGAGAGCCAATCCGGTGACCGGATTACGATAGAAGACGAGTTCTATTATGTAGAAAACAGAAATGAATATCTCTCTAAAAACAGAGTAATACCTGCATCTGTAGATTCGAAGACCGGATTGGAAGACAACATAGTTGTCACTCTCCTGGAGGATGGAATAGCCCGATTGATGGTGGATACTGAGGTAAAGGCCCGAAAAGGCACACAGATAGATGTCATTATCCGGCCAACTAAGATGGAAGCGATCGTAACGGTCGATTCATGGGAAGTTCGTAAAGCATTGGTGGTGCTTTAAAGTGGTATTTTTAAAATCATGACCGCCGTATCATTGGAGTGAAATCCGAAATAATAACCTAACGTATTGCATGGAAGATGTTATGTGTAAGCATGTTATGTGGAAGCATATTACATGGAAGCGTGTTACGTGGAAGTAAAAAAGAAAATGAGTAAATGTATGAAAAGAGTAAGGATACTCCCGGTTATATGGGTGATGCTTTTATGGTTGGGGCTTGGGGCATGCCGGGCAAAGATGGATGACGAGCCCCCCACCCCCTATTCTTCGGGAGAGTCTGCTGTCGAAGTGTCTGTTCTGTCGAGTCCGGCAACACGAAGTGCAGAATATGGAACTCCGGATGAAAACGTTATCGACAACCTGGACGTATTGCTTTTTGATTCTGCCGGAAAGTTTGTCTGTTGGCGCACCACTTTCAAGGTGAATGGCAAGCTCCGTACGACTCTTCCCGTAGGAGAAGAGTATGCCGCCTGTTTTTTGGCTAACTGCCGCCCGTTTATTGAGAAGATGTTGCCGGACAAGGCGGCAGTGGACCGATATGTCGGAAAAGCTGATTGGGAAGCATTCAGACAGGAGCTGGTAGACATGGATCCCCGAAGGCTGCTTCAGGATGATGCCTCTTTTACAAGTCTGCCGATGTGGGGGATATTGGAAAAGCAGGAGGTGAAGGATCAGGTAATCAACTATTGGCCTTTGCTGACTCTAACCCGTTCTGTCGCATCGGTAGACATTTATGTTGCTGCGGATATTGCAGACTTTGCACTGGAAGATGCAACCTTATATCATGTTCCCGATAAAGGCTTTTTAGGCAACGCCCCCGGCAATATCATAGACTGTCAGGCACAGGAAGCATCTTCTCCGGCAGACATGGCCACCTCTGTGACTTTAGAGTCGGATGCTTACAACGCAACCGGACGCTCCATCAGCAACCGGCTTTATTTGTATGACAATGATACAGAGAACGAAACTGCCAACCGCCGGCATACCCGCCTTGTGATTGGAGCCGTATACAAAGGGACGAAGTATTACTATCCTATTGATTTTGAAGATACCGGAGCCGATAAACTGATGAAGATCATACGGAACAGAAAGTATGTATTCAATATCCATTCGGTCAGCGGTCCCGGATATACGGATAAGGAGACGGCCGCAGAACAGCCGCCTATCCATCTGAATGTCAATATCATCGAATGGAATATGACAGAAGGACAAATGGGCTCGGGCGGCAACTACTACCTGTGGACAGAGAAGTGCGAAATAGCGTTGTATCGCGAAACGAACTCTACTGCCGTCATCGGAATGAAAAGTAATATCCTGTCGGAGGTGATCATGCTGTCTTTTCGGACAGACGTGAACGGAGCAGCCACGGCATTGGCGGATGGCATTCAAAACAACCGCTTTAAAGTTGAACTGATCAATGATGCAGAAGGGTATCCCATACAACTTAAAGCAACCGCTTTGGGAGACTTTGATACGGATACTGCCGCTGCCAACTCTGATACGGTGGTATTGCTCTCCGGAAGAATCAGGCTGGAAATAAAATTATCCCGTTACAACCAGGGAAAGAATGATTGGGAACTGGATGGTGATATCGATGTCGATTTCGATGCTTCAGGTGCTTTGTCGCACCTCCCCAACAGATATAATCACAATAAAAATTAGAATATGAGAAAGATAATATGGTCCGTTTTTCTTCTGACAATCTCTTTTTTCACGTCTTGTAGTCTGGACGACGACCAACGGAATGCTTCAGAAGGAAACAATAAGTTAATTGTAAACTTCAGCATACAAGACCCTACAAGCGGTCTGGCAACACGTGCTTCAATAGCCCCTGAAGCAGGAGAAGAGAATATCCAAACGCTTGATTTGATATTCTTTGCATCCGGCAGTGACGCTTCCGGCAGTTTTAAGGGATGGAAAGAGCTGACCGCCACTTCGAGCGCCCCGTTGGTCATGAATACGGACATGGCATTCGATTTTTCGGATATCGGTCTTCAGATGACTGATGCCTACGACATTTTAGTGGTAGCCAATATGGGAGATAATTATTTGCCCGCCGATGGTTCACAGACTTTGGAAGAGTGGAAAAGTACAATCAAAAACAGCACTTTCAAAGAAGCCAAGGCCAAAATCCGGGCGTTCATGACAGGAACAGCCGCGGACACTCCGGAATATACCGCCAGGCCGCTGGAGAGCGAAGCCCTGCTGATGAGCGCTTCACTGAGAAAAGAATCTCAGGATACCAAAATTAATGTTGTGCTGCAACGTTCTGTTTCCCGCTTCGACATTTACAACTCGGCTGCGGGATATACGCTCGAATCCGTTTCGGTCTGGAATGCGTATCCTTCTCTTTTTGTGTGGAATGGTGAACCGAATGCTTTTGATAAGGAGGCGAAACGTATCAAAAGGCTTTATGGAGTAGAGAGCAAGGGAAATGCCGACATTGTAGGCAAATTGTATGCATTCGAGAACTATGTGGCCACCCCAAAGCAGAATGACGAACTGACCACTTGTCTGATTATCGGAGTAAAAAACAAGAATACAAATGCGGTTTCGTATCACCGGGCCAACATACATCCGCTCGAATCGGGACAATCGCTTAAACGCAATAATGTCTATAAACTGACCGTTAATTCGGTCAGGAAAGAGGGATACACAACAGAGTTGGAGGCGTACAACGGTGAGATCGCTTCCTTGGGTTACTCCATCAATTATTGGGATATGGACAGTCATGGAACGGTACAGTTTGATGGGGATAATATTTTGGCGATACCGACTAAAAAGGTCATGTTTACCCCCGGTGGCGGTAGCTATGACCTGGGTATATTCACTTTCGGAGAGGGTACGTTGACAATCAGTAAAAAAGTAATGGACAACGATCTGGCTGTAAGCCTGAACGGGAAGACACTGACCGTTTCGGCCACCGCACTGGATAATGTGAAAGACCGGCGAAGCGGTATCGTCGAAGTCTCTTTCGGTAACCTGAAAGCAACCATCGACATCGTGCAGCTGGAAGGCGGAGACCTGTATCTGGAACTGAATCCGAAAACGATTTCTCATTTCACCAATAAGGCCGGTGTGGCTGCTCCTTCTGTGGTCGTGAAAGCCTCCGGCGACTGGACGGCAACGATTTATCCTCCGGGAGCAGGGGCGTTCTTCTCTTTTGAGCAAACGGGGACGGTTGCTGTTACCGATTATGACAGTGGCAAAGCATCGAACAATATGGTTCCGATCTATACACATTCTGATAATGACGGTACTACCCCCCGTTATGGTTTCCTGGTTGTCAGTCTGAAAGAAGATCCGTCTGTACAGAGCACCATGCTGTTGATACAGGACGGAGAAGCCGGATTTGAGTTGACGCCATACATTACTTCCATTGATTTTGAGTATGATGGTGAACTGGCCATTACCGGAAATAACACCAACACGTTCCTTGTAAACCCCGGGCTGACCACCGATGGAGCGGCTGTAAACAAATGGGGATACACGCTTGCGGGTGACAATGCCGATGCGTTTGAAGTGAAAGATGTGCACGATGATGCTAATCTGAATTTAAACAGGCTGACTGTCAAGACTAAAGGCGAAAATCAGAGTAGTAATACTTTAAGGGCCGAACTTTACTTGACATTGCAATCCGACCCGACTGTTAAATCGCATGTCATAACCATCACCCAGCAACCGATGTCCTTCAGTACCGGTATTGTCGGCAATACTCTTTACGTGTCCGAAAACCGGGATGAGACCAAAATCGTGAGTCTGCAAGGCGGCAGTAGCATGAATTGGATTGCGGAACTGGAACAGCCGGAACCGGCACTGGCCCATACGTATGATATAAAGATGGTCAGCGAGAACGGAACCGAAATGCAATGGGGTGCTGAGTACAGCATGGGCACTAAATTTAAGATTCAATTCCCGAAGACATTGTATAAAGATGCGAATCGGGATATAACCTATAACGTAAAACTGACTTTGGCAGGAACAGATGTAACATCCCGCTTTGCCATCGTCAGAACGATACTCAGACCCATTACGGTCAACGTTGCCAACCTTTATGGAGGGTACGGGGCGCTCGGTAACGGCATTCTCAGCACCTTCCGCGACTATGGCAATTATGCATCGTTCTTCGGACCCAAAGGAATCGTTTATCTTCCGGCGACACCGGCCTTGCCGAATAGTGACAGTTATAATGCGGGCGTCGGAGCGAATATCCCCGATGATGTAAATGTGCTCTTCTCGGGTTCGTATGCAGCCTCAGTCTCTTCCTACTACGATCATTTGATTAGCTGGCTTGAGAGCAGCCCTCACCAAAACAGGTTTGCCGTGGTCTCTCTTGATAATAGCTCTTCGGGGAACCAAGCCTTGTTTGAGAAATTCTCTTCTTGGGGATATACGTACAGAAGCAATAGCGCTACGAGTGCCGCCTGGGTAACATCTCATGACAATGACCCTGTATGGGATTATATCGTAAAAGACGGGCCTTTCAGCAATTATGTTCCTTCACGGCAGATTGCTTTTAATGCCGTATTTTACAGAGATGGGATAAGCGGTACGTTTAATACGCCCGCCGGAGTGACCAATGTGCTGGAAGTAGCCGGCAACGGATGTTCATTGTCTGTTGATCTGAATAGGCGGATCATATTCCTGGGCGATTCCCAACATACCAATACCTGGACACCGACCTATAACGGGCTGGCAACTGTCACCAACAATGAATATTACGGCCGTGGCGTATTGTGGGCAACTTTATGGGCTATTATTTACAATACGGCCCAATATGGCGATCATTTTACAGATGCATTCAAGTAATTGGATATGTTTTTACCCCCTTCACTCCCTTCACCTTTTTTGCTCAATCGGCTTGTTCATCGGCAATAGAGGGTGAAGGGGTGATTCCGTCCTGCTATGTAC
>CAVCAX010000126.1:0-7760 GCA_963599995.1 Coprobacillus sp. CAG:698
AGTGTTGAAAGGATTAAATAGAATTTTAAACTATAATAATGGTAGGATTTAAACAGACACTTTGTGCGCTTGTGCTCATGGCTTTTGCCGGGGTGGCAGTTGCTCAAAATAATACAAACTCTCCCTATACACGGTATGGCTACGGTGATTTGGTCAATCAGAATTTTGGAAACAGCAAAGCAATGGGAGGAATTGCTTTCGGATTACGGGACGGTTCACAGATTAATCCGTTGAATCCTGCATCATATACCGCCATCGATTCACTGACATTCCTGTTTGAAGGTGGAGCGACTCTGCAGAATTCCAATATAAGCGACGGGGCGGTAAAACTGAATGTGAAAAATTCCAGCTTTGATTATATTGCCATGCAGTTCCGGTTGCATCGGAGACTGGCGATGAGTATCGGGGTGCTGCCCTTTTCCAACGTCGGATACAACGTGTCACAATCGTACTCGGAGACATCTACCAACCCGGCCTATTCCAAACAATTGCTCGGTGACGGCGGTTTGCATCAGGTATATGCCGGACTGGGCGTCAAGGTGCTGAATAACCTGTCCATCGGTGCGAACGTCTCTTATTTCTGGGGAGATATCACACGGACATTGGGTATGGTTTATCCTTCTTATACGGATATTAACGGACAGACGGTATCCAATTCTTATGTGGAGACCACCGGCATGTCGGTGCGTGATTATAAACTGGACTTCGGTGTACAGTATACTCAGCCGATCGGAAAGAAACACTCCGTAACATTGGGAGCGGTGTTCACTCCGAAACACAATCTGAACAACGATACCTATGTACAGACCAATACGAGCGTAATCACTCTGAAAGATACGGTAGCGACATTTGGCACACCGAATTGTTTCGGAGCAGGTGTTACCTATAAATACGATGACCGGTTGACGGTGGGTATCGATTACAGTCTGCAGAAATGGGGAGATGTGACATACATGAACCAACCGAATGCCTTTTGTGACCGTACAAAGGTTGCTGTCGGTGCGGAATACATCCCGTCGAAATTGGGAAGAAGCTATTTCGGACATGTGAAGTATCGTTTGGGAGGGTATTATACGACTCCTTATTATAAAACGGAAGCCGGTGAAAGAGCTTCTCGCGAATATGGTGTGACGGCCGGTTTTGGATTGCCTCTTCCCCGTACCCGCTCAATCGTCAGCATTACGGCACAATATGTGCACGTGGAAGGCTTGCAGGCAGGCATGCTGAATGAAAATATTTTGAAACTCAGTATTGGAATCACATTTAATGAACGTTGGTTCTTTAAACGTAAGGTAGATTGACATTATAGAATAGACAATTATATAACAACTAAAATTTAGATACAATGAAGATTAAAACGTTAATGGCTGTGTTGTTCCTTTCGGCAGGTGCAACCTCTGTTATGGCACAGAATGACAGTATCTGTATACCTAACAGTAGTGTGTCACATGAAGCTGTGAAAGCCGGTAACTTCAAGGACGCCTATACACCGTGGAAGATTGTGTTGGAAACTTGTCCTACACTTCGTTATTATACATTCAAGGACGGATTCTTGATTTTAGAAGGATTGATGAAGCAAATCAGTGATAAAAACTCTCCCGAATATAAGCAGTATTTTGAGGAGTTGATGCATACACATGATCTGCGTATGCAATATATTCCTGATTTCCAGACGAGAATGAGAGGTGTTCCTTCTGTGGCAGATGCACTTGGTGATAAGGCGCTTGCATACATCCAGTTTGCTCCGTCACCTGACATGAATCAGGCTTATGCATGGTTTAAGGAATCTCTTGAAAATGCCAAATCCGAGGCTTCTCCCAATGTAATGCACTTCTTCCTGGATATGTCTTTGCGGAAGTTGAAAGCTGATCCGTCTCACAAGGAACAGTTTATTAATGACTATCTGCTCGATACGCAATATGCTGATGAAGCAATTGCCAAGACAGATAAAGAGAATGTCAAAGCTGCTTTGAAGTCGGTAAGAGAAGGATTGGATGCTCAGTTTATCAACAGTGGTGCTGCTACTTGTGAATCATTGCAGGAAATATATGCTCCGAAAGTTGAAGCTAACCAAGCTAATCTGGATGTACTGAAAGAGGTGATCAAAGTGATGGCAATGATGGGCTGCAAAGACAGCGAGGCATATCTGCAGGCTTCTTTGTATGCATACAAGCTGGAACCGAGTGCAGACGCTGCTGTAGGTTGTGCTGCCATGGCCTTTAAGAAAGGAGATATCGACGGTTCGGTTAAGTTCTTTGATGAGGCAATCAACCTTGAAGCAGACAATGCGAAAAAAGCCGACTATGCTTATAAGGCTGCAAGCGTATTGGCTTCGGCTAAAAAACTCTCTCAGGCAAGAAGCTATGCACAGAAAGCGATCGGTCTCAATGAGAACTTCGGTGCTCCGTACATTTTGATTGCACAGCTGTATGCAGGCAATTATAAATGGAACGACGAACCGGCATTGAACAAATGTACTTTCTTTGCAGCTATCGACAAATTGCAAAGAGCCAAAGCGGTTGACCCCAGTGTTGCTGAAGAAGCAAACAAACTGATCTCTTCTTATTCTGCTTATACCCCGGAAGCTAAAGACCTCTTTATGTTGGGTTATAAAGCGGGAGACCGTATCACCATTGGTGGATGGATCGGAGAGACTACGACGATCAGATAATATATGTTACAACATAGAAGTAACTTCTTATTGAGTAGAAATATGAGCATAACAATTGCCTTTGGGGCAATTGTTATGCTTCTTTTATTTCCTTCTTGCGGAGGAAAGGAGAAAAAACTCGGTGAGGCCATAACGGAGAGGGATTCATTGCCTTCGATGGCTACGGTGGGTGTGGTTACTTATATCTCCGATTCGGGAGTGACACGCTATCGCATGGATGCTGACGAATGGTTGGTGTACGACCGTAAGAAACCTTCTTACTGGGCTTTTGAGAAAGGAGTCTATTTGGAACAGTTCGACTCCGTATTTAATGTGGATGCCAGCATAAAAGCGGATACGGCTTATTACTATGACAAGCAGAAACTTTGGAAACTGATGGGGCACGTTGATATTAAGAACCGGAAAGGAGAACGTTTCAATACGGAGCTGTTGTACTGGAATCAGGCTACGGAAAAGGTGTATTCGGATCGTTTCATACGTATCGAGCAGCCGGACCGGATTATCACCGGATACGGCTTTGATTCGAACCAGCAGATGACGAATTATCAGATAAAAAATATGGGAGGGGTGTTCTATGTGGATGAAGAAGAACAGAAGGCACCTGCAGATTCTATAAATTAGATTATGAGCATTATTATTTACCTTTTGATAACCATGGCTTTCTCGGCCTTCTTTTCGGGAATGGAAATTGCTTTCGTTTCAGTGGACAAATTGCGGTTTGAACTGGAGCGGCAAGGGGGGATCTCATCGCGGATATTATCTGTCTTCTTTAAAAATCCGAACAACTTTATCTCTACCATGCTGGTGGGTAACAACATCGCATTGGTCATTTACGGTATTCTGATGGCACAGATTATCGGTGATAATCTTCTGTCCGGATTTATTACGAATCATTTTTTGATGGTTCTGGTGCAGACTGTCATTTCAACGCTGATTATCTTAGTGACAGGAGAGTTCTTACCCAAAACACTGTTTAAAATCAACCCTAATCTGGTACTGAACGTCTGTGCGGTTCCTTTGTTCATCTGTTACATTGTTCTTTACCCCATTTCTCAGTTAGCTTCCGGACTCTCTTATCTGTTTTTGCGCCTGTTCGGAATGAAAATAAATAAGGAAGCGTCTGCAAAGGCTTTTGGCAAGGTGGATCTGGATTATTTTGTGCAGTCCGGTATAGACAATGCCGACAACAGTGAGGAACTGGATACGGAAGTGAAGATCTTTCAGAATGCCTTGGATTTTTCAACCATAAAAACCAGAGATTGCATCGTTCCCCGTACGGAGGTGGTGGCGGTCGATCTGTCTACTACTCTGGACGATTTGAAAAACCTGTTTGTGGAATCCGGGATTTCCAAAATTATTGTTTACGATGGGAACATCGACAATGTGGTGGGGTATATCCATTCATCGGAAATGTTTCGGAATCCCAAAGACTGGCGGAAAAATGTGAAAGAGGTACCCATTGTTCCGGAGACGATGGCTGCCCATAAACTGATGAAACTTTTTATGCAGCAGAAGAAGACGATTGCCGTGGTGGTGGATGAGTTTGGTGGTACTGCCGGAATTGTTTCTTTGGAGGATCTTGTAGAAGAGATATTCGGTGATATAGAAGATGAACACGATAATACATCTTATATCTGTAAAAAGATAGGAGAAGGGGAGTATATACTTTCCGGACGTCTGGAGATAGAAAAGGTGAACGAAACCTTTGATCTTGACCTGCCCGAATCGGACGATTACCTGACGATTGGCGGACTGATTCTCCACCAATATCAGAGTTTCCCGAAATTGCATGAAATTATTTCTATCGGACGATATCAGTTTAAAATTATTAAGGTCACACCGACAAAAATAGAGCTTGTGCGGCTGAAAGTTGTGGAATAATGCTGTATATCTCTATTTTTTTTGCTAATAAATAGATGTATATTAGCATTTTTTGTATCTTCGTGCGCTAAAACAACAAAGGAAGAAAATAATAATAAACAAATAAACTGTATTAATTAAAATGGCAACATTACAAAACATTAGATCGAAAGGACCTTTATTGGTGATCGTTATCGGCTTGGCGCTGTTTGCCTTCATTGCGGGTGACGCATGGAAAGTATTGCAACCGCACCAGTCACATGACGTAGGAGAGGTGAACGGGGACGCACTTTCCGCTCAAGACTATCAGGCATTGGTAGAAGAGTATACTGACATAATAAAGTTCTCAAGTGGGACGACTTCATTGGACGACAACCAGACCAATCAGGTGAAAGATGAAGTATGGCGTACATACGTAAACAATAAACTTCTTGAAAACGAAGCCAAAAAACTCGGACTTACCGTATCAAAGGCAGAAATACAGGCTATCATCGATGCCGGTGTTCATCCGCTTTTGCAGCAGACTCCGTTCCGCAATCCGCAGACCGGTGCTTTTGATAAGGACATGTTGAAGAAGTTCCTGGTAGAGTATTCGAAAATGGATGCTTCTAAAATGCCGGCTCAGTATGTGGAACAATACACAATGATGTACAAGTTCTGGGCGTTTGTAGAAAAAAGTCTGATTCAGAACCGTCTGGCAGAAAAATACCAGGCACTGATTTCCAAATCACTTTTGTCTAACCCGATCGAAGCACAGGATGCTTTTGATGAAAGAGTAAACCAGATGGATGTACTGCTTGCAGCAGTGCCTTATTCTTCTATCGTGGATTCTACAATTACAGTGAAGGAATCTGAACTGAAAGAACTTTATAATAAGAAAAAGGAACAGTTCAAACAGTATGTGGAAACCCGTGATATCAAGTATATCGATGTACAGGTAACTGCAAGCCCCGAAGACAGAGCAGCGATTGAAAAGGAAGTGGTAGACTATGCACAGCAGTTGGCTGCTACGGATAATGATTATGCTTCTTTTATCCGTTCTACCGGTTCGGAACAGGCGTATGTTGACTTGTTCTATAACAAAACTGCTTTCCCGAGAGACATCGTTGCCCGTATGGACTCTGCTGTAGTCGGTAAAGTGTACGGTCCTTATTATAACGGTCCTGACAATACGATTAATTCTTTCAAGGTGGTTGCCAAGGCGGCTGCTCCCGATTCAATCGAATTCCGTCAGATTCAGGTGTATGCAGAAGATGCTGCCAAGACAAAGACATTGGCCGACAGTATCTACAATGCCATTAAGGGCGGTGCGGACTTTGTTGAACTGGCAAAGAAATACGGTCAGACGGGAGATGCCAACTGGTTGTCTGCTGCAAGCTATGAGAATCAGCAGATCGACAATGAAAACCTGAAATTTATCTCTACCATCAACAGTCTGGGAGTAAAAGAGGTGGCTAACCTGGCTTTCGGACAGGCTAACATCATCCTTCAGGTGACTGACCGGAAAGCTGTTAAGGATAAATATAAAGTAGCCGTGATCAAACGTCCGGTTAACTTCAGCAAGGAAACTTATAACAGAGCTTATAATAATTTCAGCCAATTCATTGCTGCCAATCCTTCTTTGGATAAGATGGTGGAAAATGCGGAAGAGGCCGGATACAGACTGTTGGAAAGAAACGATCTGTATAGCTCTGAACATGGAATCGGTGGCGTAAGAGGCACCAAAGAAGCTTTGAAGTGGGCGTTCTCTGCCAAACCGGGCGAAGTTTCCGGATTGTATGAATGCGGTGAGAGCGACAGATTGCTGGTAGTAGCAGTGTCTGGTGTAACTCCTGAAGGATACCGCTCATTGAAGCAGGTACAGGATCAGTTGAGAGCAGAGATCGTAAAAGATAAGAAAGCAGAAAAGATAATGGCTGATATGAAGGCTGCCAATGCAACCTCTTTTGATCAGTACAAGTCGATGCCTAATGCGGTCAGTGATTCTGTGAAACATGTCACTTTCGCTGCTCCTGCTTACATTTCCGCTTTGCGTAGCAGTGAACCGCTGGTAGGAGCATACGCTTCAGTGGCCGAACTTAATAAACTGAGTGCGCCGATTAAGGGTAATGCCGGAGTGTTTGTGCTGCAGATGTATGCAAAAGACAAACAGAATGAAACGTTTGATGCGAAAGCAGAAGAAAAGACATTGGAAAATATGCACGCCCGTTTGGCCGGACGTTTGATGAACGATCTTTATTTGAAGGGTGAAGTGAAAGATTTGCGCTATTTATTCTTCTGATAATCAGAGTCTGTTCGAACCGGCCTTGAGACCGGATTAAGATATGTGAAAGGCTGTTCCTCGATGGGAACGGCCTTTTTACGTTAACTTTTGCCCATACTCTGCTCTGAAATTAACTTTTATTCCTTACATTTGCATAGATAACATTGATTTATAAAGAATATGTCTAAATATCCTCTTTTGGGAATGACTCTTGCCGAGCTGCAATCGGTGGTCAGAGGCTTGGGAATGCCGGGATTTGCCGCTAAGCAGATTGCATCATGGCTTTATGATAAAAAGGTGAACACGATTGATGAGATGACTAATTTGTCATTGAAACACCGGGAAGCATTGAAAGCCGATTATGAAGTAGGAGGAGAAGCGCCTGTCGATGCCATGCATTCAGCCGATGGCACCATTAAATATCTTTATCGGGTAGGTGAGAATCATTTTGTAGAGACCGTGTATATTCCGGATGACGACCGGGCTACTCTTTGCGTCTCTTCCCAAGTGGGCTGTAAAATGAATTGCAAGTTCTGCATGACCGGAAAACAGGGCTTTACGATGAATCTGACTTCCAATCAGATATTGAATCAGATAAACTCATTGCCGGAGCGCGATAAGTTGACTAATATTGTCATGATGGGGATGGGCGAACCTTTGGATAATCTGGACGAGGTGCTGAAGACTTTGGAGATTCTGACCGCCTCTTACGGATATGCGTGGAGCCCCAAGCGGATTACGCTTTCTACAGTGGGGCTGCGTAAGGGTCTGCAGCGTTTTATAGAGGAAAGCGATTGCCATCTGGCGATCAGCCTGCACTCGCCGCTTCCCTCTCAACGCTCGGAGCTGATGCCTGCCGAACGCGCTTTCTCGATCGTTGAAATCGTAGATTTGTTAAAGAATTATGATTTTAGCAAACAGCGCAGACTTTCATTCGAATATATTGTTTTTAGGGGTGTCAATGAT
>CAVCAX010000127.1:0-8210 GCA_963599995.1 Coprobacillus sp. CAG:698
GCTTATGATATCGCTTTGAGATTGGCACGTAACCTGATGCAGGAAGGGGCGGAAGTGCATATCATTATTCAAGATGCAAAGGATGGGATTCGTGATGATGCCTATCTGTCGAACAGTAAGCGCGAAACTTGCATGGGAGATCCCATTCCTTTGAATCAGGTACAGCGTCTTCAGCAACGTTGCGATAAAATCAATGCTCTGTATCGTAATGACCGCAAAAAATATAAATACTGCCGGGCCATTTTTATCCACGTCGATAGCCGTAGTAAGGGTAAACAGACCGATGTGTTCTTTTATCACTCCAACCGCAGGGCGGAAAGTAAGAAATTGGCAAACCGTATGAAAGATACCTTTGAATCAAAATATGGCAAGCATCAACCCAACCGGGGTTTTGCGGGTACGGTAAGCGGACGGAATCTGTATGTGTTGACGCATGCTACCCCTGTATCCGTGTTTGTGGAATTGGGAAATATTCAAAATTCACTCGATCAAAAAAGACTGGTAATACCTTCCAATCGGCAGGCGCTTGCAAATTGGCTGATGGAGGGCTTTCTGAAAGATTATAAAGGAATGTGAATGTGACAGAACGGATAACCGTACTGTGAGAATAAGTTTTATTTAGATAATGCACCAATGTGCTGATATGACAATGTGCCAATTGCTTTGCAAAATACTTGCGCAGCACATTGGCACATTGTTATTATCACATTTTTTAATTGCCACATTGGCACATTGTCACATTATTAGAGCGGCATATTACCGTGCTTTTTAGGCGGATTGGTCTGCATCTTGTTTTCTGTCATGTCCAATGCCTGGATCAGGCGCTTACGAGTCTGTTTCGGCAAGATGATTTCATCGATAAAGCCGAGTTCGGCAGCTTGATACGGAGTGGCGAATTTCTCTTTGTATGCTTCCAGTTCTTTGGCTTTGGTCTCTGCATCTGCTTTGCGGAACAGGATGTTTACGGCACCTTCGGCTCCCATTACGGCAATTTCTGCATTGGGGTAAGCGAAGTTCACATCGGCTCCGGTCTGCTTGGAGTTCATTACGATATAGGCACCGCCGTAGGCTTTGCGGGTGATTACTGTGATTTTGGGCACAGTGGCTTCTGCAAATGCATATACGATTTTTGCTCCGTGACGGATGATGCCGTTGTTCTCCTGTGTATATCCCGGTAGAAAGCCCGGAACATCTTCAAATGTAATCAACGGTATGTTGAAACAGTCGCAGAAACGGATAAAACGGCTGGCCTTGTCGCTGGCATCTATATCGAGTACTCCTGCCAGATAAGCCGGCTGGTTGGCTACAATGCCTACCGAGCGTCCGCCCAGACGGGCGAATCCGATGATGATGTTTTTGGCAAAGTAGGGCATTACCTCAAAGAAGTATCCGTTGTCTACCACGCGTTCGATGATCTCTTTCATGTCATAGGGAACATTCGGGTCGGTAGGAACGATGGTATTCAGAGACTCGTCTTCGCGGTTGATTTCATCTGTACAAGGCTGCTTGCGCGCTTCGTCCATATTGTTTTGTGGCAGGAAGGAGAGCAGCTCGCGGATAGACATCAGCAACTCTTCTTCGCTATTGGCCATGAAGTGGGTTACACCGCTTTTACTGCTATGCGTCATGGCACCACCCAATTCTTCCTTGCTTACTTCTTCGTGGATAACGGTTTTCACTACATCCGGTCCGGTAACGAACATGTGGCTTTTTTCCTTCACCATAAAGATGAAGTCTGTCAGTGCCGGAGAGTAACAGGCACCTCCTGCACAAGGACCGAGGATGGCGGAGATTTGCGGAATCACTCCGCTTGCAATCGTATTTTGGTAGAAGATGTCGGCATATCCCGAAAGACTCTCGATACCTTCCTGGATACGTGCACCGCCCGAATCGTTCAGGGCAATGATCGGGGCACCGTTTTTGAGAGCCAACTGCTGCACCTTTACGATTTTCTTGGCGTTGGATGCCGAAAGAGAACCGCCGTATACGGTGAAATCGTATGCATATACGAATACCTGGCGTCCGTCTATTTTTCCGTAGCCCGAAACAACACCGTCTCCCGGAATCTTGTTCTTGTCCATGTTGTAGTTGGTACAACGATGCACCATCAGTTTGTCCAGTTCCACGAACGTGCCTTTGTCCAGCAGCATGTCAATCCGTTCACGGGCGGTCATTTTCCCGCTTTCATGTTGTTTCTCTATCTTGTCGATGCCTCCACCGAGGGAAGCCTTGCGGTCACGCTCTTCAAACGTGGCGTATGCTTTATTCGTTTCCTCCATTATTCTATTGTTTCAAGGGTTATCAATGTCTGGTCACCGGTGATGTTGTCACCCTCTTGTACCAGAATTTCTTTGATGCGGCAGTCTGAAGTCACTTTGTAATTGCTTTGCATTTTCATGGCTTCGATGACGATGGCTGTTTCGCCCGCTTTCATTTCCTGTCCTACTGTAACGGGAATTTTCACCACCTTGCCCGGCATTGGCGAGGTGATACGGTCGTTTTGTTCCTCTTCTCCTTTCTTACGCATGCGCAGGTATTTGGCCTGGCTGTCTACGATGTCGACGTTGAAGCTACTGTAGTGTGTGTTCACTTTGTAGCTTTTTCCGTTATCGCTGCGAATCAGTTGGGCGTTGGAACTGTGCCCATCCATAAGAATGTTGCAGGTTCCGTTTTCCGCCATGACGACATCGGCTTCAAACGTTTTTCCGTCAATGGTGAGTACCACCTTGTTATCTTGTTTGCTGACCAGTTCTATTTCGGCCACGCGGTTTCCTATATGAATTTCCATAATTGATGTTGTTTATATTCTGAGCACCCCTTTATGCAATCCGAACTCTTTCCACTTGCTGATCGGGCGGTTGTCGGCAGCCAGTCCGCTGTTGTTCTCTTCAAGGTTCATCAGATAGTCCATGTAGGCGGCGATCATGGCAATGTTTTCGGCGCGTTCGCTGGTATGCTTGATGATCTGCTGCAACTGTTCTCCGTTTTTGGCGATGAATCCCGTGTCGTAGTGGCCCTCCACAAAATCCGGGGTATCCATGATGGCGCGCAGGTAGCTGATGTTGTTTTTTACGCCGGTCAGTTTATATTCGTGAAGCACACGGCGCATACGCTCGATGGCATATTCGCGTGTCGTAGCCCATACAATCAGTTTGCCGATCATCGGGTCGTAATATATCGGAATCTCATAACCCTCGTATACATAACTGTCGATACGTACGCCGATACCGTTCGGTTCGGTAATCTGCCTGATGACACCCGGACTGGGCATGAAATTCATTTCCGTGTCTTCTGCGCAGATACGGCATTCGATGGCATGTCCGCGTTGTCTGATATCCTCTTGCTTTAGCTGCATCACCTGTCCATCGGCCACTTTAATCTGCTCTTTCACGAGGTCTACCCCGACCACCTCTTCGGTAATCGGGTGTTCCACCTGCAGGCGGGTATTCATTTCCAGAAAATAATAATGGCGGTGTTTGTCGACAAGAAACTCAATGGTACCTGCACCGATGTAGTTTACGGCTTTGGCGGCAGCCACTGCTTTTTCGCCCATATCCTTACGGAGTTCCGGGGTGATGAACACTGAGGGACTCTCTTCCACTATCTTCTGATTGCGGCGCTGGACCGAACACTCGCGTTCGCAGAGGTGAATGACATTACCGTGTTTGTCTCCCAATATCTGGAACTCGATATGATGCGGCTCTTCTACGAATTTCTCCAGATATACCGTATCGTCTCCGAATGAAGAGAGCGATTCACTCTTTGCCGTGGTGTAAGCTTCTTCCACCTCGCCGGCGTTATGAATGAGCCGCATGCCTTTGCCGCCTCCACCCATCGATGCTTTCAGCATTACCGGATAGCCGATTTTGTTGCACAGCTCTACGGCTTCTTCCACACTCTTCAGGTTCTCTTGTGTTCCCGGAACGACCGGTACGCCGGCCTCTATCATTTTGATACGGGCGGATATCTTGTCTCCCATCGCTTCCATGGTTTCCGGGTCGGGACCGATGAAGATAATGCCTTCTTCGCGGCAGCGACGGGCGAATGTCGCATTCTCGGAAAGGAAGCCGTATCCGGGATGGATGGCGTCTGCATGGCATGATTTTGCCACGTCGATGATTTTTTCTATATTCAGATAACTCTCCTTGGATGAGGCCGGACCGATGCAATAAGCTTCATCTGCATAGAGCACATGCTTAGCGGTGCGGTCTGCCTCTGAGAAAACAGCGATACTCGTTATTTCCATCTCCCGGCAGGAGCGCATTACCCTCACGGCAATTTCTCCGCGATTGGCAACTAAGATTCTTTTTATCATATTCGTATCTCGATTAAATACATAATTAGTGCTTTCTCACCCTGTGGACACACTCCACCCGATGAAACACAGTATTTTTAAGATTTGGGGTTTAACAGTGATACTTTCCTTTCTAACCCACGAGGCGGGAAAATACATATCCGAATGGCAGGTCTTCTGACTGACTCTCATCTTACAAGCCTTCCCGATGTTTTTTTAACCTCCATCAGTGGCATAAATCCGGTTAATTTGTAAGATGCTCGCAGAGCTTCACAGCAGCGGGACTGTCCGGGAGTTACACCCGATTCCCTTTTAATTTTCCTCCGTTGGCTACGGATTTCAAACCAATTCGGGGGCAAATATAGAGAATTATTGAATAAGGTGAATCATTTTTGCACGAAAGTTTGTTTTTTGTGCAATCTCGCCTACGCCACTCGCGGTATTGGTAATAACAACTGTTTTACTCTCAGAACTGTTCACTTGGAATGTTTTTTGTGTGTTAAACAATGTTGATTAACGGAAACGGCAAGAGCCTGTTTTATTTTGTTCAGCAGTTTTTGAGAGTTGTTTTTTTCGGAAAATTAAACAGGCTCTAAATGTGACGGAAACAATGAAATGTGAATTCGATATGTTAAATGTTAACACTCTGAATTCTAAATGTTAATAGAGAAACCATAGCATTAAATCATGTTATAAGTTGGTCTGTATGAGTCCTTAAATTTGCTAATGATAGGAAAGTCAGTATCTTTGTACTGTATTTTTTTTCATAAGTATTAGATTTAAGGTTAACAAGGATTGGTTGCGCGTGATGCGTAGCCATTTTTTGTTTATAAGCTATACAAAAGTCACCACAGAGTACACAGAATAGCACTCTTGCCGGTATGTTTTTGAAATCATATAATGAGGGTGTGTCATAATGCCCAAATAGAAAGATTCACCCCAGCCACGAATACTTGTAGCAGGGGTGAATTCTTTGAAAAGGACATTTTGACACACCCTCATAAAAACTGAGCTCCCCCAAAAGGACTGTTTTATTCTTTGATCATCGTCAGTAACATCTTAAACCTTTCGATAGCTGTCAATGCATGTGGAGCATTGGCCGGAAATACGATGCTTTCCCCTGCTTTCACGATAAATGTCTGTCCGTCGACAGTGATCTCTGCGCTGCCCTCCAGTATTTGCACAAGGGCGTCGAATGGTGCGCGGTGTTCGCTGAGGCCTTCGTTCTTGTCGAAAGAGAACAGGGTGATGTTTCCTGTCGGCTTTTTGATCAATTGTTTACTGATGATTCCTCCTTCGGCGTATTCTACTAAAGAGGCTAATTGGAGTACTGTTCCTTTTTCAAATGACTGTTCCATAGGTTTCATTTTTTTTAATTGATACTGTATTTTTATATTTGTTGGTTCTATACGACAAAAAAACACCTGTGACCGGTGATTGTTTACTGTTTGTCAGAATTTGTATCCCAGTCCGATTCTGAATGCCGGGTATATCCCTGAATATCCGTTGGATGCACCGATGTAGCCGGCTCCTCCCGCCAGTTCGAACAGAAAATGTTTCCATACCCGGCGGAATCCCCAATATGGAATGACACTGTATATATGTGCGGCTTCCCATCCGCTTGTAATTGCTATTGGAAAGGAGTAGCCCAAGTTTACGGACAGATATCCTCCGGAGTTGCCCCATGTACGTTTGTCTTTCCGATGTCTTTTGGACAGGTTGTAATAGAAACGCGGCTCGACCGATATATTCCCGCTTATCAGGTGGTAGTCTTGAGTGGTGATATAGACTTCGTTGAGAGAGTTTACGTCCAAGCCTAACATCCATCCGTAGGTATACGAACTTCCGGCGCTGAACAGTATTGTTCCGCGGGGAGAGAAGGCATACTCATAGCTATATGCCAATCCGATGCCGTTTAGTTCGATGCTATGACCGGATATGGTCTGGCTCTGGATGGATTTGTCATGGATCTTTCTGTCGGACGATTCTGCATGTGTGGAGTGGGCGGCCGGCAAGAGCAGTAAGATGCAGAAAGATATTTTGCGAAATACCTGAAGGCGATAGGGGAGAACGTTGATTCTTTTCATATACTTCCGTTTATGGGTTAAATGTTTTGCTTATAAAGACCGTTTTTACCGGAGAAGTCCCTATTCGGCTATTGGCTGTTTATCGGATTTTCACGGATATTTTCTGATTTATCAAAGAATATGGAAAGCAAAAAGCAATTTATATTGTTATTAGTGCAATGTCGGTTTGCTTTTGGCTACCTATTTACTAATTTATAAAAAAGAAAGAATATGAGAAAGATTTTATTGTGTTTTGTAGTGCTGGCAAGTGCTTTTTGGTTTACTTCCTGCTCCGGAGGTAGTAAGAATAAGGCTGTTTCTGCCACGATGACGGCAGATATTGAAAATGCCGCTGAAGTAATTCAGTATTATAATACTTCGCTCAATGTTTTGGGGAGTATGGTGAAAGAAAAGGATGTGAATGCAGTTTTGGGGTATATGGAACAAAAAGGGAAGGCGCCCACACTGCTTGCCATTGCCCCGCCTGCTGTTTCGGAAAAAGACACTCTCGCCTTGCTGAACCCGGGTGATTGCTTTAATGAAGCGACCCGGCAGAATCTGAAACAGAGTTATGCCGGGTTGTTTGATGCACGGACGAAGTTTTATGCGAATTTTGATAGGTATCTGTCTTATCTGAAGGCAAAGGAGTATGCTAAAGCCGATAAGCTTTTGGATGTAAACTACCGGTTAAGTAAAGAAATGGCTGAATACAAGCAGAATGTCTTTGATATCTTGAGCCCTTTTACCGAACAGGCCGAGCAGGTGATTTTGGCTGATAATCCGCTGAAAGATCAGATTATGGCAATTCGCAAGATGTCTTCTACGATGCAGAGTATAATAAACTTGTATGCCCGCAAGCCTGTTTTCGAAGGCGCTCGTATCGATCATAAATTGATTGAGTTGAAAAAACAGCTGGAGGCCGCAAGGAAACTTCCGGCTGTCACCGGAAATGAGAGTGCGATGAAATCTTATCAGGCTTTTCTGAATCAGGTTGAGATTTTTATCGGCAAAGTGCAGAAAGTGTGTGAAAAGGCGGAATATACGGATGCCGATTATGAGATGTTGACCAGCGCATACGAAACATCTATCATTTAAGTCCTGAAAAATTGTATCTTTGTACCGGTTTTTATACTTTAATAGATTAAGATTATGAATAAAGTGATTATTAATTCGTATGCGGATTTTGAGAAACTGGTAGGTCAACAGATTGGAGTTTCTGATTATTTGGAAATTCCTCAGGAGCGTATTAACCTTTTTGCAGATGCAACATTGGATCACCAATGGATTCATGTGGATACAGAGCGTGCTAAGACGGACAGTCCTTACCACAGTACGATTGTGCATGGCTATCTTACCTTATCGCTTCTTCCATATTTGTGGAATCAGATTATAGAGGTGAATAATCTGAAAATGATGATTAATTATGGAATGGATAAGATGAAATTTGGACAAGCTGTATTGGCCGGACAAAGTGTTCGCTTGGTTGCAAATCTTCATTCGTTGACTAATCTCCGCGGTGTGGCTAAGGCTGAGATTAAGTTTGCTATTGAAATCAAGGACCAACCCAAGAAAGCGCTTGAAGGGATTGCTGTATTCTTGTATTACTTCAATTAACGGAATGTGGATGAATTTTTCTGTAAAGTGGATGAATCGTATCAATGAGATTCTATTTAGCGAAAACAGGATTCCGGCTTAATGCTTGAATCCTGTTTTTGCTTCTTCTTTTTTTGATTATGAACCAATTTATGCTTATCATTGAAAACAGAATCCGGATGTAAAGGAAAACTTATAGCTGAATCTTGTTTTTCATTTACGCAATATCTTGTTTTTATTTACACAATATTTAGGAC
>CAVCAX010000128.1:0-4279 GCA_963599995.1 Coprobacillus sp. CAG:698
GAGTGATGGCGGTACTTTCACCGGAGTAGCGGATATTGTCGGGAAATACGGTCTGGTGCCTAAAGAAGTCATGCCGGAGACCAACAGCAGTGAGAATACCTCACGAATGGCAAATCTGATTTCATTGAAGTTGCGCGAGTTCGGTCTGCAGTTGCGTGATCAGTCCTCGAAAGGTGCCAAAGCGGCTGCATTGGAGAAAAGTAAAGTCGAAATGCTGGGCACCATTTACCGCATGCTGGTCTTAAATCTGGGTGTGCCTCCCACAGAATTCACATGGACACGTTATGATGCCGCCGGAAAACCGGTAGAGACAGAAAAACATACTCCGATGACCTTCCTGAAAAAATACGGTGACGAAAAACTGATCGATAACTACGTGATGCTGATGAACGATCCGAGCCGGGAATATTACAAATGCTATGAAATCGACTTCGACCGCCACCGCTACGACGGCAAAAACTGGACATACGTGAACCTCCCGATAGAAGAGATAAAAGAAATGGCAATCGCCTCCCTGAAAGACAGCACGATGATGTATTTCTCATGCGATGTGGGTAAATTCCTGAACTCGGAACGAGGCCTGCTCGATGTGAACAATTATGACTACGAATCTCTGATGGGTACTACTTTCGGAATGGACAAAAAACAACGTATCCAGACCTTCGCAAGCGGTTCGAGCCATGCCATGACACTGATGGCTGTCGATCTCAATGAAAACGGCAAGCCCGTAAAATGGATGGTAGAGAACAGTTGGGGTGCCGCCAGCGGCTATCAGGGCCACCTCATCATGACAGACAAATGGTTTGACGAATACATGTTCCGCCTCGTTGTTGAAACAAAATTCACAACTTCCAAGGTGCAGGAGATCCTGAAACAGAAACCGATACGCCTCCCGGCATGGGACCCGATGTTTGCTCCTGAAGAATAATTCGGGCATCTGTGCATTATTCAAGCCAGAAAACCATTTACTAAATAATATTTGTCAATTGGCATATCGGCCCATCCGCCAATGTGCCAATTGACAAATCATTCCCTCTATCATCAACCCCATCAAGTCCATCGCCCAATTGTTGCATTACCCTCTCTTCCATTGAGCATTGGCATTTCTTTCTTCCATTCTTCCATTCGTCCATTGGTATATCGGCACATTGCCCAATTATCCCTCTCTTCCATTGGCGCATTGGCACTTCTTTCTTCAATTCTTCCATTCGTCTATTATTGGCATATCGGCACATCGCACAGTTATCCCATTCTTTCATAGGCGCATTGGCACTTCTTTCTTCCATTCTTCCATTCGTCCATTGGTATATCGGCACATTGCCCAATTATCCCATTCTTCCGTTGGCGTATTGGTACATTGTTCCTTAGCGCATTCTTCCATTGGCACATCGGTACATCACCCAATTGGTACATTATTTCCCCCGTGTGCGTTAACAAACGGAATTACGGAAAAATCTCCGTAATTCCTTTCTTTTTTCCTCCTTTTTCACATTATTATTTATTACTTTTGCGGCAAATTATAAAAACCATTATTTTATATAACACATGGCAAATGTAATAAAGTTACGTAAAGGCCTTGACATCAATCTGAAAGGTAAAGCTGCCGAAGAACTCGTCACTGTAAAGGAGCCGGGGTTCTATGCACTTGTACCCGACGACTTTACGGGAGTAACTCCGAAAGTTGTTGTAAAAGAACAGGAGTATGTGATGGCTGGAGGACCCTTGTTTATCGACAAGAATCATCCTGAAGTGAAATTTGTTTCGCCCGTTAGCGGCGTGGTAACCAGCGTGGAGCGCGGTGCTCGCCGTAAGGTGATGAACATCGTCGTGGAAGCGGCTGCAGAGCAGGACTATCAAGAGTTCGGCAAGCAGGACGTTGCCCGTATGAATGCCGGTCAGGTGAAAGAACTGCTGTTGCAGGCCGGTATGTTTGCTTTCATCAAGCAGCGTCCGTATGATGTGATTGCCGATCCGACAGTTGCCCCGAGAGCAATTTTCGTATCAGCATTCGACAGTAATCCGTTAGCTCCCGAATTCGAGTTCGTCTTGAAGGGAGAAGAAGCCAATTTCCAGACAGGACTCGATGCACTGGCTAAAATCGCAAAGACTTACCTCGGCATCAGTGTGAAGCAGAAATCAGCAGCCCTGACTCAGGCTAAGAACGTTACCGTCACTGCTTTTGACGGTCCGAATCCTGCCGGAAACGTTGGCGTGCAGATCAACCACGTAGCACCTGTCTCAAAGGGAGAAACCGTATGGACGATCGACCCGCAAGCCGTTATCTTCATCGGACGACTGATGAATACCGGACGCGTAGACATGACCCGTACCATAGCCGTGACAGGTTCCGAAGTGCTGAAACCTGCCTACACCAAACTGCGCGTAGGTGCATTGCTGACCAATGTCTTCGCCGGAAACGTGACAAAGGACAAAGAACTGCGCTACATCAGCGGTAATGTGCTGACCGGTAAGCAGGTATCTCCGAATGGTTATCTTGGCGCTTTCCATAGCCAGGTATCTGTCATTCCCGAAGGCAACGACATCCACGAAATACTGGGATGGATCATGCCCCGTTTCAATCAGTTCAGTGTGAGCCACTCTTATTTCAGCTGGTTGCTGGGTAAGAAAGAGTACACCATCGACGCACGTATCAAGGGTGGTGAGCGCCACATGATCATGTCGGGCGAATATGACAAGGTACTCCCGATGGACATCTTGCCCGAATTCCTCATCAAGGCAATCATTGCCGGAGACATCGACCGGATGGAAGCTCTCGGTATCTACGAAGTGGCTCCGGAAGACTTCGCCCTGTGCGAGTTCGTCGATTCATCAAAACTGGAATTGCAGCGCATCGTCCGTGCAGGACTCGATATGCTCCGCGCCGAAATGATGTAAGCACCGGAGGTATCAAATAGTAAATAGTAATAGTAAAATAGTAAATACATTAATGAAAGCGTTAAGAAATTATCTCGACAAGATAAAGCCGAACTTCGAAGAAGGCGGCAAATTCCACGCGTTTCGTTCGGTGTTCGATGGCTTCGAGACATTCTTGTTCGTGCCCAACACCACTTCGAAAACGGGAACGCACATACATGACGCAATCGACAGTAAGCGTATTATGTCGATTGTGGTTATCGCGTTGATGCCGGCTTTGCTGTTCGGTATGTACAACGTAGGTTACCAGCATTTCACCCATACAGGCGCCGAAGGCGGTTTCTGGGAAATGTTTGCCTATGGATTCCTGGCTGTATTGCCTAAAATAATCGTATCTTATGTAGTCGGCCTCGGCATCGAATTCGTGGTAGCGCAATGGAAGAAAGAAGAAATCCAGGAGGGATTTCTTGTTTCGGGTATGCTGATCCCGATGATCGTTCCTGTAGACTGCCCGTTGTGGATTCTTGCCATTGCCGTTGCCTTCTCTGTGATTTTCGCCAAAGAGGTATTCGGTGGTACGGGTATGAACGTGTTCAACGTGGCACTCGTCACTCGTGCGTTCCTCTTTTTTGCATATCCTACCAAGATGTCCGGTGATGCCGTATGGGTAGCACAAGACAGCATCTTCGGCCTGGGAAACACGGTAGACGGACTGACTGCCGCCACCCCGCTGGGACAGGCTGCCACAGGAATGCCGATAGAGGCTTCGCTGAGCGACATGTTCTGGGGATTCATTCCCGGATCTATCGGTGAAACGAGCGTTGTGGCTATCCTGATCGGTGCCGTTATCTTGCTGTGGACAGGTGTAGCAAGCTGGAAAACAATGATTTCCGTATTTGTAGGAGGTGCTTTCATGGCATTCATCTTCAATCAATTCGGTTCAGAAACCAACGCAATGGCGCAGATGCCTTGGTACGAACACCTGATTCTGGGTGGTTTCTGCTTCGGTGCCGTATTTATGGCTACCGATCCCGTAACTTCTGCCCGCACTGAAACCGGTAAGTATATTTTCGGATTCCTCATCGGTGCCATGGCCATCATAATCCGTGTGCTCAATCCGGGGTATCCCGAAGGTATGATGCTTGCCATCCTGTTGATGAACATCTTCGCACCGCTGATCGACTACTGTGTGGTACAAAGTAATATCGGCCGTCGTGAAAAACGTGCCATTAAGTCTAACAATTAAAAACCGAACGAAAAGATGAATACAAATAGTAATTCCTATACTATCATTTATGCTTCGGTAATGGTTGTTATCGTGGCATTTCTGCTGGCTTTCGTCAGTTCGTCTCTGAAAGATATTCAGAACAAGAATCAGGAACTGGATACGAAGAAGCAGATTCTG
>CAVCAX010000128.1:4289-6495 GCA_963599995.1 Coprobacillus sp. CAG:698
GATTCTGGCAGCACTGAACATCCGGGATGTGAAAGATGCGGAAGCCGAATATAATAAATATATAAAAGGTGATATGCTGATGACAGCAGACGGAAGCCTTACGGAAAACACCGACGGTTTCTCTATCAGCTATGAGAAAGAAGCAAAGGAAAACAACCGCCTGCACGTGTTTGTTGCCGAAGTGAACGGAGAGACAAAATACGTGATTCCGGTCTATGGAGCCGGACTTTGGGGAGCCATCTGGGGATATGTTGCCTTGAATGCGGATAAAGACACGGTTTATGGTGTATATTTCTCGCATGCCAGTGAGACTCCGGGCTTGGGTGCCGAGATTGCATCCATTGCTTTCCAAAACGAATTTCCGGATAAGAAAGTGATGAAAGACGGACAGATTGCTTTGGCTGTAGAAAAGAATGGTAAAGTAACTGATCCCGCTTATCAGGTAGACGGTATCTCAGGCGGTACGATCACTTCCAAAGGTGTGGACAGTATGCTGAAAGCCTGCCTGAGCCAGTATGAAAATTTTTTAACCAATAATTAAGGAGGAACGATAGAATATGAGCCAATTATTTTCTAAGAAGAATAAAGAGGTATTCTCTGCTCCGCTGGGAATGAACAACCCGGTAACCGTACAGGTGCTCGGTATCTGTTCGGCATTGGCGGTAACAGCCAAACTGGAACCGGCTATCGTAATGGGCCTCTCGGTAACAGTGATCACGGCTTTCTCTAACGTCGTCATCTCCTTGCTGCGTAAGACCATTCCGAACCGTATCCGTATTATCGTACAGTTGGTGGTGGTAGCTGCCCTGGTTACGATTGTGAGTGAGATTCTGAAAGCATTTGCTTACGATGTAAGTGTGCAGCTTTCGGTGTATGTAGGTCTGATTATCACCAACTGTATCCTGATGGGACGTTTGGAGGCTTTTGCGATGGCAAACGCTCCTTGGGAGTCCTTCCTTGATGGTATAGGTAACGGATTGGGATATGCCAAGATATTGATTATTGTAGCTTTCTTCCGTGAATTGCTGGGTTCGGGAACATTGCTGAACTTCAAAATCCTTCCGGATGCTTTCTATGAAATGGGCTACTTAAACAATGGCTTGATGTTGATGCCTCCGATGGCATTGATCATCGTTGCCTGCATCATTTGGTATCAGCGTGCTAAACATAAAGAACTACAAGAGGCATGATTTAAGATTTTAGATAAATGATAAATCAGAACTCATAAATCAATATAACATGGATCAACAATTATTAAGTTTATTCGTCCGCTCCATTTTTGTGGACAACATGATATTTGCATTCTTCCTGGGTATGTGTTCGTACCTTGCCGTATCGAAGAATGTGAAGACTGCTGTAGGTCTGGGTATTGCGGTGACTTTCGTCTTGGTGGTTACGCTTCCCGTGAACTATCTGCTTCAGACAAAGGTGCTGGCCGCCGATGCCATTGTTCCGGGTGTCGATCTCAGCTTCCTCAGTTTTATTCTCTTTATTGCCGTTATCGCCGGTATCGTACAGTTGGTGGAAATGGTAGTAGAGCGCTTCGCACCGTCACTGTATGCATCGTTGGGTATCTTCCTGCCGTTGATTGCCGTTAACTGTGCCATCATGGGAGCTTCCCTGTTTATGCAGCAGAGAATTACGATGGACCCTTCCAATCCGCAGGCTATCACCGGAGTAGGTAGTGCAGTGGTTTACGCTTTGGGTTCCGGTATCGGCTGGTTGCTCGCCATTGTCGGTCTGGCTGCTATCCGTGAAAAGATGGCTTACTCTGATGTTCCCGCTCCGTTGAAAGGTTTGGGTATTACGTTTATTACGGTAGGACTGATGGCAATGGCCTTTATGTGTTTCTCTGGATTGAAAATATAATTAAAGTAAAAAGAATAAAACAATGACGTCTTTAATATTAGCGAGTATCGGAGTGTTCCTTGGAGTGATCCTCCTGCTTGTCATTATACTGCTCGTTGCGAAAGGGTATCTGACTCCTTCGGGCGAGGTTACGATTACAATGAATGGAGAACGGGAATTGAAGACTACCCCCGGCGGTACACTGCTGGGCACATTGTCTGCCAACGGCGTTTTCCTCTCATCGGCATGTGGTGGTAAAGGTTCGTGCGGACAGTGCCGCTGTCAGGTTCTTGAAGGAGGTGGCGAAATACTTCCTACGGAAACCGGATTCTTCTCCCGCAAACAACAGGCCGACCAC
>CAVCAX010000129.1:0-10218 GCA_963599995.1 Coprobacillus sp. CAG:698
CCGGTGTAGTCGCAAAAGCAGAACCAATTATCAGTTGTAAAGAAAAAGAGAAGGGAATGGGAACATGAAAAACTTTTTTAGTTGAGTTTTATTGAGAAAGGCATTCCGTGTAATTTAAATTAATGAATAGAAACTTTTGTTAGTGTGGCTTTTTTAAATAGCTTTGTATCTATATCACTTGAGTTTCAATTAAATATATTGTAATGTTGTCAATAATAATATGTTCAATTTCTCCGGAACGTTTGCGGGAAAGTAAGGCTAATCTGATGAGCACTGTTGGTAATACAGAGGTGGAGATTATAGCAATTGATAATCGTGAAAGGAAATGGCCGATTGCCAAAGCCTATAACTTTGGAGCTAAACAGGCGAAATATCCTTATTTGTTTTTTGTGCACGAAGATGTTCTGTTTTTCTCTAATGACTGGGGAGCTATTATTGAGCAGAAGTTAGTAGAACCAAGTAGTGGGGTTATTGGATTTGCCGGAAGTAACGTAAAATTGAAGAACTATTCGAGTTGTTGGCAAAAGAGGGAATGGGAACATTCTTTTACTTGTCGCCGTCTTGGTGGTATATGGATAGGCTATAGTATAAAGCATAATTTAGAGCATCCGTTTAGGGAAACTTTGATTTTGGATGGATTGGGCCTGTTTGTAAGGAAGGAAGTTTGGGAACAAAATCCTTTTGACGAAGTCCTTCTGACGGGTTTCCATTGTTATGATGTGGATTTTTCCATGCAGATTGCAAAAAAATACACGAATTATGTTTGCTGCTCCCCTCAGATTTTGGTACAGCATTTTTCTGATGGAAATTATAATGCACAATGGTTTTCTGATATAGTTAGAATGCATCAAAATAAGTGGAATGAGTTTTTACCAATGATGACAAGTAGTGTTTGCCTTGAGAAGCGCGAATTACGAAAGTATGAGGAGCATGCTTTCTATTGTTTTGTACAAGGGGCGCTTCGCTCAAAAGATTTTAATGGGAAAAAACAGTTGATGGGAGAATTCTGGAACTATCGTTTTTCTTATATACATTTTATTCATTGTTTGGTGTGCTCTTTGAAATATATTCGGGTGTGCGGATATAAATAATGTCACTTTATCCCATGTACTTATCGTTTCTTTTAATGAATTAGGATGTGAAACTGAAATAATCAGCTTTTTATTGTTATTTTTGCAAAATCAGAATTGAATGTTTTAAGAAATGTAAAAACAAAAATTGTAAATATGATTTTCGTAAAAGGATATGGGCAGATGTGTAATAATATTCTGCAATACGCACATGCTTATGTATGGGGAAAAGAAAACGACATAAAAGTCGTATCAATGCGTTTTGCTTATAAATACCGTTATTTTGAAGTCTGCAATAACAAATATCATCGTTGGCCTGTTTATCTTTTTGCAAAACTGCTGATTAAGTTACAGTTGATCAGATGTTTCTTTTTGGATGATCCGGCGGACATCACTCCTGAATTGCTTTCCGAACTAAAAAGAAGTAAGATGGTTGCGATTGATGGCTGGCAATTCCGGTTTCCGGATTTGTTCATGAAATATCGTTCGGAAATAAAAGAGATGTTTTCGTTCAAGACTTTGATATCAAATAAGATAAAAGATTTCTTGGCAAAACATGCGCAAGCGGAGGATGGTGCGATGATACGGTTGGCTGTCCATATCCGCAGAGGTGATTATAAAGTTTGGATGGGAGGGAAGTATTATTTCGAAGATGATGTTTATATAGAGCATATACGTCAGTTTTTAGACCACTTCCCCGATAGAAAGGTTGCTGTTTTTATCTGTACCAACGACCGTAACTTGAATGTGAATGGCTATAAGGAGGCTTTAGGGATTGAAAGTATTTATTGCCCCAGGGGAAATGAGGCGGAAGATTTATGCCTGCTGTCCGAATGTGACTATATTATAGGTGTAAAGAGTACTTTCTCGCTGATGGCTGCATTTTATAATGATCGCCCTATTTATTGGATCATGGATAAAAACATACCCTTGCGATTGGGGGATTTTAGTTCGTTTGAAAAATTGTTCATGACTGTTTAACCTAACTTAAAGAAAAAATGAATGCGAAGACTGTTTCATTGCTGATTTCCACATATAATTGGGAAGATGCGTTACGACTATGTTTGTTGAGTGCTTCTGTTCAGACAGTGCTTCCGGATGAAATTGTGATAGCTGATGATGGCTCGAGAGAAGATACCCGTAAATTGATAGATGATTTCAGAGCGGTAATAAAGGTACCTATCGTTCATGTCTGGCAGGAGGATGAAGGATTTAGACTGACGACAATTCGCAACAAGGCAATTGCACGTGCTAAAGGAGACTATATTATTCAGATTGACGGGGATGTGATTATGGAACGTCATTTTGTCCAGGATCATGTTGAGATGATGGAAAATGGATATTTTGTTTGTGGTAGCCGTACGAAACTGGGGCCGATTGTATCACGGAGGCTGATAGAAGATATCAGTTTAAAATTGAATGTTTCTGAATTGAAAGCCGGATTTGTGTTGAATGGTTTTCGGTCAAGAGTTTTACGTAACTTTTTGGCAGAACGTTATGCGCGTGTCATTGACCACATGCGTGGATGTAATCTTGCCTTTTGGCGGAACGACTTTATATCCGTGAATGGCTATAATGAGGATTTACATGATTGGGGGCATGAGGATGGTGAACTTGTGTATAGATTACACTACGCCGGTATCGGGAAAAAGGCTTTGAAAATGGGTGGAATTGTTTATCATCTTTGGCATAAGGAGGCTTCCCGGCATAATGAGGGGCAACATTTGCATGCTTTAGAAGAAGTAAAAGAAAACCAGATCAAGTGGTGTAATAATGGAATTGATAAATATTTGAGATGAGTGAACCGCTGGTTTCTGTAATTGTACCGAATTATAATCATAGTGCCTATTTGAAGGCGCGTATTGATAGTATCCTGGCTCAGGAATTTGATAACTTTGAACTGATACTTCTGGACGATTGTTCCACTGATAATAGTCGCGATATCCTGCTGAAATACCAATCGGATAATCGGGTTACCCATGTCGTGTTTAACGAACAAAACAGCGGTACCACTTTTAAGCAATGGGACAAAGGTTTGCTTTTGGCACGGGGAAAATATATTTGGATTGCCGAGAGCGATGATTTTGCTGACAAGAATTTCTTAACCGAAACAGTTGCGGCGTTGGAAGAAAATCCGGATGTCGTTTTAGCTTTTACCGGTTCGCAGATGGTGGATGCCGACGGGCGGTACATGACATTGGATTGGGATAAATTTTCTCCTAAGATGCCGTTGCAGACAAAGTTTGCGAGTCGGGATTTTCTTATAAAGAACATGCTGTGGGGCCCCAGCGTGTACAATGCCAGTATGGTATTGTTCCGGAAGGAGTGTTATTCGAAAGTGAATGGCAGCTATAAGGAGTTCCGTTATTGTGGTGACTGGCTCTTTTGGATAGAGATATGCAGGCAGGGCAATGTTATTCGCATAAACCGTAAATTGAATTATTTTCGACAACACGATAATAAAGTATCGCCAAAGGCTGAGAAAGAGGGCGCCTATTTTATAGAAGGGGGGCGGATCCTTGAATACATGATATCTTTGCTGAATCTGTCTTCTTATCAACAATACGTTATTGGCGGGCGTACGCTGAAACGGCTTTTGAAAGATGCCAAAACCCGGATGGGACTGAAGCAGAAAGCTCAGAATGCTCACCCTCGATTGTATCGGGGCGGGATGCTCTCTATCTGGCTGTATGAATTTGATAAGATATTCAATATTTCCCATTTGCATCGTTGAATAATGTGCAGGGCAAACGATTATCAAGATAATTGTTGAACTCCTGCGTTTTCATCGATATTTAGGTATGATTTCCGGAGATTTTCCTCTATCTTTGTCGCCTAAATCATTTTAGTACAAGTTAATGAAAGAATTCTTGCAACTCATGAAACGGTTTGTGTCTCCTTATCGGAGATACGTGGTAGGAGCCGTGTTTTTGAATATTTTGTCTGCCGTATTCAATATATTCTCGTTCACACTATTGATTCCCATTCTTCAGATATTGTTCGAAATGGATAATAAGGTATATGAATTTATGCCTTGGGATTCGGCGGAGAGCTTGAAGGATATAGCGGTGAATAACTTCTATTACTATGTCTCCCGTATGATCGAGGTAAACGGCCCGTCGATGACCCTGCTCTTCTTAGGACTGTTTTTGGCCTTTATGACATTGCTCAAAACCTCTTGTTATTTCGCTTCTTCAGCAGTTATGATACCTTTGCGTACGGGAGTCGTCCGCGACATCCGTATCATGGTTTACTCTAAGGTCATGTCATTGCCCCTCGGATTCTTTTCAGAAGAGCGGAAAGGCGATATTATCGCCCGTATGAGTGGTGATGTAGGGGAAGTGGAGAACTCCATAACCAGTTCGCTGGACATGCTGATCAAAAACCCCATACTTATTATATTCTATTTCGGAACATTGATCATTACCAGTTGGCAGTTGACCCTGTTTACCCTGCTGGTTCTTCCCGGTATGGGATGGTTTATGGGAGTGGTCGGTAAGAAACTGAAACGGCAGTCATTGGAAGCGCAGGGGAAATGGAGCGATACCATGTCGCAGTTGGAAGAGACGCTGGGCGGATTGCGTATTATCAAGGCATTCATCGCAGAAAAAAGAATGGTGGACCGCTTTGCAAAGTGCAGCAATGAATTGCGGGATGCCAATAACCGGGTGGCTATGCGGCAGGCATTGGCGCATCCGATGAGCGAATTCTTGGGTACCGTATTGATTGTGATTGTGCTGTGGTTCGGAGGTTCGCTGATCTTGGGCAAGAACTCTACGATCGATGCCCCCTCGTTCATTTTCTATATGGTGATACTGTATAGCGTCATCAACCCGTTGAAGGAATTCTCCAAAGCCGGATACAACATCCCGAAAGGATTGGCTTCTATGGAGCGTGTCGACAAGATATTGAAGGCGGAGAATAATATAAAAGAGATTCCTAATCCGAAACCGTTGAACGGCTTGAATGATAAAATTGAGTTTAAGGATATTTCATTCAGCTACAATGGTAAGAAGGAGGTCTTGAAGCATGTCAATCTGACGGTGCCTAAAGGAAAGACAATCGCTTTGGTCGGACAGTCCGGGTCGGGCAAGTCGACATTGGTCGACCTGTTGCCGCGCTACCACGATGTGCAGAAGGGCGAGATAACGATCGATGGAATCAACATAAAGGATGTGCGTATCTCTGCTTTGCGCACCCTGATAGGCAATGTGAATCAGGAAGCGATTCTGTTTAATGATTCCTTCTTTAACAATATTGCTTTCGGTGTGGAAAATGCGACCATGGAGCAGGTGGTTGAGGCCGCTAAGATTGCCAATGCGCATGACTTCATTATGGAGAAAGAGGATGGCTATAACACCAACATCGGCGATCGCGGAAGCAAACTTTCGGGAGGGCAGCGGCAACGGATCAGCATTGCACGGGCTATCTTGAAGAATCCTCCTATCCTGATTCTGGATGAGGCCACTTCTGCTCTGGATACGGAATCCGAACGCTTAGTGCAGGAAGCGCTGGAACGCCTGATGAAAACCCGTACGACGATTGCAATAGCCCACCGGCTTTCTACAATAAAAAATGCAGATGAGATATGTGTCCTCTATGAGGGAGAAATAGTAGAACGCGGCAAACACGAAGAACTGTTGGCCCTGAACGGGTATTACAAACGTCTGAATGACATGCAGTCGCTTTGATAAAATTGCGATACGATGAAACTCGATAAGTGTGTGATAGTTTGCTGCCTGGCTGTTATTGCCTGGTTTGCTCCGGCAGCTCATGCCCAGATGGTGGAGCGCTTGTGCCGGACTGATTACGATATTGATCCGGAAAGACAAGGGGAGCTTCTGGTAGAACTCGATAATCTCAGCTTTTTTAAGGACAATGAGTTTGCAGGGAGTGTTATAAGCGGATACTCTTTGCCCGGTCTGTGGCTACAGCCCAAAGGGGTGTTTTATCCCTTGAAGAATATAAAGTTGGAATTGGGAGTCCATGCCTTGATTTATAGCGGGGCCTATAAGTTTCCCAACTATGCGTATCATGACATTGCCATCTGGAAAGGGAACCAGTATCAGCGGGGTACGCATATTCTGCCTTACTTCCGTGCGCAACTGGCTTTGTCGCGGGTGAATCTGGTCTTGGGCAACCTGTATGGCGGTGAAAATCACAGGTTGATCGAGCCGCTTTATAACCCCGAGCTGAACCTGACGTCCGATCCGGAAACCGGATTTCAAGTGCTGTGCGATCTGAAACACTGGCATTTTGATGCCTGGATCAACTGGCAGAGCTTTATTTTTGAAACCGATACCCATCAGGAGGCCTTTACTGTCGGCCTCTCTTCTTTGGTCAACTTTAACAGGCCGGAATCTCGCTTCCATTATTATCTGCCGGTGCAGATGACCATCCAGCATCGGGGAGGGGAGCAGATTGTGGATAACGACCGTCCGGTGCAGACTTTGGCCAACGGCTCTGTCGGTGCCGGTATTGTTTGGAACGTGAACCGCAAGGTGCTGAAACGGATAAATGTCGAGGCGGACATGCTGGGATATTATCAGGAATCCGGCAAGTTGTGGCCGTTTGACAAAGGAGTGGGACTGTATACGAAAGCCTCTTTTGACCTTGGCGATAATATTCGTGTGAAGGGAGGATATTTTGTTTGCAAGGATTTCATCTCTTTGTTCGGCATTCCTTATTTCGGCGCTGTCTCCATGAAGACGGAGGGGGCTGTATACGATGATCCTCAGACCTGTTTCCTTTCCGTCGAATATTCCCGGACTTTCGGGAAACACTATGCCTTCGGTGCAAAGGGCGATTTGTATTACTCGATGCCCGGTACCATGAAGTTGGCGAGCGGAGAGCTTGTGCCCGAAGGAGGGATGGCCAATTTCTCGTTTGGCGTTTATCTGAGGGTGAATCCGGCTTTTCTGATTAAGAAATTCAAATAGCCGGTCCTTACTTCCGTCCGAAATCGGCAGGTATCTCTCCCCATTCCTTGGTCTCCCATTTCAAGATGCGGGTGGAGTAGGTGTTCTCTCTCAGCCATTTTTCCGCACGTTCGACGAGGAGAAATAACGCTTCCGTTTCCGGAGTACGGGGCAGCTTGGTCTTGCATTTTTTCTGTTTTACCCAACTGATTGCATTTACACTGTCGCTGTATATGGGCATGTCGAACCCCTTTTGTTTCAATAAGGCGAGCCCGTGCACCAGTGCCAGAAATTCTCCGATGTTGTTTGTCCCTTTCATCGGTCCGAAATGGAAAATCTCCTGTCTGCTTGCCACATGCACTCCGCGGTATTCCATCGGTCCGGGATTACCGCTACAGGCGGCATCCACAGCGAGGCTGTTTTCTATGACGGCTGCGGGCAATGCTTCGGAAGCAGACTTGTGTCTGTTGCTCCCTGCATTTCCGGCATTTTTCCCGATATAGGCATAAGGAGACGAATGGAAAGCGCGTTCGGCCTCTTCGTGGGTACTGAAAGATTTGTATTTAGCACCTTCGTAACCTTTCGTCTGGAGCTGGCACTCTGTCCAAGAGGTATAAATCCCCGGAGTTCCCCCTTCCCATACCACGTAAAACTTCTGTTTTCCCATTTCTCTTTTTTATTTAAGTGCCAAATTTAGGTATAAATCTCGATTTATAGGCCGGTGTGGTAAGAAAAAGTCAAACCCGTCTCTTGTCTTTGTGGCACGGCCCTGACATTTCCTTAGAGAAAATTAGAGAAAAGAGGTATCGGGTTTTCCTTTTGCCGAACAACTTCTTCCGGCCGGTTGTTCTTATCATAACTCGGTTGTTCTTATCATAATGTTGTTTATCATAATAAAGAAAGGAGTTTTCATGGAGAAATCTTTTAAAGAAGCTTTGAGACACAGAAGGAGTTATTACTCAATTACAGACCGGTCGCTGATTTCCGATAAAGAAATAGAAGAGATTATCGACTTTGCCGTGACCCATGTACCATCGGCTTTCAATTCGCAATCCACCCGTATCGTATTGCTGTTGGGCAATAACCATCGGAAACTGTGGGAGATTGTTAAAAATACATTGCGGAAGATAATGAGTCCGGAGGCTTTCAGGAATACGGAAGCCAAGATAGACCGTTCCTTTGCCGGCGGATACGGAACAGTGCTGTTTTTTGAAGATCAGAATGTGGTGCAGGAGTTGCAGGAGAGATTTCCCGATTATAAGGATAATTTTCCCGGATGGTCTGTGCAGACATCTGCCATGCACCAGTTTGCCGTGTGGACGATGCTGGAGGATGCCGGTTTGGGCGTTTCTCTGCAACACTATAATCCTTTGATCGATGAGGAGGTCCGTAGCACATGGGCGCTTCCTGCAAGCTGGCATCTGATAGCCGAGATGCCGTTTGGGATGCCGGCCGGTGAACCGGGCGATAAAGAATTCAAAGAACTTTCGGAGAGGGTGAGAGTCTTTAAATAGTGTTCTCCCAATCGGATGGGGTGCAATGGGTTTCTGGTGTTTTATTGAGCGGCCCTAAAACATGTTACATCTTTTTTTGAAAGATACTATATGTTTTTTCAAAAGATGTTATATGTTTTTCTGGAGGATGCTATATGTTTTTTTGAAAGATGCTATGTCTTTTTTTTAAAGATACTATATGTTTTTGGGGAGTATGCTATATCTTTCCCCTTCTTAAACCTGATGTAATCTTTTTTCTTGTTATTGGCATCCATAACGCTTTGTAAAGAAAAAAGTGAATATGGTGCATTTCTCTAACAAATATTTTGTCCGGTTTTGCTCCTTTAGGGTTCATGGGTTCAGGGTTCACTCTTGAACCCCTTTTATCGTGGTATAAATATCCCAATAAACTAATAATCAACATATTAAATAAATATATCTGTTTACGAACATCATTTTCTCCAAATAACAAATAGCGCTGTTACTACTATATATATTAAGAAAGTTTTCAACATGGTCATTTTGTGGCTGTATTTCTCTTTCTTTTACACTAAATAAATATAACACTTTTTTTCTCACGGGAAGAAGGGTTCAAGAGAGAACCCTGAACCTATGTGAACCCTACTTTTTCAGCATACACCTGAGTATTAGTATCTTATAGAAGAATATTGTGTTTTATTAACTATTTAAAAAACATATCAGTAGAAGACTTTTTTCGGCAAAAACAGAAATATTCATATTCTCTTTTCTGGTCAGATGCATTTTTATCATATTTGATTATTTTGTATGCATTATTCATAAAACAATTATCTTGTAATGACACGGGACAGTCATGTGTTTCCTATACCGGGCAACACCACCTGCAATAAATTAGAAGATATGGAGAAAAGCATTTGCATGTCAATATAAGAATAACATTCCGACAGTCGCATATTTCCTCGCTCGTCCATTGAAGTTAGTACAGACTCTATTGAGAGCGAAAAGGTCAGGCGGCTTTACCGTTTCGGGCAGAATCTTCCTTTTCCAGAGTGTATTCAGCCCGAAAACCTTTTCCCTTTCACGTCTGTACAATGAACGATGACGACTACGGAAACAAACGACTGACGGAAGTCACACCCCAAGTGATGATGATTACACCTCAAGTCATAACGAAACACGTGATCAGTCGAATATCATTACACCCCAAGATAAGGTGTTTGAATTTTGTAAATCACCATAAAAAATTATTCCTCAAATGGTTATATCAATCCATTGAACATCTAAAATAGTTCTTCAAGCAATCATCAAAAAATAAAGAAGAAATATTTGTATGAATAGAATAAAAACAGTAATTTTGTGCCCGATTATTCCGCACCGGGTTCAACAAAGTGTTCTATAAGTGATTAAAGACCACCCGACGGAGCTAACTTATACATTATATATATAAGATGTACGCAATTGTAGAAATTAACGGTCAGCAATTCAAAGCAGAAGCTGGTCAGAAGTTGTTCGTTCACCACATCGAAGGTGCAGAAAACGGTTCAACAGTAGAATTTGAAAAAGTTCTTTTGGTAGACAAAGACGGAAACGTAACTGTAGGTGCTCCTATCGTAGAAGGTGCTAAAGTTATTTGCCAGGTTGTTTCAAACTTGGTTAAAGGCGACAAAGTTCTTGTTTTCCACAAGAAAAGAAGAAAAGGACACAGAAAACTGAACGGTCACCGTCAACAGTTCACTGAATTAACAATTACAGAAGTAG
>CAVCAX010000130.1:0-1953 GCA_963599995.1 Coprobacillus sp. CAG:698
AGAGGGAGTACCCGTAGCAAACCAGTAGTTGCCGAACGCCATGGAGTCGAACGTATTGAGCAGACTGAAAGGATTGTAGATACCGGAAGTGTTGAAATTAAAATGATAACCGTCATAACGTTTCTTCACTTCAAGGCACACGCTATCATAATCCATATTCTGCGCTTCGGCAAGAAGATGCAGGTCTTTGTCAAAATACCGGTGCAGCTCTTCATCCGTGATACCGCAAATATCGTTATAGTCACGACGCATGGAGATATCTTTCAAGTTATTCAAATCACTGAACACGCTTACTTTTCCAAACTTCGTAACTCCTGTCAGAAATCCTAATTTGATGTAACCATCCATGCTTTTCAACACACCGTAAAAAGGCTTCAGGGTATTACGGAACTCCTTTTGCAGTTCGGGATTACCGATGGCCTGCAACATGGGCTTATCGTATTCGTCCACCAGAATAGCAACACGATGTCCCGTTTTTTCCACAGCACGCTCTATGACCCCGGCAAAGCGCAAGGCAATCGTACGTTCCGATTTGTTGGCGCCATAAAGTTCTTCCCATTTGGCAACGTTCTTTTCCAGCATGTCATCCAAACTTCCGGGCGTATCATACTTGCCGATATTCAAGTCGAGATGAAAAACCGGACGCACTGTCCAATTCTCCTCCAACTGTTCTATCGCCAACCCTTTGAACAATTCACGTTTTCCTAAGAAATAGGCTTCAAGGGTGGAGATCAGCAAACTTTTACCGAAACGGCGCGGGCGACTCAGAAAATAGTAACTGCCGGTGGTCACCAGACGATGTACCCATGCGGTCTTGTCCACATAAACATAACCGTCATTACGCAGTTTCTCAAAATTCTGTATGCCAATAGGATAAATTCTTTTTTCCATATATTTTTATGTCCTATAAAGATATAACAAAGATAGGCATTTCCTGTTTACTTCCAATCTTTCCACCGGAAAAGATCAGCCTTTAACCTCTTTTACTCTGTCAAATCACATTCCACCCATTTTCCCTGATGCATCTCCATCACCGTACTGAATCCTGCACGCCTCAAAGCCGCCAGCGCTTCCGGACGTCCGGCGTTGATTCTTTCGGGATAATGAGCATCGCTGTTCACCATCACATGGATGCCCAATTCCTTCAACAACGGGAAATAACGTTCGTTCGGAAAAAATGTGCCGTAAAGATGATAAGCCTTGGAGTTGATTTCAACCATATACCCCATCTCTGCGATCCGGGAGAAATAATCCTGCATCAGTTTCCCGTACCACGGTTCGTCCAACAACCCGGGACGATAGCAAGCCGAATTGTAGTGCATCTTATCCGCATGCCCTAAAATATCAAAACCGCCCAACTCGATCATGCGAAGCTGACGGTCATAATAAAGACGGATCACCCGATCGAGATCACCGCCGAAATGCCCGTCTACTATCTTACGGAATATTTCGGGAGTCACATCGACATCCACCACTTCTCCCTTGTCGTCGTACAACAAATGCACGGAACCGATGCGGTAATCCAACGGCAACTCCTGAAAACGGGAAACCGATGGATTGCTCTCTTCATTCAGATAATCGATTTCCAAGCCGACATAAAATTCGATTTTGCCGGCATACTTCTCCTTTACCCGATGAAACTCGGCCAGATAATCCTCCATGCAATCCCATTCCATCGTCCATGCAGTGGGAAAAGGCAATGGAGCGTGTGACGAAACGCCATACGATGTAAATCCTTCACTAATAGCAAAGCGGATGAAAGACTCCATGTCGGCACGTCCGTCACAAAAAAGGCAATGGCTATGATAGTTCGTCAGGTTCATGATTCTATTTCGCTTAGTTCCAGCCAACGCATGGTTTTCTCATCAATCAGATCGTTCACTTCGGGCAGACGTTTGGATTTCTCCGTAAGTTCATCTACAGAAAGCGTGCCGCTGCAAAGCTGCTCTTCAA
>CAVCAX010000130.1:1963-3399 GCA_963599995.1 Coprobacillus sp. CAG:698
GCTTCCAGTTCCGCTATCTCCTTTTCCAACTGCTCGAACTCCCGTTTCTCCTTGAAACTCATTTTACGTTTTTCGTTCAGGCGAACACGGGCGGTCTTCTCCTCCTGGGATTTCTCAGTCTCTTTCTCCTTTTGGGACTTGGCCTCTTTCCAGTCGCGATAATCGCTGTAATTTCCGGGGAAATCGCGAATATCCCCCTGACCGTTGAATACCAACAAGTGATCTACCACTTTATCCATGAAATAGCGGTCGTGAGACACCACAATCACACATCCTTTGAAATTCTGAAGATACTCCTCAAGAACGTTCAGTGTGATAATATCGAGGTCGTTGGTCGGTTCATCCAATACCAGAAAATTCGGGTTACGCATCAGTACGGTACACAGATACAACCGCCGGCGCTCTCCACCGCTCAGTTTATAGACATAGCTGTGTTGGGTTTCGGGAGTAAACAGGAAATGTTGCAGAAATTGTGAAGCAGTCAACTTCTTGCCGTTGCCCAATTCAATGACTTCGGCGATGTCCTGCACCACGTCGATAACCTTCATCTGTTCGTCAAACTTCAACCCGTCCTGAGAGTAATAGCCGAAACGGACCGTTTCACCTATATCCACCGTGCCACTATCGGGCTGCACCTCCCCCATCAGTATCTTGATAAAGGTAGATTTCCCCGTTCCGTTATTGCCGACAATCCCCATCTTTTCATAACGGGCAAAAATGTAAGAGAAGTCATCCAGTATCTTCAGATCACCAAAACTTTTATAAAGATGATCTGCTTCAAATATCTTACTACCGATGTAGGACGCCTTTACATCGAGTTTTACATTGTCATTATTGAAACGCTGCTTGGCCACTTTCTCTATCTCGTAGAAAGCATCCTGCCGATATTTCGCCTTATGTGCCCGTGCCTGCGGCATGCGGCGCATCCAGTCGAGCTCCGTACGATAAAGGTTATTGGCACGCTCTATCTCCACGCTTTTCGCCTCGATCCGCTCCTGCCGTTTTTCCAGATAATAGCTGTAATTTCCTTTATACTGATACAACTGCCGGTTATCGATTTCTATAATCTCAGAGCAGACACGATCCAGAAAGTAACGGTCGTGCGTCACCATCAACAGACTGAGGTTCGTCCGCCGCAGGTAATCTTCCAGCCACTCCGTCATATCCAGGTCGAGGTGATTGGTCGGCTCATCCAGAATCAGCAGATCGGGTTCGGTAATCAAAGCATTCGCCAAAGCCACGCGCTTTAGCTGCCCTCCGGAAAGATGTTTCACCAACTGGTCGAAATTACGGATTTTCAATTGCGACAGAATCTGTTTAGCCTTCTGCTCGTATTCCCACGCTTTCTCATGATCCATGCGCACCAGCAAATCTTCCAGTCCCGGATGCCCCTCCGTTTCCATGCAATGCTCATATTCCTTGATCAGCTCTACCAC